>JABFRC010000310.1 GCA_013141375.1 Methylococcaceae bacterium | reverse complement strand
ATGCCTGCTCGATTGAAGAAGCCATTGTCGCTTATCATCAAGCCGTCAAACAGCTGAACTTTCCGACTGCAGAACACAGCTATTAAGCATTATGCTCATCGTCAACACAGTTTCTGAATTACGCTGCACGATCAAAACCTGGCGTCAGGCGGGCGAACGCATAGCATTCGTCCCCACCATGGGCAATCTGCATGAAGGCCATATCAGGCTAGTCACCGAAGCCAAGCAACATGCCGAGCGAGTGGTCGTCAGCATCTTCGTTAATCCTACCCAATTCGGGCCGGGCGAGGATTTTGACAGCTACCCACGAACCGAAACCGAAGACCAGGCCAAACTTGCCGCCGCCGGTGCCGATTTGTTGTTTTTGCCGGCAGTGTCAGATGTGTATACGAGTGACGCCAAAACCACAGTCTCTGTCAGCGGCCTATCAACTATTTACTGTGGCGCTGCTAGGCCCGGTCATTTCGATGGTGTTGCCACCGTAGTCTGTAAACTGTTTAACATTGTGCAGCCGGATAGCGCCCTGTTTGGCCGGAAAGATTTCCAACAATTGGCCGTTATTCGAACCATGGTGCGGGACTTGAACATCCCCGTCGACATCGTCGGCGTAGACACCGTCAGAGAGGCCAGCGGCTTGGCAATGAGTTCCCGCAATGGTTACTTGTCGGTGCAAGAAAAACAAACCGCCGCCCAGCTGTATCAAACCCTTTGTGCAGCGAGAGATGCCGTTTTAGTCGGTAAACCGTATGCAGAGATTGAACAACTATCGCTCCGCACATTGCAAGCGGCAGGCTTTAAGCCCGATTACTTTGCCATTTGCCGAAGTGATGATTTGGCGAAAGCCGGATCGCAAGATATTCAACTGGTGATATTGGTAGCCGCCAGATTAGGTAAAACCCGCTTGATCGATAACATCGCTTTTAGCAGAGCTATGTAGCTATAAAAATGCGCTGATCAGTGTAAAGTGCATTTACAAGATCTGTTAAACAACATACGAGCACACATGAACAAAACTATTTTAGTCACCGGCTCCAGCCGGGGTATCGGTAAGGCCATCGCATTATCTCTGGCTAACCAGGGCTTTGATTTAGTGATCCATTGCCGCAGCCAACGTGCTCAGGCCGAAGACGTTGCCGCAGAAATACAGCAGATAGACCGATCTGCCCGAATTTTACAATTCGATATTGCTGACCGCGCGCAATGCAACGAACAAATCAACCAGGATATTGAAACTCACGGCGCTTATTACGGTGTGGTGTGTAATGCCGGAATTACTGCCGACAATGCGTTCCCCTCTCTGACCGGCGAAGAATGGGACAGCGTCATTCACAGCAATCTCGATGGCTTTTACAATGTCTTGCAGCCGGTAGTGATGCCGAT
Source organism: Methylococcaceae bacterium (assembly GCA_013141375.1). GTDB lineage: Bacteria > Pseudomonadota > Gammaproteobacteria > Methylococcales > Methylomonadaceae > JABFRC01. The sequence goes on along the minus strand of JABFRC010000310.1, from coordinate 43,234 downwards.
GGTCAGACGACGTAAGCCGGGCCGCATTGTCACCTTATCGTCGGTGTCCGGCATAATGGGCAATCGAGGCCAAGTCAATTACAGCGCCGCAAAAGCGGGCATTATCGGCGCCACTAAAGCCCTGGCGCTGGAATTGGCCAAACGTGACATCACCGTCAATTGCGTGGCTCCCGGACTTATCGAGACCGATATGGTTAATGATTTGCCGCTAGAGGAAATCAAAAAAATGATTCCAGCCCGCCGGGTCGGCACGCCAAAGGAAGTTGCCGCGCTGGTGGCATTTTTAATGTCCGACGATGCGGCTTATATTACCCGTCAGGTCATTTCCGTGAATGGTGGCCTATGTTGAAACGTGTCGTGGTTACCGGCATGGCAGGGATTTCGCCAATCGGCAACGACTGGCAAACCGTCGCCGAGCATCTTAAAAAACAAATCACCGGTATTCAAACCATGGACGACTGGGCCAAGTACAAAGGCTTGAATACCCGACTAGGTGCACCGGTAAATTTTGACAAACCCGCCCACTACACCCGCAAACAAACCCGAGGCATGGGCCGAGTGGCATTGCTTGCTACATGTGCAACTGAATTGGCACTGATAGACGCCGGCTTATTAAACGATCCGGTGCTGCGCAGCGGCCAAACCGGCATTGCCTATGGCAGTTGCGCCGGGAGTCTCGAGGCCATTTCCGAGTTCGGCAACATGCTGCTCAATTATGCGGTTGATGGCCTGAATGCGACCTCCTATATCCGCATGATGGCGCATACCTCGCCGGTCAATATTGGTTTGTTTTTTGGTATCAATGGCAGGGTATACACCACCTCCAGCGCCTGCACATCCGGTAGTCAAGGGATTGGCTATGCTTACGAAGCCATCAAATATGGTCATCAACAACTCATGGTCGCAGGTGGCTCGGATGAATTGTCGCCGTCCGAAGCGGCAGTATTCGATACCCTGTTTGCCACCAGTTTGCGTAATGATGAGCCCGATAAAAGTCCAAGGCCTTTTGACCGCGATCGTGACGGTCTGGTAATCGGTGAAGGCGCCGGTACCTTCATCCTGGAAGAACTCGATCACGCTCTGGCGCGTGGTGCCAGAATACATGCCGAGCTGGTTGGCTTTGGTACCAATTCCGATGGCTTGCATGTCACCCAACCCGACAGCAAAAGCATGCAGGTGGCTATGCGGTTGGCATTGCAAAACGCCCAACTGGAACCGGCTGCCATCGGCTATATCAGTGCCCACGGCACCGCCACCGAACACGGCGACCGGGCAGAAAGCCAGGCGACCCATGCGGTGTTCGGCAGCAATATTCCCATCAGTTCCATGAAAAGCTATACCGGTCATACTCTGGGTGCATGCGGCGCGCTGGAAGCCTGGGTGTCGATCAATATGATGAATGAAGGCTGGTTTCATCCCACTGCCAATCTTGACAACATTGACCCGGAATGTGCCCAGCTTGACTACATCAAAGGGGAGGTCCGCCAACTCGATTGTGACTATGTGATGAGTAACAATTTTGCGTTTGGCGGCATTAATACCTCTTTGATTTTTAAGCGTTGGGAAAATTAAACTCCCACACAACCTGGAGAACTACGATGATAAAAAAATTAGGCTTAGCCCTGGCTGTATTGATCATGGTCACCGGCTGTACCACTACGGGCACCTTTAAAGTGCCGCCAGGTAGTGATCTTTATATTTATAAAAGGCCACAGCCGGTAGACATCAAAGCCGATGGCAAGGTCACCACCAAGCCGTTTTTCTGGACAGCTGCTGGCATCCCGCCTGATTCCGGCATTCCTTATCGTCTGGAAAAAGGTGGTCAGGTCGTCAAAGAAGGTCGGTTAAGAGCCAAATTCCGTGTGGTGTCGTTATTTTGGCCGCCTGCTGCCGCAATTTACTGGCCAATGGGCTTCAATCCGGATATTACCTATGACTTGGTGAATGATAAGCAGGAATAAAAACAAGCACTCAGCCTGGATGGCGCTTTGCAAAATCCAGGCTGATTAAAACTATCATCAATCCTACCTTGACAGATTATATGAACCAGATTACAGAAGGCCGTCATACCGGCAGGGATTGCCGGAATCCACGACTGCAAGGATGCAGGAGGTAGAGCAACGCAGGAGCAGTCGCCGAGGCTCCATGGAGGGGTCGAAGCCTACCGTCCATGGCACTGGATACCCGCTTCCAGGCGGGTATGACAGGCTTGCGGATAATCTGACAGAGTAGAATTAACGGATCCTCTAAAAATCATCCATTCTTGCTTCGACAGTTCGACCAGCTCACAGGCTACGAATTAATGCTAGCCTTTCGAATCAATCTTTTTTCTTCTACCTGTAAAACCAAAACCGGCCAAGGCACTGGCAAATAACCAAAACGCAGCGGGTAGCGGGACGGTTGCTGTATTGACAGGCACCATTTGCCAGGCAAGCGAGTAATCCCAGGTAAAATTACCACTCTCGCCTGATTTAACTAACAGCTCGTAGCTATGCCCTGTGACCAGGCTTACCCAGAGATTTTCTGTGTTATCGATAGTGCTGGCAGAAAAATCCGTTACCGTCTGATCAGTGACGTCGAACAATTCAAGGTTCAGGTCATGGAGGGTGGTGCTCAGCGCTCCATTGTTGGACACGCCAAGATTCCAGGCCAACGAAGCTGAAAGCTTCAAGTCTTCACTCGCTGTGAAATTATAGGTGGCCGTCTTATTACTACCAACGAGACCACCAAAAGCAGGGTCGTAATCGAAGCCCTGCAAATCAATGCCTGTACTTACGCCACCATCTTCGAGGCTGTCCTGCTCACCGGCGGCAATAATCTGATAACTGTGCAGAATATTGACCTGACCGGCACCAAAACGATCATCCAGACCATTGCCGCTTTGATGGCCGCTGCTGCGGTAGTCAGTAATATTCGCGGCAAGCAAACTGTTGTTGGTCACCCTGTCTGCGCCCGCCAGTAATGCCGCCTTAATGGTTTCGGAACGTTCCGCGTTATACACCGCACCTACGCCAGCGATACTGGCCGAGCCATTGGAAAGCGATAAAGCGCCGGTATGACCGGTCTCTACCAGCAGTGCAGCAGCAGAGGAAACAATCGGCGTCGCTGCGCTGGTGGTAGACTCAGGAGCAACCACATCGGGACGTGTTCGTCCGGCGATGTAAAGCGAATCGACGGCATCTGCACCGTGATCATGACCACCATCGGTTCGACCCACCGCAATCACGTTATAGGCACTACCCAGTAACGGTGAATTGCTGTTGCTATTCGCCATGCCGACAACCTGGATAAATTCGTTATGCTCCACTTCCCGATCGGCCAGCCGCAAAATTGCCCCTGTATCGCCGGCAGTGTTGCCGTTACCGACCCAGCTATGATTGGCAATCCTGCTTCCATTTATCGGGGCGGAAACTGTATTGCTTACGATACTGTTAATCCAGGCATTTGCCTCGTAGCTGGTTATTTGGCTAATGCCGTGCGCCATGGCGTTATTGCCGTAAAAAAGCGCGCCGACACTATTCGCATGTCCTGACGGTGATGTACTGGCTGTTCCGGGGAAACTAAAGGTTTTACCGACAAACTGTGAGTTAGTTGTATCTGGTGCATAGTTTGGATAGGCGGGATCTGATGAGCCAACCAACGATGCCTCAACCTGAGTCACTTTGACATTGGCGCCCGTTGGCGTGCCGCCCCCCAAAAGGGTAAGCAGATCGCTGTAACCAATATCACTTTTGTAATCAGCAAAAGCGGTCGGCGCCCAAAGAGCAGGTAAAAGATAAATCCAGGCTGTTTTATAAGTTTTCATTTTCAATGTTAAGGACATATATTGTTTTAAGAATGGATGGCAAATTTGTGCAAAAATAAAGGTAATTTTTTGATTTGCACGTCGCTTAAAGCAGATTAAGCACATTGCGAGCCAAGAATGCCTTTGAATCTTGTCAAAATCTCCGCCATTGATTTTCATGGCCTTTCCGGAGACAACGCGCCTTGAACAGGTGGAAAGTTGTTAAAACTTAATGAAGGAAGCGAGGGTTAATTAATTAAACTGTGTTAAATAACCTAATAAACAATGAGAATTGAGCCATTTCACCTGATTTTGTACACCAGTTAATTTTAAGATGCAGGTTTTATTCGTATGTCTCCAGCAATGGGGACCGGTGCACTGTTAAACCCACATGCCTTATTTGGTCTGCATGGCGATAATCACTGTCAGCGCAAGAAGATTTGACCAGCTAAACATTTATCCTCATATTGGCAAGGTTTTTAAACCCTAGAAAAATTTCAATCATGACTGAATATAACTACGATGATCCCATTGCCATCACCGAAGACATCTACTGGATCGGATTTTATGATGAGGCTGCAAATATGCACTGCAATCCTTATCTTTTGATTGATGGCGACGAAGCCGTGTTATTCGATCCCGGCTCGGTGCCGGAATTTCCGATCATCATGCGCAAGATTATCGATTTAATCAGTCCTGATAAAATCTCGCTGATCGTGGCGGCCCATCAAGATCCGGATGTCTGCGCCAATTTGCCCATTGTTGAAGATTTGATCGGCCGAAAAGATCTCAAAGTAGCCGCCCACTCCAATACCGTTCGGCTGATTCACCATCTGGGATTGAACTCCGAGTTTTATGCGGTTGACGAAAACGATTACCGCTACACCTTAAAAAGCGGCCGAGTGCTGACATTTCATCCGACTCTTTATCTGCATGCTCCTGGCGCGATTACCACTTACGACACGAAAACCAAAAGCCTGTTCAGCAGTGATCTATTCGGTGCGATTGATGAGCATTGGAGTTTATTCGACAGCGACAGATTTCCGCATGATATGGATTCGTTTCATCAAAACTATATGCCCAGCAACGATGTGATGCGCTTCGGTTTGAAAAATATTGAGTCTTTGGATATAGCGCGAATATTGCCACAACATGGCTCGGTTATTGATGGTGATAATGTGTCCATAGCCATTAACCATTTAAAAAATTTACGCTGCGGTATTGATTTACTCGGCAAATAGTAATTATGAACCATGAACTTTTTGCCTTAAAGACCGGAAATACAGACGAATTTCAGCGGCGTTTGCTGGAGAAATCGCTGGCGATGCGTGCCCAGGCCTATCAATCGCAAATCAAGTCAAAATTGCTCCAACAAGCAATTATGCAGATTGAAACCAGTAAAAAATCCCTGCAAACGCTTAACGAAACGCTGGCTAATGAAATCGCGGCCCGCAAACAAGTCGAAGAAAAAATCTTATATATGGCGAATCATGACATTTTGACCGGCCTGCCGAATCGCGCTTTGTTCAAGGACAGGCTGTCGACCGCGCAAAATATGTCCGTCAGAAACCGGGAAAAGTTGGCCATTATGTTTATCGATCTCGATGGTTTTAAAGCGATCAACGATACTCTTGGGCATCGAATCGGCGACCTTTTATTACAAGACGTCGCGAAGCGTTTGGAATCTTCAGTTCGTCAATCTGATACTGTTGCCAGAGTCGGTGGTGATGAATTTATCATTTTATTAAATGGTATCGATAGCGACGTAGATGCTGAATTAGTGGCAAAAAAGATACTTTTAGCCTTCCAGGAACCAGCGATGCTCGAAGGCAAAATCGCCAAAGTCGGTTGCAGCATTGGTGTTTCCATTTTTCCCGATCACGGTAACGATACAGAAAAACTCATTACCTATGCGGATGATGCGATGTATCTGATTAAAAAATCGGGGAAAAATGCCTACGCTTTTTATCATACGGGCAGCGCCAAAACCTAAACGCAAGCCTTGCCAATTCATCAAAGCGGGACTCAGGCAATGCAGGGCTGGATGTATTGCAACATATTCGCACACATCAAACACAATGATGCTTGCCTAGGAGATAGATATGAGTAAAAAAACGTCAGCAAAACCCGATAAACAAATCTACAAAGACACCTTGCAGGAGCTACAGATCGAACTGGTCAAACTGCAAAATCACATCATCAAGCATGGCGACAAGATTCTGATTATCTTTGAAGGACGGGATGCAGGTGGCAAAGACGGCACGATTAAACGTATTATCGAACATTTAAGCCCGCGCGAAATTCGGGTGGTCGCGCTGGGTAAGCCCTCCGATCGCGACCTCAGTACCTGGTATTTTCAACGTTACACCCAGCATTTACCGGCTGCGCAAGAAATGGTGTTGTTCAACCGCAGTTGGTACAACCGCGCGGGTGTGGAACGAGTGATGGGATTTTGCAGTGACAACGAATATCACGAATTTATCGAAACGGTATCCCACTATGAGCAATTGCTGGTGCGATCCGGTATCAAATTGATTAAGTATTATCTGGATATCAGTAAAAGCGAACAAAAGAAGCGTTTGAACGACAGGCAAAAAAACCAGCTCAAGCAATGGAAAATCAGTCCCATCGATAAAGAAGCGCAAAAGCATTGGCATGACTACAGCGACGCCCGCAACATCATGTTCGCCCGAACCCACCATTTATCAGCGCCCTGGACAGTGGTCAGAGCCGATGACAAGCAAGCCGCGCGCATCAACTTGATCAAAGACTTGTTGTTCAGACTGGATTACAAAGGCAAAAACGAAGCCCTCGTTCTGCCTGATGCGAATATCGTTTTTAATTACGAAGAAAGCTATCTGCACAATGGCATGATTGCACCTTAATGTTGTGATTCGCCTGCGAACTTCATCCGGGTTTTGCGAAACAAATGCGGTAACAACAAATACCAAGGCATTTTCAGCCAATGTGACCGAACAAATAACAGCCAGCATGCAAGCCCTGTCCATTTGCCACTACAACTGACATGATTCGGTTGTAGCGCCCTTAAAAACAGCGCATCCATCCATCGCTGCTTGATGCCTGCCTGACCTTCATGAAACATGCTGTCCGGCATCGATGTTTGCAAGATCAGTCGAGTGTAACGAAGTGCATAATGCAGGGCGATTTGCTGATTCAGTTTAGTCGCTCGCTCTTGGAGTCGAGGCCAAAATCCGTCGGTTTCTGCAAATTCTTTCAGCAAAAAATGCAGATCAGTTAAATCACGAAAGCCCTGATCAAACTCCCCGCCATAAAACAAATGTGCTGCGCTGTGCAGTACACGATCTTCCGGGGAAAGCACCCAATGCTCAGTGCCGGGAATTTTTACTGCCTGGGCCAGCAATTTGCTGGCATCCGGGCAAAAACGGCAGGTTTTCGGCAAGATATTGTGGTGAACATCAATGGATGTCTGCCGCTTAAGATGCCTTAACGGGGGAATTTCATGCATCCATTCCCGATAATATTTTTGATCGTAAGCTGCAAAGGTACTGGTCATCCAGCCGGCTTTCACCAGTGCAATTTCAACATCGGCGATCATAGCCTCAGGCACCAGGATATCGACATCGGAAAACACTCGGCCTCTGCCCGCTTGATTTTCGGCAACGTGATAAGCCGTACCTTTTAAAAACACTACCGGCACCTGCAAGTCTGTCAAGGCCTGATTGATGCACTCAATTTCCCAATCCAGGGAAATGCTAAAGCGTTGTGCGTGAACCTGTGTGGACAGTAAATGGCGTCGCGGATGCTCAGGCACATTGTCAATCAGTTGGAGGTCTTCAAGTAAATAGGCCAGCTTTGCCAGTACATTGGACCGCCGGGCTTGCCTGATCAATAAATCCCATTCCGTCAATTCAAGCGCTAGCGCTGTTTCAGGCTGGATGATAATTCTCGTCAGTAAGGAACTTACAGGAATGGACATGAGGTATTGAGAGTCTTTTAAAATTATTGGGCATTTTACGCTAAACACGGTCGATAAGAGTCAAGATGCGATAGACTTAGCCGCCCAAGCAACTGCCTCTAACTACGAGTGAAATTCACATGACCACCTTGCCTCCCAAAACCTGTTCAATAGACCGTCTGGTAACCCATCCGAAACTGGTTGCCGCCGCTCTTGCCGGCAATAAAACCCAGCAACGCCGCGATGGCGTCTATGGCTATCCTGACGAAGAATTTACCTTGGAAGGCGTCACCTTTGTCGTCACCGACCTAAAGCGCGAGCGTTTAGGCGATATGACCGATGAGCATGCCAAGGCCGAAGGTTACCCCAGCCTGGATTTGTACCGCGACATCATTCTGAAAATGCACGCAGGCATGACCTGGAACGAAGATGCTCTGGTTTGGGTACACACCTTTGCCATTAAAGCTGACGCTTAAGCGCCGATATACAAAATGATACCCGGCTCAACTGATGGCGCGAATAGCCTCGGCAAGTAGGCTATCGAGCGCAATCAAAGAGCTGGGGTGATCAATGCTGTCAGTGCTCCAGATGGCTTTGATGCCGCCATTGAGGATGTGCGCCTCGGCATCTTCGCAAAACAGGGCATGTGTAATCATCGCATAAACCGTTTTAGCCCCTTGAGCTTGCAACAGCCCGGCCGCCTTGGTCAGCGTTCGACCGGTGCTGGCCATGTCGTCAATAATAATGACCGGCCTATTCGCGTAATCGTATTCCGGCAGCCTCATTTCCACCTGTTTATCGCCCCAGCGATATTTATTGGCAATGACATAATCAAAGCCGGTTTGGCTGGCAATGTTGGCAGCCCATTGTTCCGATTCGCTGTCCGGCCCCAGTAAAATCGCCTCATCAAACTGCTGTTTTAAAAATGTCGCCATCGCATCGGTCGCCGACAGGCTGATGGCATTTTTGATCGGGATCGCTTGATCCAGTGACGATATCCGGTGCAAGTGCGGATCGACGGTGAGTACATCGTCAAACAAACTGGCCAACAGCTTACCAATAATGCGCTGGCTTACCGCTTCGCCGGGTTGGTTGGCGATGTCCTGGCGCATATAGCTTAAATAGGGGGCGACCAATGTTACCCGTTTCGCCCCCAAACCGCGCGCCGTAGTCGCCGCCAAAAGCAATTCGATTAACTTGTCATTTGGCTGGTTAAGGCTGCGACAAATGATAATGTGTTCCGGTAAACTCGGCGGCAGTCGCACCAAGCTTTCACTGTCTGGAAAATGGTGCAAGGCGATTTCAGCCAAGGGTACATCAAGTCGGTTAGCCAGACGTTGTGCTTGTTTAAAATAATCGGGGAAGGCAAGAATCAGCATATTTTCCTCGTGGCAATCGTAGCGCGTTTACTCGGTTCCTCGCGCTGCGCCTCTATTAGTATTAAAAAGCGATCAGTGGTTTAAGAATGTCTTGTTTGCTACCAATCGTGTAGCCATTATTCTGGTCAGCCAGCGCTTGGGCAAAGGTAAAATCCGCAGGGAATTCAGCATGAATACGGTACAAGATGTCACCTTTTTTAACCGGTGATCCGAGTTTCTTTAACAAATCTACCCCTGCTTTTTTCATCATCGGCGCTCCGGCCAGCCGGGCAATTTTTGCCATCTGAAAATTATCGATATGCGTCACCACGCCATCGTCATCGGCATGCACATCACAAGACAGACTGCCTGGCGTTAAATCAATGACTTTTGCTCCTTGTGCCAGAATGATGGCATTCATTTTTGCGCAAGCGCGACCGGACTCAAGAATATCTCTGGCAATCGCATAGCCTTGGCCACCTCTGACATCAGGATCGAATTCAATGATTCTGCCGGCCAACAACAAGGATTTTTGGCGTAGATCAGCCGGCGCATCCGGGTCATTCTGCAATACCTGCATCACATCGCGGGCCTCCAACACAGGGCCAATACCGCGTCCGACCGGCTGACGGCCATCGGTGATCATCACTTCCAAATGAATGTTAAGACGATCGCCAACAAACTCGAATAGCTTGCGCAATGCCAGTGCTTGGCGCATTTGTCGCACCTTGGCCGTCGGCCCCACAGGGATATCGATGATTAAATGCGTGGACCCCGCCGCTAATTTTTTGGACAAAATAGACGCAACCATTTGGCCTTGCGAATCAATCCCAAGCGGACGTTCCACGGAAATCAACATGTCATCTACCGGCGCCAATCTGGCCGTACCGCCCCAGGCCAAACAGCCGCGTTCCTTGCGAACGATGTCGTGCAACTGGTCAGGTGAAAGATTGACGTCAGACAAAATCTCCATCGTGTCGGCAGTGCCGGCCGGAGAGGTAATGGCGCGACTGGAGGTTTTCGGAATCAGCATGCCGTGAGCCGCGACGATGGGCACGACCAGCATCGACGTGCGATTGCCGGGAATGCCGCCGATGCAATGCTTATCAGCCACCAGCGATTCGTGCCAGTTCATGGTGTCACCGGATTGCAGCATCGCACGGGTCAGAAACAGCAACTCGTCACGATCCAGATTGTTTTGACCGGTAGCCACTAAAAATGCTGCCATTTCCATTTTTGAATAGCGGGACTCAACGATATCTTGGGTGATCGCGGTAAAATCACCCTGATCCAACTGCTCGCCGTTGATTTTACGACGTACCGCATCCATTGATTTCGGCGGCTCTGCATGATTAACCGTCACCAGACTGCCTTCGGCAACATTAAGTTGCTTGAAGGCCTGTTCGGAAAGTCCCAATTCTCCTGGCGGCACAATAGAGGCATCATCGACTACATTCAGCACCGCCAACACACGAGTGCCATTGGTACTGATCTGAATTTTTGACAAGGCCTGGAAGCCTTCTGCCCGGTAGATGCCGCAATCACGATTTAGATAGGCGACGTTTTCGTGGTAGGTATCGATGGCAATGCGCCGTACTTGCAGGGTATCGTTGCTCATAAAATCAAAGGCTTCGTTTATAAAATGCTGCTATTTCACGCCATGAACAGCCAACAGATGGCGTTCACGATTATAGGACAATGAGTTTGCAATACTTAACTATTCGTTGCCGCGCTTTTTATCAGCAAAGAAGTTATCCACATTTTCTGTGGATAACTTTGTGGATAAGGTGAAAAAACCGCCGCCAAACCAATACCGCCAAAGGCTTTTTGTTAAGGTGTGCAAGTTTTAGTCAGAGGTTGAACTATTGTTTTAATATCAACAAGATATGGTTAAGTTGTGATGATTATTGAGCACCTTTAATGATAAATCCAAATAAGGTCTTTAGGTATTTGAAAACTCGAAAGTTTTAAATTTCGGCTGTGGACAAGTTTTGCAAAAACCAGCTTGTCAAGCGTGGATTTTGTTAACCTGCCCGCTCCAGCTTATCCGATAATTTATAGGACGCCGCCATGAACAGATGCACTTGGGCGCAATCCAGCCCGATTGAACAAGACTATCACGACCAGGAATGGGGTGTGCCCTTACATGATGACCGACTGCTATTTGAATTTTTGATTCTTGAGGGAGCGCAAGCCGGATTGAGTTGGGTCACTATTTTAAAAAAACGCGATGCGTACCGACTGGCTTTCGACCACTTTGATGCTGAAATAATCGCCAACTATAACGATGACAAAATTGCCGAATTACTTGTCAATGCCGGCATTGTCAGGAACAAACTGAAAGTACACTCTGCCGTCATCAACGCCCGCGCATTTTTAGCGGTACAGCGTGAGTTCGGCAGTTTTTCATCTTATATCTGGCAATTTGTGGAAGGTAAAACAGTAGTAAATGCCTGGGAGAAACACAATGACATCCCCGCCTCAACGCCAGCATCAGAGCGCATGAGCAAGGATTTACTCAAACGCGGCTTTAAATTTGTCGGGCCAACTATCTGTTATGCCTTTATGCAGGCAACCGGCATGGTCAATGATCATGTAATAGATTGTTTTTGTTATGCAAAAAACAGTAAAAATTGATTAATCATCCACCGCTTTTTTCAACGGCGCTTTAAAGGCAAAAATCAGCAAACCGGTTCCTACGCCCAAAATTGCCAACAATAAAAAGAAACTGTCTTTGGGCATTTTTTCGTAATAGGTACCGATATAACCGGACAGATAATTACCAAAAAATGTAGCCAGAAACCACATGCCCATCATCATGCCGACCAGTCTGGGCGGAGATACCTTGGTCACCAAAGACAAGCCGATCGGTGAGAGATACAACTCGCCGATGGTGTAAATCAAGGTACACAATACCAGCCAAAGAAAGCTGATTTTCTCGGTAGATTCAATACCGGAAACCGCAACAATTAACACCAAAAATGATGCTCCGAGCAAACCTGCGCCGAATGCCATTTTGCCGACACTTGAGCGCTGTTTGCCCTGGCTTGCAAGCCGCGCAGAACGTCTGTCCAACAAGGGCGCCAGCAAAAAAATGAACGCAGGATTGAACGACTGAAACCATGTTGACGGCATTTCCCAACCAAACACATGCCAATCGGTATTTTGGTCGGCAAACAGTTGCAGCGTATTGCCCTGCTGTTCATACACAGCCCAGAACACGATGTTGAGCGCTGCCAACACCACCAGACCGCCAATCGACTGCCATTCTTTTGCTGTCAACGGTACCTCTTCTTCCAAAGGCTGATTTGCTTTTATCGTGAATTGATCTTCGGCCAGATAGCGTTGACCGCCCAAATAAACCAGTAGCCCAAACAACATACCGACACCGGCCGCGCCAAAACCATAATGCCATCCGTAACGCTGTCCCAACGTACCGCAGACCAAGGGGGCGAAAAAAGCCCCCAGATTGATGCCCATGTAAAAAATGGTGAATGCGCCATCCCGACGAGGATCGCCGGGCGGATATAAGCTGCCGACTTGCGTGGAAATATTGGGTTTAAAACAGCCACTGCCCAAAATCAACAACAGTAATGCCACCAAAAAGAACGCTTCGGAGGCCATTAAAAAATGCCCCAGCGCCATCAACACCGCTCCGATCACAACCGTCTTGCGTTGCCCCCAAACCCGATCAGCCAACATGCCGCCGAAGATGGGCGTGAAATAGACAAAGCCGGTATACAGTCCGTAAATCTGGGAGGCCAGCGGTTGAATGCTCATGGGCCCAAACACAAATTCCAAACCCGCCTGTAACGCCTTAAAACCAATAACTGTATCTCCCGTTTGCGCGGTCTGAATCAAATGCTGGGTCAGGTACAAGACCAACAGGGCGCGCATCCCGTAAAACGAAAAGCGCTCCCACATTTCGGTAAAGAACAAGACAAACAAACCGATCGGATGACCAAGGAGCGTTTTTTGATTCATAGGATTAATCGTTTGACGGTGACAGTATCGGGCATCGCTTGTTTCATGGTCTGGTCAAGAAATCATGGCATCAATAATGATAGCTTTTCAAAAAGCATCCGCAGTATAACAAAGAGCCTAGCTGCGCTATCGACAAAGCTAGACCTTCAACATGTTTCGTGACATAGTCAATTTATTGCTATCAGGGTAAACGTGCCATGGATAAATACGCCTCTCAAGTCGACTTTTTGCCTAACGGCAATCTCAACCCCGTGCCGGAATTCAACCATCGCCCCTGGTTTCGTACCCGCCGAGTCATCATTTTTGTCACGGTGTTTTTTCTTAGCGCGGCTATCAGCTTGACGTATACCTACAGTCGCCCAGCTATTTACCGGAGTAGCGCTAGCTTACTGACTTCGGCAATGACGGCAATCGACAAAGAGAGCAGTCCGGCAGACTTGCAACATGTCGCCATACAAAAGCAGATATTACTCAGTCACGAACTTCTTACCGAAACCTTAGTAAAACTCAAATCTGCCAAAGTCGCTTTAGCGCAATTAACCACGCAAGATATTGAACGCTTTTTGACGGTGGAACCGGTGCCGGAGACCAATTTGGTTGAGATCCGTGCGGAAGGCAGTGATCCTGATTTCTTGCCGTTGCTGGTGAACACTTGGCTGGATGTGTATCTGGAGGCCAGGGCCAATGACATCAAGAAAATATCAGGAAACACGGCCGGCATGGTTGAAGGTGAGCTGAGCGGTCTGACTGAAAAAATCAGCCAAAAGCGCGCCGAACTTGAGGCTTTTAGAATTGCCAATGATATTTCTTCCATTGGTAGGGAAGAAAATGCACCCTCGGCCAGGCTAAATGGCATTACTGAATCCCTGAATAAAGCCAGTGAAAATGAAGTGAAGGCTCGCGCCAATCTTGATGCAATCAGAGCGGCAATTGCCCGTGGTCAAGCTGTGGTCCCGGAGCGTGAGCGTGGCAGTTTGCAAGACCTGGAAAGACGTTTGCATGACTTACAGGAAAAACTAGCCGAGTTTGATAAGCGATTTACCCGCGACTATCTGAATAAACAGCCGTCTTTAAAAATTATTCCGGAGCAAATTAAAAAGCTGGAAGCGGAGATTAAAACGCGGCGTGATTATGGTAAGGATCTGGTAATCACGGAGGCCGAAAATCAATACGCTGCCGCTCAGCAAACCGTTAAGGAGATTCGCGGTCAACTGGCCGAAATCAAAAAACAAATGGCCGCGTTTACGACAAAATTTACTGAACATGATGCACTGCAAACAGACTTGGAAGGTCTGGAAAAGCTTTCGAGAGATACGCAGGAGCGGTTGGTCCAAGTACAAACCAGCCAAAAAGAAAAATATCCGCAAGTGTCGGTCATCAACCGGGCCTATCGATCGGCTGACCCCATCAGCCCCGACTACAACCGCGATGCGCTGATTTCATTGGTCAGCTCCATTTTACTGGGGCTTTTTGCGGTATGGATTGTTGAATATTTAACCCGTAAACCGGAACTGCAAGCTGCCGGCATTACGCTTTCCGGTGTGCATGTGTATGGTCAACCATCTGCCGACCAGATTGCTTTTCAGCCCGAGACAACCAAAGCCATAGAAAAAAATACCGTCATGGCGTTGCCAGAGCCGACGGTAAAAGAGCTGTCCAGTCATCAGCTGAGAATTTTATTGAAAGCCGCGCACCTGAAAGCCAAGCAACTTATTGCTTTATTGCTCAGCGGGCTGACATTAGAAGAAGCGGCGGCACTGATTCCCGGCCAAATTGATCTGGAATCTGCAACACTAACTGTCATCGATGAATCACCCAGAACGCTCGGGCTAAGCAATTCTCTGATAACTTTATTTTCGCAGTCCGGCGGTCATCCCGCCTGGGATGCAGGCAATATTACATCTGAAGAGCTTGCCGCTATTCTGTTATGTGCGGTCGTAGATTCGGGTTTATCAGATCCCGAAGAAATAACAGCAGAGGCCATACGCCACAGCTACATCGCCTATCTTGTGCGCCAGGGTTTGCGTTTGTCGGATCTTGAAGAAATCACTGGCTACTTGGCACCAACGGCACTGGCTAGTTACAGCAGTTATTCACCACCGCAAAAAGGTCGTGGCATTGAAGACATCGAATTGCTGCATCCTGCGCTGGTTGATATTGCGTAGCTGACTTTATAAAAAATGGTGACAGCCAACGATTGCCGTCACCAGATCTTAGGAGGATAACTCGTGAATCTAGCTTTTCCCTGGCAACATGCCAACTGAGCCAGGTTTAATTCTTTTGCAGGTCACCACCACATCTTCTTGATGACATTTCTGAAGGCCTTTATTATCCGGACACTCTGTGCACTGAGTTTTCCCAATTTCTTTTACACCTTCAACATGCCAACCGTAACCTTGCGATTGACAGAAACGTTTGCTGTATCTGTCAATATTGTAAGATTTTGCGGCAATTTCCTGGGCTTTAGAGGCAGTTTCACATTGCGCAGATGGCAAGGTATTCGCCATCAAATCCCGATAAATATACTCAGTTGCGCCTACTGGGCCGACCAAAAAGCAGGTCAGCAACAAACCTTTGATTAAGTTTCCTTTCATGTTATTCATCTCCGCGCTGACCGAGAACTCGGATATTCATTAAGCGGTTTTCTTCGCTGATTTGATCTTTGATAGGCGCAAATTTTTCACTTTCGCTTTGCTTTACCATCAATAAAACACCCACAAGTGCTACGGTGGCAAGTGCGACATACAGTACAAAATGATCTTTTTCCTGATTTTGATTTTCTTGGCTCATGATGTTCACCTATCAGGATGTATACGTGACTATTAAGATTCGTTGGCTTTGCCGAATTTCGGTGATGTCCGCGTAAATAACGAATGGTTTAAACATGTTCGACTCCTCTTATTATTATTGTTAGCGAGTCGAAACAGTAAAATAAATCCGACTATGTGTCAAACAATTATCGTATCGATAATTAAATGACACATAGTCGGTTTTTCTTGTTGAATGAATAGTTGCGTGTTTTTATAGGCCGAGCCTAATCAAAGTTGATAACAATCCCGAAGCAATTGAGGAACTGAATGAAAAAATTATTGATGTTGATCGCCATTGCCAGTGGAATTATTGTCGGAATAGACCATGCCCATTGGTTTAGCGTGCAAGCAGCTGAAGCAAATCAAAATAGCGACGAGCTGCTCACCGAGGCCTTCAAAACTCATCGCAGCGATTTTCAAATCCAGGTGCAAGCCTCTGTCCTGAAATTACTTCCTGACGATGTTAATGGCAGCAAGCATCAACGCTTTATTGTCAGCTTGAATTCAGGACATACCCTGTTGGTAACGCATAATCTGGATTTAGCGCCACGCATCGACAACCTTAAAGAGGGCGATAGTATTGAGTTTTCTGGGGAATATGAGTGGAACAAAAAAGGCGGCGTGATTCACTGGACGCATCATGATCCGCAAAGCCGCCATGTCGGGGGCTGGATCAGGCATGGAGCGCAGTTGTATCAATAACAGAACAATCTCAGCAGGGTAATTATTTAAAGCTTCTCCACATCTTTTACCAAGCTCGACGCAACGATTTCTTGAGCGACTTTGGCTTAGCAAATTTGGCTGATTTATCCGGCGCAAAGCACTGTTTCTATACCGACTACAAAGGCTTTAACATACTAAAAAACACTTAGCGACTGTCCCCCACCGGCGCTGCAAATGCATCAGCAACCAGCTCTTGCACGTTATCACCGGTCAATGTTTGTAAAAAAGCAGTCAAATCATCGATTTCTGCTTCGGTCAATTGCAGCGGCTTAATTAGGGAATCAAGGTTTTCATTGGCAACGCCGCCGCGATTGTAGAATTCAACCACCTCACGCAAGGTCGTCAGACTACCGTTGTGCATGTAAGGTGCGGTCAGATTGATGTTGCGCAGGCTTGGGGTTTTGTATTTCCAGCGGTCCTGCGGATCCTGGGTGATTTCGTACCGCCCCAAATCATTAGCCTTGGCGGCGGATACTTTGGCAATCACACTGCTGTCCACATTGAGATAGACGCCAGGGGCGACTTGCAGCGGTTGCGACGCGCTGGGTGTGTTCATCGCATCGCGATAGCCGATGCCGGTATTGTGGTTGTCGTCATCTGAAAACAGGGCCCGGTTTTTATCTATGCGATGGCAACTAGAGCAGTTGGCCTTGCCGGTAAACAGCTGGAAACCGCGTTGTGCTTGCTCATCAATCGCAGCTTTCTCATGCCCGAAGTACCAGCGATCGAATGCAGAATTGGCTGAATTCAAACTGCGCTCGTAGCTGGCAATGGCCATGCCGATGGTTTCCATGTTCGGGCCTTTGCCGAAGACGCGTTCAAATTGCTGCTTGTAGTCGGCAATAGACTTTATTTTTTCGACAACGACACCAATGGATGGATTACCCATTTCGTTATGGGCCAGCAAGGGGGCCCAGACTTGTTGCTCCAGAGTGGTTTCGCGGCTGTCATGAAACAGCGCGTTGGCATAGGCGATGTTGTAAAGCGTTGGGCTGTTGCGCCGAACGGTGCGACCTTCGATGCCTACGGCTGTAGCCATTTCATTGTTGGTGAAACCCTGTTCCGGGATGTGGCACATCGCACAAGAAAAAGTATTGTTAAGCGACAGCCTGCGGTCGTAAAAAAGCTGCCTACCTAAACTGATTTTGGCTTTATTGACGGGATTGTCTACTGGCACAGGCACCGCACCCAGCCCCAACGGCGGCTTGCGAATTGTCCTGGTCAAATCGCTTGCCTGGCCTTTTCGCTCGGCCAGGGCAATGGAATGGGTTTGATAACTGTCTTGCTCATATCCGGCTTTGTTATCGCCAGCCGAATATAACGCTGCGGTGGGCAAATGCTCAGGCTGTGTTGGTTTGAGCGGCGTTTGCAGAAGGGTTTTTACATCGTTAATCAATGTGTCCGGATGCAGAAAAGACACGCTGTAGATATTGCGAATCTGTTTGTTGCGGTCAATCAGATAAACCCGCAACTGGTGTGAAAACGTGCCGGTAAAATGGCCGTCGGCATCAAAAACCTTCTGTATATTTTGTTTGTAGCTGTCGAGGAGCGGCTGTAAGTCTTGTTCGGATTTGGTGGTCAAAAAATGCCAGTCGACGTCTTGATCCTGAAAGCCCTGGGCGTATTGCTGCATCACTGTCGGTGTATCGTGTTCGGGGTTAAAGCTGATCGTCAACATGCGCAGCTTGCCGACTAATTCGGGTTCCTTTTTTAACCGGGTTTTGATTTTGTGCAAAACTGCCGTGGCCAACGGGCAACCGTTGACATCGCTGCAGCTGGAGTAAATAAAACTGAGCAAGACCACTTTGTCGCCCAGCAAGCTATGCAACGAAATGGCGTTATTTTGTGTGTTCAGCAACTTGCCGTCGGCGGCATTGCCCAAGGCCGGAAGCTGATAAGTGCCTGGCTCGGGTGCGGTAAACTCAAGCGCGCCATAGCCGGGGGCGAGTGTTTGCGTATCGTCCGCTGGGCTTAATGAACTGGCACAAACAAGAAATAACGCAACAAGCAGACTTGGCAGATTCGATTGTTGCATGGTGTCCTCTGAGTGGTTATTTTGTAGTGACGCTACTACCAAGTTTTCTCGTTCCCATGCGCTGCATGGAAATGCAGTTTCAACGCTCCGCGTTGATAACCAAACCGCAGCGTGGCCAGTATGAGTTCACACGCAGCGCGTGAGAACTAGAAAGTAAGAGCTATTCAGGCCTTACACCTGAATTCTTACCACAACTTTTTAACAAAAATGTCTGTTGAACCATTACTGTCTTTCTTTACCAAGTTGGAAGCATCTGATTCGAAAGCTACCCTGCGACCATTTGCTGACATCGCTGGAGCCAAGCTTTGACCGTTAGCTTCATGACCTCCAGAATTAACCGAGACGCGTCGGGTAGTGCCCTTCTCTCGATCATGAATAAAAATATCCAATGTACCATTTATATCGTTCGACACCAGATTGGCATTCGACCCAAACGCGACCCAACGTCCGGAAGCCGAAATTGAGGGATACCCGCTACTACTATTCCCCTCAATGCCTGCCGAATCGACCGACACGCGCTCGGTTTTACCCGTCTTAAGATCGTGAACAAAAGTGTCCAATGAGCCATTTGTATCATCCGCCACCAGATTGGAGGCCCTTGAATCAAAAGCCACCCAGCGACCATCGGCAGAAATGGATGTGTAATCACTATTGTTATTGGCTTCCTGTTCCTGTGAGTCAATAGACAACCTCTTAGTTTTGCCGGTTTCACGGTCGTACACAAACACGTCATTTACATTGTTTGTATCATCCGCTATTAGATTGGAAGCTTCAGAGACAAATGCTACCCATCGACCATCAGATGAGATTGAGGGGTTGTGGCTACCGCCATTGGCCTCGGCGCCGGCTGAATTCACCGACACCCTCTCGGTCTTACCAGTCTTGCGATCGTGGACAAAAATGTCCCACGTGCCATTTGCATCATCCGCCACTAGATTGGAGGCCATGGATGAAAAGGTTACCCAGCGACCATCAGCGGAAATTGAAAGGGTATCGCTACCGTTGTTTGCCTCAAGGCCTTTATAATCAACCGATATCCGCTCGGTTTTGCCGGTCTTGCAATCACGAACAAAGATATCTTCGGCGTCATTATTATCATCTGTCACAAGATTAACAGCAGAGGACATGAAAGCCACCCAGCGGCCATTGGCGGAAATCGATGCATAGTAATTCGCGTTATCTGCTTGCACTCCTTTGGAATTCACCGATACCCGTTTAGTTTTCTTGGTGTAGCGATCACGAACGAATATGTCTGCGACATCGTTGGTATCGTGTGCTACCAAGTTGGAAGCGATTGACATGAAAGCCACCCAACGTCCAGTAGCTGAAACCGAGGTTACATAGTTGCTAGCATCATTGCCTTGAATTCCTTTCGAATTAACAGAAACCCGTTGAGTTATAAGTGGGGCGGCTTGTACGCATGGCCAGAACATGATCATGATCAACGCCAGTGCCATAATTATCGACTGCCGTTCAGTAGGGAAAAATTGCCCTGACTTGCAATTGCCGGAAATGGCTATACACACAACGTGGTTTGGTTTGTTATCGCTGGATTTCAACAATTGATAAATAGCAGTCCTTTTATTGTTGGAACAATGGTGATTTATGTTCAGATTTTGGGGCGCATCGCTTAGTTTAAAGTAACCTACCTTAATGATAACCCTTTTGGCGGTATGAAATAATAGCAGCGTCAGCCAACTATCGACGCGCATTCATACCAGCAGGAACTTGGTTTTTTACGGCAAACCTGTTGCAGCGGCATCACAACGACCTGCTCATCCGCGAGATCAGTTTACTGAGCGAAACGGTGAGGCGAGTCCGTGAGCGCCACCCTTTTCAAATCGACGCCTGGGTTGTTTTGCCAGAGTATTTACATTCAACTGCAGGGATGCAGGAAGTAGGGCGCCAACAGTAGGCGCATTCGCCTAATGCGCCTACTGTTGGTAGGCGACGCAGGGAGCACGACTCCATGGATGGAGGAGGTAGAATTGCGTCAGGAACAGCAATCGAGTTGCCGAGCGGTGAACTTTACCATCCGGCGATTGCGATTTCAGCAAGCGATGGCGCTTGATTAAAAGTGGATTTTCACGTGCGTTACCCCAAACTGAACGGCGGTCTGATGTACGAAAACAAGCCGGGGAACGAGGCATATGGCAACGGCATTACTGGGAGCATTTTATCTGCAACGACGTCGACTACCAACGCCACATCGATTATGTTCATGTAAATCCCTTGAAGCATGGATACGTCAAGCGGGTCGAGGATTGGCCTTATTCAACCTTTCATCGCAATGTCGCAAAAGGTATTTATCAAGCCGATGGGTGCGGTGACATCAATTCCGTAGTAGGTGGCGATGAATACATGCGTCCGATTATGCTGCACTAATCGGACCTACGCGGGCTATTCTAACCCCAGTTATGCTTAGGTGCCCAACCTTCAGCTAACGAGTTATTCCGTGTAACGCTTTATTTGCTGCAATGTCTTGTAAGCCTCCAGAGACATATTTATGTAAGATGCTGGCGACTAACGTTTGATAAGGTAAGCCTTCTTCTAGTGCTCTTCGTTGTAGCGCCGTCAAATCTCTGCTCGAAATTCTGATATTGATACGCTTATCTTTTTTAAATGTTTCGTCAGCGGTTTGCATTAAATAAGATCTACGGTCGTCTGTTATAACGGATTCAAATTCATCTGCATCGAAAGCATCTAAAATTTCTTGTTCTTCTTGATTTAATTTGATTTTAGTCATCGCTGCCTCGCAAATATTTTTTCGTCGCTTTGCGACTGGGGATTATGGTTTTGAGAAAAATCTCTTCTGTAGTTTCGATATAAGGAACCAGAAAAACGTAGCCGTCAACATCAACCATAAGTACTCTTTGATTTGGGTACTTATCGACATTGGGATGACATATGTCATCAAGCAAATCTCCATTCCGAATAGAAAAAAGAATATCTTCAAACGAAATTCCTCTTTCATTCATTAATATCTGATTTTTCTCAGCGTTCCAATTAATCACTTTCATGGAATAAAGCTTACTATGCCGTATGCCCATTGTCATCAATCAACTGCGATTGTCGGCATTCCAAACAAGTAGCTGGGGGTTAGCCCGGTAGGGTAGCCCCAAGGAACTGCCCCTTGAGGCTACTCGACCTTGCTGAAGCGCGGTAGGGTGGGCACGCTGTTTGTGCCCACGCGGAAATAAAGCAATGACGTGAAATGGTGGGCAAAAAGGCGTGCCCACCCTACTTTTTTTTGCCTATTTTGGATTGTAACGTTCCTGAATACTGAAGCTTGAATAACTGGGGTCAGCAAGTAGACTGGATGGAGCTTTGCGGAATCCGGGCTCAGTGTATCCGAACAGAATGACCTGTACTTATAAAACACGTTGACTTTCCAGACACTCAATATCACAACCCCCTGGGATTACCCGGGGGTCAATAGCAATGGTTATTAGGATATTGCTTGTTTACAATTGTGCGCTGATCCCCGTATTTCGCTGCGCTGCATACGAGCTACCCAATTTCTCTTTACCATATGCTGCGTGGGAACACCCTAATCGAACTGATCTACAAACTACTGACCAAAAGGATAAAAAATATGGCCAAGCCTAGCTTCATAATGATGTGGGGAGCATTCCCTGACCACACGAGTTACCCGACACTGCGCGATCTGCATACGTATATCGGTGGCAGTCTGGCTAAGAACATTGACGTGCCGGGGTTTGGGGTAAACGGCAATACCTGTGCCGCCCGCATGTCCCGAGCCCTCAATTACGGCAACATGCCGATTTCGGCAAAGCTGACCAAGTCCCTTAAAATTGAGACCATGATCGGTGCTGACGGAATGCCTTACATATTCCGTGTGCGGGATATGAAAACTTACCTGGCATCGGCGTTAGGCGTGACCCCTGTCAAAGTCACAAAAGATTTCGACAAAGCCTTTGCGGGGCAACAAGGCATTGTGTCATTCGACGTTACCGGCTGGAGTGATGCCAGCGGCCATGTCGCGCTTTGGGATGGCAGCGCCTTCAGAGAACCCCATGATGATTATCGAAACTTAAAAGATAATTCGGCAACACCGCAGATTGAAGCCACCACGATAGGAATGACGCTATGGTCGCTATAAAGCTTTGGGCTATCAAACCTCAAGAGTTTCGCCTTACTGCGAAATGGTTTAAAGCAATTGCTCGCTTCATGCTATTGCCAACGGCAGCCATTTTGTTTTTATCCACCACGGCGATTGCCGCCGAAAAACCGACGTCCAGTGAAATGGCGCAAGCGCGCAATTATGTGCTTGCGGCCTGCATTATGGAACGGTACGCGGGAACGCCGATTGCAACCGAAGCCGATGCCTGGGCCGGTGGTTTAGTGGAAAATGGTAGTTTGTCGGCTGAGTCTTATACTGCATTGGCACAGCTCGCCAAATCCGCGCCTGCTCCTGGCATCACTCAAAACGGCATACCCATGCGCTTGCAAAGCTGTGTTGAATTTATCAATTCAAGGGAGTTTGCCATGCGATTAAAAAGCACTCTTCGCCGCTGATAGAGTTTTCACGCAATGATAAGAAGATTTCTATTCATCGCTACGATTGTTTTTTCTCAAGACGCACTCAGTGATGGGTTTGAACAGGCCATCGTTTTGGCGGCACTGGACCAGACCCACCAAAACGTTCGTTATGATGGGTCGTATTTTTCAATCGCCTATCCAAACGGTGATGTCCCCGCAAATGTTGGGGTGTGTACCGATGTCATCATTCGCTCGTATCGCAAGCTGGGGGTCGATCTTCAGGTTTTAGTTCACGAGGATATGGTCAAAAACTTTCGCTTGTATCCTTCAAAGCGGCTCTGGGGCTTAAAGTCGACTGACCGGAATATTGATCATCGTCGGGTCCCGAATCTACAGGTTTTTTTCACTCGGTATGGCAAAGTATTCCCCGTGACCGATCAAGGCCAGGATTATGCGCCTGGGGATATCGTGACCTGGATGTTGCCGGGAAATCTGCCGCATATTGGCATTGTCACGGATAAAATTTCCCGCAGCACTGGAAATCCACTTATCGTTCACAACATTGGTGCCGGTCCAAAACTGGAGGACATGATTTTTTCTTACAAAATAACGGGGCATTATCGTTATGTGCCCCATAAATAAAACGATAGAGGTAGCCCGGATGGCGCTTGGCGTAATCCGGGTTAAGTTGATCCCCATCCCCATCCCCGTATTTCGCTACGCTACAGTCGGACTACCAAATTTTCTCGTTCGAATGAGCGGCTTAACTCGGGGCTTCTGACGTTTCACCCCCCCTCTTTGAAAAAGAGGGGGGGTGAAATTTCTAAATTTTGAATAGGTTGCTTCCCATCATGCCCCTCGACTGCGCTAGGTACGTCCCGGCAGGGCACAGCATGAAAGGAAGCAACAGAAGACCTATTTTTTCAAATCCAGTTGCGTCACCAGAGTATCCAGTGTCGTTGGCTTGTTAGCGCTATACAGCGAATAAGCCCCAAACACCATTTGATGCGCCCTGCCGAGTTTTTCCTTGTTGAAATCAATCGCAAATTGTTGCTGCAATTGCTTGCCGTCCCAGTTGTAGGCTTTTATAAACTGCTCGTTATCAGCACCTTTTTTATCCCAGTTGGCCAGCAGGGATGAGGTGTAATAAAGACGTTTGCCGTCCCAGCTGGACGATACCATGTTGACTTGCGCGCCGATTTTTTGCTCAAACACCTGTTTGGGTTTGAATGGATCGGTAATGTCGAATGCGCGGGTTTTGCCATCCATAAAGGTGTTGACCCAGAGCGTGCCGTCGTCGCTGGAAATGGAAATATCCACCGGCAGCGGGATTTTGGAAGGTTCACCAATATTGGCCACTTCTTTAGCTTGCCACGCGCCGTCTTTATCCTCGTAAATCAGCCAGATTTTGGAGGTCAGCGCGGTGCTGGTGAAACAATAGTTGTGGTTAGGTCCCCAGGCACAACGGATTTCCAGCGGTGCGCCGGGTACATCGAAGACTTTTTTCGGCTGTTTGGTGTGCAAGTCCCACTGCACCACGGTGTTGCCGAAACGCTTCATGGCTTCCGGATCTTGCAGCATTTTGCCGAAATCCATCATGTAGTTTGACCAGCCGGTAAACGACGAGGTCAACATAAGATTGCGCCGGGGCAATACGCGCAAATCATAGCCGTAGCCATCGGCGTATTTACCGGTTTTGATGGCGCCTTGCAGATTGTCATCGGTGGGCGTCCAATGCGTGGCGATGTACTCGCCGTCGTTGGTGTATTCAACGATAGCGGTGCGGCCGCCGTGGTCTTTGTTGTTGGACAGGCCGGTCATGATCATGCGTCCAGGCAACGCATAAGTGGTATGTGGGCCAACAACGCCGCCGCTTTTGGCGACAAAATCAGTGATGGTTTTAACCAGCTTGGGCTTGGCTGGATCGGTATGGACGTCAAAAACAAACAGCTTGTTGGTGTCCAAGGCGCCCGCCCATAAATACTGACGATCATCGGTAAAGCCGGAGTGATGGGCTTCGTTTCGGCCACCGACAGATACGCTGTTGATGACTTTGCCGTACTTGGGCGACTTCGGGTTTACATCGACAGTGACCAGTTTGTCTTGCTCATCGCCAAGCCCTTCCACGCCCAGGGTCCAGATATAAACAAAATCTTCCTGGCCGACAATTTTAGCCATATACGGCGACATGCAGGTTTCATCGGCTTGCACTGGCGTTATCGCTAGTCCTGCCAATGCGACCACTGACGCGGTAACAGCGGCGCTGATAAGCCGAGATTTGTTGAACTTAGTTTTCATAGTTTCCTTCCTCTTTCGTTACGCCTCTGTTTGCGGGCTGTTGCCCCCAGCGGCTTTTTTTATTATCACCAACCTTGTCAGTGTCAGTCCGTAACCCCGCAAAGCGTTAAAACGCAAAACTTCCTGCGTTAGTTTCCGCATCGTTCACAGTGTGATTGATGCTGTCGTTATCATGCTGATAACGGAAAGTTGCCCAGTCAAAATGACTCTAACATATGACCGGTCGTCTTTTTTGGTTGGCCTAAAAAACCCGAAATTTAACCTCGGGTGCTATGTTGTTTATTCGTAACTATTCACCGCGAAGGTCACAGAGGACGCGAAGATAGTAATACGCGTTGAGTAAGAACTGAAACAGCTCTATTCCAACACTAACAGTTTCTTCGTGATCTTCGTGTCCTCTGTGGTGAATAGTTACTTTATTAGATCATCGCCATCAAGTTGTTCATGGTTCGACAGGCTCACCACGAAAGGCTAGATGGCGGACGGCTATATTCTCAGGATGCCGCCAGTGCCTGCTCTAAATCTTCCAGAATGTCGTCGATATGCTCGATACCCATCGACAAACGTACCATGTCTTCAGTGACGCCGGCCTTGGCCAGCTCAGCCGGTGCTAATTGACGATGCGTGGTCGATGCCGGATGACAAGCCAGCGATTTGGCATCGCCGATATTGACCAATCGAGTGAACAGTTTTAATGCATCCTGAAAATTCTCGCCAGCTTTACGGCCGTCTTTTAAGCCGAAGGTAAGAATGCCGGAGGCGCGGCCACCCATGTATTTATCGACTAGGGCTTTGTCCGGATGACTTTCCAAGCCAGCGTAATTCACCCAGGCGACTTTGCTGTGGCCTTGCAGAAATTGCGCGACTTTTAGCGTGTTTTCGCAAATTCTGTCCATGCGCAGGGCCAGCGTTTCAATACCTTGCAGGATCAAAAATGAATTAAACGGCGAGATACAGGCACCGGTATTGCGCAGCGGCACCACGCGTGCCCGGCCAATATAAGCTGCCGGCCCCAGGGCTTCGGTATACACCACTCCGTGGTAGGAGACATCGGGTTCGTTCAGGCGACGGAAGCGTGCTTTGTGTTCGGCCCAAGGAAATTTGCCGCTATCGACAATGATGCCGCCGATGCTGTTGCCGTGACCGCCCAGATATTTAGTCAGAGCGTGCACGACAATGTCGGCACCATGTTCGATAGGACGGCACAAATACGGCGACGGCACGGTGTTGTCGACAATCAGCGGCACACCGTGGCGATGCGCGATTTCGGCCAAAACTTCAAAGTCGGTAATGTTGCCCAATGGATTGCCGACCGACTCGCAAAAAATGGCCTTAGTTTTATCGTCGATTAAAGTCTCAAATGCTTTAGGATCGCGATAATCGGCAAAGCGCACATTGATGCCGTATTGGGGCAGGGTGTGGGCAAACAAATTGTAGGTGCCGCCGTATAGTGTGGCGGCGGAAACGATGTTGTCGCCTGCTTCGGCGATGGTCATGATCGCATAAGTAATTGCGGACATGCCGGATGCCAATGCCAAACCGGCCAGTCCGCCTTCCAACTCAGTTACGCGCTTTTCCAGTACGTCGGTGGTCGGGTTCATGATGCGGGTGTAGATATTGCCGGCCACTTTCAGGTCGAACAAATCGGCGCCATGCTGGGTGTCGTCAAAGGCATAAGAGGTGGTTTGATAGATAGGTACCGCGACTGCTTTGGTCGTCGGGTCGGGGCTATAACCACCGTGTACGGCTATGGTTTCAAGTTTCATGGAGTTTGCTCCGGTCTGGATAAGGTATTTTCAATTACGCAATGCTAATAAATCTGCGCAAAAATCCCTCTCCGGATGGAGAGGGATGTGTGAGGGGCGTTTAAAAATAAGCTAAAACGCGTTGGTTTTGATCCTCTTATCTCCGCTATTTCCCGACGGGAGAAGAAGCAAAACCTTGATATTTTAATGTCTAGTCGAGTTAGCCTTCAGCAGTCGTCGGGTCAATGATAGTTCTAACCTGAGAAATACGGTTGGCTGGAAACCCACCTTGTTCTGCATGGGCTTTAACTGTGGCTTCATCCGGAGCGATGTACACGCAATAGACTTTGTCGTCGGTAACATAGCTTTCCAGCCATTGTATTTTAGTGCCCAGATTACTCAGGACGCCGCAAGATTTTTGCGAAATGCCTTGCAGGTCTTGTGCAGTTAATGCGCCGGCGCCTGGGATGTCACGTTCAATAATGTATTTTGGCATTGCTTTACTCCTATTGATTAAAAATAAATGATGGTCATCTTTGTAAAGCACAATAAATAATTATGCTTTAAAAAAATCCCCCAATAAATCATCCCGGCATTGCTTAAGTGGCACTGATGATTTCTCGATCTTCATCCGCAATAACGCGCCCTGCCAGGTGTTGACTAATAAATCGGCCATGGCTTGAGCAGATTTGTCGGTTCTTACCGTGCCTTGTTGTTGGGATTTTTCCAAGCCCAGCTGGAGCAAATCCCGATAACGATCCACCGCCGTTTGCAGTGATTTCTGGCAAATTTCGCTGGTATCACCGATTTCCCCCATTAAATTACCCAGCAGGCAACCGCCTTTAAAATCGGCTTTTTCCAATTCACGGATTAGCTCATTAAAATAATTTTGCAGTGCGCCCAGTGCATCGTCTTCAGATTTTTGTATATGTCCGGCCAATAGCACAATAAATGGCTCGATATAATGTTGAATAACTTCGGCGCCGAAATTTTCTTTGCTGCCAAAGTAATTGTAAAAAGAACCTTTGGGAATTTTTACCGCATCCAGAATTTCTTTAAGTCCGGTGCCGTGATAGCCTTGTTCGGTAAGTAGTGCCACGCCTTGGCTTAACAGTTTCTCACGATTAATAAGTTTATTTGCTTCTCTAGTCATGGCTAAATAATACGACCGGTTGTCTTAATGTGTCAACGACATTGGTAATGCAAATGGTTTTCTGCCAGAAATTTGTTGGCTCATCGTTTGATTTTCATCAATTACTAAGCGCCAATCTTGGCTCCAGACCTTGAAATTTAAGTATTTGTGCCGATACTCTTACTATAAGAATAGGAGGATTTATGTTCAAAGCAGATCGCGTTTACAGTGAAAAAAATCCAAGAACGGGGACTACCGAATGGTACTTCCAAGCACGCGAAGGTAATGCCGGACCTTTTCAGACCAAGCAAAGTGCCGAGCTTAAACTGAAGCAATTTATAAAGGCTTGCATTGACGCAGATGATGACGGTGGTCGTAATCCAAAGAATACCGATGCCGCTAAGCAAGCCAAAAAGCAAACTTTGCTGGATTTTAAGATAACCGACCAAATCAACTGGTATTGATTTGCCCATCCGAAGCATTTTTAAATCGCCGGTAACACGAAGACATTCATTAAAAATCAGACCATAGAAAGCTTCGTGTTCGCTGCATCCCTTGAGATTACTGTGTGTGCATTCCGCACTTATTAAACCAGCCATTGATCAGGCTGCTTATTTTCTGTTAAATCTTCAGCCTGATTTTCAGCATTCACCGGCTCTGACTCAGCTTGTTTTTTCTTGGTTTTCGGTAGCCATAAATGTTGGCTCGAAAAACAGCCCCAGCCCCAGCGCAGCCATTTGACCAAAGACACCGCCAACCATAGCGACCAAACCAGCATCAACAGCCGGTAGACCAATAACGGCACGGATATTACCGTAGCCACCGGCAAGGTCGGCAAGCTTCTGTCTTGATACCAGTTAAGGTCAAACGCTGTGGACTGGTTGCCGGTAATCTGCATTTCCGGCGAACCCAGCAGACCTTGTTCCACTGCCAAAAACAACAGGCTCAGGGCTACTAAAGTTAAGCCCACAATAGCCGCTTGCAGCAGATTGAAAAAGCGCGGCGCAAGGTCGGTGGTTTTCCCGCGCCAGCCCAGTAACATCAGCCAGCCTATGACCACTGCCGCAGCCTCAATGTCTATTTGGCTTAGTCCGATTAACAGCAGAAACCATTGCCAATGCTTGAGCGGAGCCAACGGAATTTTGCTTAAGGCCACCGCCAGTATTACGATCACCAGCAATACGCCCCAGAATAAAACCGCCGGTCCAAAGCGAGGGCCTAAAGTGAGCAACACCCAGCGATCTTGCCCTAAGCCGATATTCAATCGGCTGTTGACGCTACCGACACCTAAATCAACCACCGGGGTGCTTAGTATCGCGGCAAGACCGGCCGTTTGTTGCCAACTCACAGCAATTTCCTGTTTGCCGGGGTTAACCGGCAAAGTCAGCTTGCGACCATCCTGGCGAATAGGCTGGTTTTGGTCATTGATGGTGACCGCTTGCAAAACTGCTTGCTCCGGTAAAGTTATCGAATGTTGGCCGCCTTGCGAACTACGTAAGCTGAAATTGAGCTGCGTATCCTGACTGCGTTGTCCCGGTTTAATACTCAGCGTGCTACTGTCGATGGTCAGCGTTTGTCCCTCCACCGTTTCAGGCCGGGTGATAGCCAGGGTTAATTGCTCGCCCGGCCAGGGATGCCATTCGGGCAGCCATTGTGCAGATGTGTCGGCTTGCATCGCCGCCATGCCGGATGACTCAAAATGCCAGATAGGACTGACGTCAACACGCCAAACCTCAATCCATTGATCGTTCTGCGCGGCAATTAAATTGATTTTTTCAGACTTTTCCAAGGTCGATTGCCACTGTATGCTGGCTTGGCCGGCAGGCATATTGACTTCAACCTTGCCGGCTTTAACGCGTATGCCCTGAGATGTCACCGATTCACCGGCCAATAACGGCACCGACAGCACCACCGCCGTATCGGCAGGAGATAAGCGAGTTACCTGAGTCAGCACGCGCCAATCCAGACCCAGTTGTAAGGTGCGTTCAATGCTTACAAAAGGCGGCAATGCCAACGACGGTAATTCTGTGTTGGTCGCAGTCGTTTGTGATGCCTGGCCTCGGGTTAATTGCAAGGAATCATCAGCCTGACCATTTTCCTGCAAACCAACAACCTCCCAACCAACGCTAGCTACCTTGAGATAATTGGGTTTTAACGGCAAGGGCAATGTAAATTTGCTGCCTGTTGGCACAGGAGCTGTCAGCGTCACTTGGTGCGGGCCCGTAGTCAGGTTTAACCATAAACCGTTGCCTTCTCGGTAAAGTCCTTGGGCATTTTCACCATCAACCAGCACTTGATTGGGAAACCATTGGTCAACTTCAGCAGGCAAAGGCACAGCAACAGCTTGTTGGGCGTGAATTTGCAGGCTGATGTTCAACTCTTTGTCGGTGATGCTCAACTGCATCTGTGGAATTTGCGCACAAGTGGGTGCGCAGTCTGGTGCTTCCAGTAATTTGCCTTTTAGGCTGTCCAGCAATCCTTGATCAGGAAAATCGGCATAAGTGCCCTGACTGGGCAATGACAGCAGCGGCAATAACACAAACCATAAAAGCAGCGGCGAAGCAGGTCTTAAATTAAGCCATATTTTTTCCACCACCCCAAACATTAACAAGGCCAATATTGACACCAAGCCAACGCGAAGAATATTTAACAGCAAGGTGACGGTTGGTGATAACAACCATAAATGCAGATGTTGCTCGGCATCGACCGAGCCATTCCAGGATAATTCCACTTTATGCCATTGCCATTGCGGCAGACCGGGACCGGTTTGCACTCTGGCTTTTGGGTCGATGCGGGCAAAGTTGACAGCGCTATCATAGCCTTCTGCCAAATTGTAACTTGACGACGGACGAAGCGCTTTTTTAGCAAGTTGTCGTTGGTTTTGCATCATCGGAGCGGCTGACTGAACACTGGGCGGCATAGAATCAGCTAGTATTTCAGCCGACTGGGACACCCCGGCACCCTCAGCATAAAGTGGCTGCATAATGTTTTGCCAAGGCTGCTCCAACTGGGGATAAAGGCCAATGCGCACTTGCGATACCAGAAACGGCACAGTAATCAGAACCAGGGCTAACCAGCAAAGATTGCGATAACTGCGAATTACTTTAAGAAATCTATTCTCGGGTAAGTTTTTCACCAAAGCGGTCGCGGCCAAAATATTCAGCCAGACAAACTGCGGTGATTCCGGCTCGTGCCAGATTAACGCCAGGGTAATCAGTGCAAATATGCCCCAAGATACGGA
Organism: Methylococcaceae bacterium; assembly: GCA_013141375.1. Classification (GTDB taxonomy): domain Bacteria; phylum Pseudomonadota; class Gammaproteobacteria; order Methylococcales; family Methylomonadaceae; genus JABFRC01. Next base: position 11,684 of record JABFRC010000310.1, on the reverse strand, counting down.
CCACAACTGACTGATTGCTAGTGCCGCGATCAGCACCATAAACAAATCCAATAAGGTCCAACGCGAAATCCAGCTGTCCGGCACATTATCGACGCCACTGGCAAAGGCCAGGCGCCAACCCGGCGGCAGGTTGAGTTCGGCGCGCACATGCTGAAAACGTTGCTCCCAACCCACCGCGCTTGGCTGGCTGATGGCGCCTTCGACACGACTGTCTGCCTCCAGATTCAATTGGCCTTTTCTGACTTCAACACCTTGTTTGGCGGCCTGGCGGGTAATCAGCTGGTTATTGCTGTCCAGCGTCACTCGACCCAACTGCGTTTGCGGCAAGGCATTCAAGCGCCAGTCATGGGTCATGGTGCCGGTAATATGATCATTGACGGTATAACCGGTGCCTGAAAAATCCAGCCATAACTGCCGGTTTAACGTTAATTGATTTGGCTCGGGTTCGGGATCGCCGCGACGGATGACGGTTAAATTCATTGTCTGGCCTTGATTGAGTTTATATGCAGGTAGCGTTTTCCAGTCTTCTGCTAAATTCGTCTGGCTGGCATCTATCGGCTCGGGTTGCTCGACCGACACCATGCGCAATTGCGGGCGCGCCTCAAAGACCCAAATCTCTGATTCGGGCCAGTCCTGACTATCGGTATTCAAGCTCAGCGCATTAATTTCACCGGCATGGCGCGCATGCAAGGTCAACTGCCAATGTCCGGGGCGAACCTGCAACAATAGCCGGCCATCAGGCTCCAGGCGGGCAGGCAAATCACTTTCCAAATGCACCGGAATAAAGCCATCCAGAATGGGTTTGGCTAAACGGATTTCACGTTGCTGGCCGGATACGTCCAGCTCAATTCGCGTCAGTACTTGCAAAGGCACCTCATCAATAATTTTTCTGAACACTTGAATATCCAGATTGTTCTGGCTGTCTTCGGCTTTGCTTTGCCCGGTTTCGCTTTGCTTTAACCACAATTGACCGTCTTTAATGGCCGGATTGGCAATGGCATGGCCATTCACTTGCACATTGATCAACCCGGTATCCTCTGGTATCACCAGATTCTCCGGCAAGTCATCCCACAAAAAATCGCCGCTGATTTGATAAAATCCGGCATTGAGCTTTATTGAAGGCACACCGGCTTTATCCATCACCAGCGCGGCTTTGCCATTAGCGCTAACATTAAGCGGCCAATGTTCATCATCACCCGGCAAGTTGACCCAACTGTCCGCATACACTTTCCAGCTAACGCTAAAACTGCCCTTTTTGGGCTGCAAATCCAGAGTTAGCCGCGTTGGCCAGCTGCAGCGCTTTTGTTCAACACTGTTGTAAATAAACGGGCAGGTCAGGTCGGGATTATCCTGTAACACCCAGGTAATCCAAGGCTTTAGCGGCTCCGGCACTTGCTCCGGTGTCAGCGCTTTAGCTTGAGCCAGGGGTGAAAACAACAACGAGCCAAACAATAGCAACCAGGTGAAAATGGTCATTAGTAACTCCAGAGGGATAAAAAGCGCTGTACGTGGGATGTCTGATATGCGGAAACTATCAAACAGTTGCGGCAATCTTGCAATAAAATCCCCGCAGTCACAAGAATACTTGTGTTAATACCAACTTGGAACAAACGCATGATTAACAAGGTCAACCTGTTTGAGCATCTGCCCCAACCCGGCGCTGAAGAGAGTTTTGAAACCTTTCTTGAACTCGGAGGCGTGCGTTTGGAGCGAATCGTCTCCCATGCTCATGCGACACCCGAGGGTGAATGGTACGACCAACATTGGGATGAATGGGTGTTATTGCTGCAAGGCTCAGCGGGCTTACTGATTGAAGGCGAGCCCGAACCGATATTACTAAAGCCCGGTGACAGCCTGCATTTGCCAAGTCATCTGAAGCACCGGGTTGAATGGACTGATGCTGAGCAGCCGACTATTTGGCTGGCGGTCCATGTTGAAATACTTGCTATGTAGCCAAAGCCCTGGCTTGGGTCAACGTCAGGAAATTACAGTTGCAACTTTACTACCAGGCGGGGAAGAACAGCATGGTTAAAGATATATAATTAAGGCTATGCAGGCGCAGTTTACTTCTTGCCATCCAAAATAAGAGGACTTCCCACGCCAGTGTTTTTAAACACGGCAGCACTCCGGCTGATTGGTTGAACTTCCTTGGAAATAGAAAAATCGGCCACTGAGCGGGGCACTGCTGCTGCAAATGTAATATTGTCTCTGTTTAGAAATACAATCAAATTAATATCATCCCTTTCTTCGAGTCTTGCATTTTCTATGGCTGGAGAGGCTTTTAGCTTTATGGCAGTCTCTATTTCTGAAAGCGCTGTGTAGGGTGCAAACACAAACATCCTGTCCCATTCGCCCTTGTTAACTGTGTCCATTCTCAATACCTGGTCTGACTTGAGCGCTTCGTTTACTTTCCCTAGATCTCGGATAAAACCGTCGGCGAGTTCATCGCTCTGTGAGCACCCTGTTATTAAACCGAGTAGTAACAATGCGGCTCGAATAAACGATACCCTTTTCATTATTTACCCCCATAAAGATAATTTTCCGTCGAGTTTGAATAAATCAGGTCGCCGCTGTTAACGCCGTTGACCTGAACCAGCTTTCCTGCGGCCCAGGCTTGTGTACACATAATGATTAAATGTCGATCTGGAGCGCCGGGCGATTGACTACCGATTTCATAACCAACGCCATTATTATGAAGATCCATGGTTTTTTCATTGGTAGGATTACCATCAAAATCCTCGTGTGCATCTCCAAAATTTTTCGCCAGTTCTTTCCCCTGGTCTCGCGCATTCATGGCAGACCAAAAGCAATGGCGAAACGCATCACCGGAACCATTATGCAATGTTGCCGCAGAAAATCGTTTACGCGCTTCTGAAAGCGCCGTCGATGAATTTGAATTGAAATCAGCGGCTGCAATAGGATGTGACCATAAGAATTCCTTTTCTTTGTCTTTTAAATTTTTGTACTTGTCATAAATATCCACTTCGGCTCTCCAACTGGGATAGGTAGTTTGATATCAATTTTGGTCTACATGGGTGGTTGATTTCTTTCATTTCAACCACCCATGTAGTATCTGAGTTTTTTACTGAATGCTAAACACCCCGCTATTTCCACAAAAGTCTTCATTTGCGCATAAGAGAATTACGGCAAACTCGGTTTGAAAGCGTGGCTTATTGGGAATGCGCCATGACAACGTACCAAGGGTTTTTGCTTTGACTTTTTTCAGGGCGACAAAATCATATTCCCCATCCCCATTAATCCAGATTGCATAAGCTTGAAGTGGGGTTTTCGGATTAATGTCTGCGGTTTCATAATTAATGGTTTGTGTTGATCCAAGCTCCCAGACATCGCCTTCCAAAGGCAAAGTGACGGCAATATCTCCTGCAATATTCACTGTGACGGAATCAGGGGCACTCCAGTCTTCGCCATCAAATACAGTCAATTCAAATACATAATCACCCGGCTGTTTTGGCGTAAATTGTGGTGCCGCAGATGTGGCAGATAGCAATTTGACAGCAGGCCCATCAATTTGAACCCATTGATATTTAAGTTTCTTTTTGGGCGCTTGATCCGGATCGTTGCTGCCTGCTCCGTTCAGTTTTACTGCTGTGCCGACAATTTTCTGGCCGGGTGTAACATCAGCTAATGCAAGCGGTGGTTCGTTACCACTTGTCGAGCCGGATTCGACCGTTACGGTGACGACACTCGGTAAACTGGCAGCTGGCGGGAAATTATTATCCTTAACAATTAACTGAAAGCTGTAGCTGCCCACCTTGGCTGCGTTAAAGGAGGGAGTTTCTAATGTTGTATCATCCAGTTTGACTTGCGGACCGCCCACCTGTTTCCAAACATAGCTGAGTTGGGCAGTGTCGTCATCAGGATCGAAACTTTGACTTCCATCCAATGTCACCACATCGCCTTTTGTGACGATCTGATCGTTACCCGCCTCTGCAACCGGTGGGACATTACTGGCGGTGTTGGTACCGACAGTTACCGTGACAACATCCGGCGTACTTAAATCTTTGCCGTCATTTACTACCAGACGGAAACTGTAAGTGCCTGGGAGCGTTGGCGTAAAACTCGGGGTTGCTGTATTGGCATTGGTCAACGTCAAGGACTGACCGGAAAGCTGGGACCAGCTGTAACTTAGCGCATTGGGGCCACTGTCAGGATCGGAGCTCAGAGATCCGTTCAATTGCACGAGTTGAGCAACAAGAGCTCCCGTCTGATCCGGACCGGCATTCGCTATCGGTTTTTGATTAACTGGTCCAGGACCAGAGCCCGAACCCACTTGAATGCTCACTGTGCTCGCTGCACTGTCTTCGACGGTGTCACCTACCACCAGTTTGAAGGTATAGGTGCCCTCTGCCGGCGCAGTAAAAGTTGGCTTGGCGGCATGGGGATCATTAAACGTGACCGAATTTCCTTCTGTCTGTGTCCAGGTGAAAATCAAAGCGGGTACCGCTTTAGGTGCAAAGAAATTGGGCGTGTAATTCAGGTTGGCATTATTGTTACTGCTGCTGCCATCCAGTGTAATCAAATCGCCGGTCTTGGCGGGTTGGACTGTGCTGGCATCTATTTTGGCGATCGCTACTGGCAATCTGTGTCGGTCGTAGACGAACACACCAGCATGTGGAAGGCTGGCATCGAGATTCTCTCCCCAAAAATTTGACACAAAACGCCCGTATAGATCGCCTGAAATATTGGGAGCAGATTCCGTATAACTATTAGACGCAGAAACCAGACGGGTTTCGCCTGTATGAATGTTATGCAGTAAAACCACTCTTCCTATGGTCAAGTTATCGACCAGATTAGTGGCTTCCGTATAAAAGGTCACCCAGGTGCCATCCTTTGACAGCGTGGAATTAAATTTGGTAATGCCATTTGATTGCTTACCGCTGCTGCTTTCGGAGGCACGCCAGATTTCTTTGGTATCTACATTTTTAACAAATACATCGTATTCATTGTTAGTGTCGTTGGGCACCAGATTCGGCGCATTGCTGTAAAACGATACATAGTGCCCATCTTCAGAAATGCCGGGGTGAGTCCAGTCGCCGTTGGCTAAATTCTGGGGGTTGCCATTGGCATCGGAGGATACCAGGCGGATATGAGGATTGGAGTTGGCATCATAAAGAAACACATTCCAGCCAAATACTGTGGCACTAACAAGCTTTGTGGAAGCCGAGCTGAATGCGATGCGGCTACCATCAAATGAAAGCGAAGGATAATTAGCTTGCTCACCTTTCCCGTCAACAATATTTGCTGACAGCAAAATCGTGGTTTGAGTGTCTAAATCGCGTCGATAGAGCACATCTGTATCAGCCACCCCCTGCACCAAATCGGTTGAGTAGGAGTTAAAAGCAACGAACCTGCCATTACCTGAAATGGCAGGCGCATAACTAGCCGCATTTGATTGCGCACCACTGTAATTGACACTAACAAGAGTCGTTGTATTCGGTGTCGTACAGCGATCGCGTAAATAGACGTTGGAGTTGTTAGGGCGGGATTGATAGCCGGTAACTAAATTTGTTGAGTAAGATATAAACACCACTCGGCAGCCATCATCCGAAATCGTCGCCGACTCACTCGAACCATTTCCGTATTGACCTGCATCACTCGTGCTAATCAACTCGGTCGTTCCGTTCCTGCGATCCCGAAGAAAAATTTGGTATCCCGATGTTTTCGGCGTAACCAATTTTGTTTCGCCCGATCGATAGACCACAAAGCGCCCATCCGGCGTTATTCTGGAGTTATCACCACTGTATAAGCCATCCTGCGGTAAGGAACCGTCATTGCCCAAAGTAACCAAATCAAACACTTTACTTCCCGCCCAAGCCCCTGTCGCCGGGAGTAAAGCAGCAGTTAAAGCCGATAAAAAAACAAGAAAAAAATAATCGCGAAGGGGTTTAGGTAAATTCATAACAGTATGACTCCAAAAAATGGGTGGGCATTTCCGGCAATCATTACAGTATGGGGAAAAAATAACAATGATCAAATTCGGCGATAGATCATTCCATATTCAAAAAAATAATTATCGTCCATTTTTTTTAAAGCACAGTCCTTTCCAGCAACCAGTATGCGCCCATCAAGCTCACCAAAATCGAACAACCTTTCAAAAATTTCTCGGCGGTTTCAACTCGGTTATTTAGCCACCATATCAGTGGTAAAACGATAGTAGCCACGGCGATTTGTCCGGTTTCAATGCCAAGGTTAAAGGAAACCAAAGGCACTAAAATACCGGCATTACCTGACGATATGCCAATTTCTCTGAGTACACTGGCAAAACCAAAGCCGTGTACCAAGCCAAAGCCAAACGTCAGCCAATGTCGGCCTTTAGGGTGATCGCCGCGAATTACATTTTCTACGCCGACATAAACAATGGTCGCGGCGATAAATGGCTCAACAAAGCTGCTGGGTAGCTCAATGATGTTCAATGCGGCGCACGCCAAGGTAATGGAATGTGCAACGGTGAAAAAAGTAATGATCTTCAGCGCTGGCCAGAAGCTATGGGTGACGGCTAATAAAGCAAATAAAAACAGCAAATGGTCATAGCCGGTAAGAATGTGCTCTATCCCGAGCTTAAAAAAATCGACAAAGGTCGTAAACGCTGAATGTTCAACGGCTGGTTGACTTGCGTTTGCCAGGCCCGCAATCTTCAGACTGAATTGGTCATCATTTTTTGACAGCAGCTTTTCGTTGAGTGCTTTGCCGTTGGCATCCCTGACCGATAAATATTGCTGATGTCCATCGGGCAAACGCGCCAGAAATGTTGATTGCACAAGCAACTGTTGCCGAGGCAAAGCCGGATAGTTAAATTCAACATGAGCGTTATTTTGATCGTCGAAACTCACCTGGCCGGTTTCGGAAGGGGCAACATCCTTGCCGTCGATGTTAATTCGTAATTGTTCTGCCAGCAATTTGGCAATGCTGGGTTTGGCGGCATCACGTTCAGCATCGCTGACTTCGGCATCCAGGTCACTATCCATCGGAGCAAAGGCTTCGATGTCTTGTAAGGCAAAAGTGGCTTTAACATCTATGACATCGGTTTTTATTGACAAATCCAACGAGCTAAGGCCCGGCGGATGTGCGAATCCCCAGCTTGATTGCAATATAAACAAGACGGCAATAACCCATTTTGCATAGCGAACAACATGCGAAGTCATCGAAACTATTCCTTAAAAATTGATGGTGATGGTTCCACGCACCATTCTCGGCTCCACCGGGTGCTTCATGATGCCATCCACAGCCGCAGCACCGTTAGGATAGGCAGAAGGATAGGCGTAGGCAATATCATTACTTTTAGAGCCCAAGATATTGAAGAGATCAACTTCAAGTTTGTATTTTTTATGTTTGAAACCTGCGCCCAGATTTACAATGCTGGTATCGCCAGACCAGAAAGTGCCGGACTCATTTAATGGCATATCGCCAAAATGTCTAAATCGAACAGTTCCGAACAAGCCATTCGGCGCCACGGCCGTCGCACCGGCACTAATCACCCGACCGACTGAGTTAGGCACATAGCGGTCAGTTTCACCGGGATGAATGGCCGAGTATTGCGCCGAAGTCACTGCATAATCAGCATCGAGTGTCAGCCAGTCGGTGGGTTTGTAATAGTTGGTCCATTCAAAACCATAGCGATGAGATTCACCATTGGTTTCAGTCGTGCCGGCGTCACCAACAAAGACCAGCTCCTGACTGGACTCCAGCCACCAAACCGCCAAGGTACTGTTCAAACCGGGAATAAAACTGGTTCGAAGACCCACTTCGCTACCCCGCGATGCAGCCGCAGGTGTCACTCTGGCGTTGGTGCCGACGGATTCGCCGCTGGATGGATCAAGTTGCAGTGTGGTGCCGCGGCCATCGTTGGAATGGTAGCCGTAACCAAAGTTGAAAAAGTATTCGGTCTTATACCAGGGGCCAACCACGATACTCAGTTTTGGACTGACCAGTGCTTTACCGCTTCTGCCGGAATTTGCGGCATTGACGTTGGCATCATAGGCGGCAGTGCCTTCCACAGTGACATCGTTGTTCAGAAAATCACCACGAACACCGGCAATGGTACGGACTTTTTCATGCCAATATGTTTGGTTTTTGGCATAGATACCCACATTGGTTTGAGAGACATCGCTGTGACTGACAATGTCCACCAATTGTCTGCCTTGGGTATGATCGAGTCCGAGACCCATGACTTCATCATGGCGAAACTGCAAGCCAATGCTGTTGTCCATATCAAAGCCAAAGAATTTGTTATAGCGGGTATGATCAATATTGCCGCCGGTTTGCACCCGATGTTCTGATTGATAAATCTGATCGCCACCGGGGAAGTTCGCGGTATCGGTATAGCCGGAAAAATTGGAATACAGGTCCAGGTCGTAATACAAGGCATAGATGTTGGCGTCATTTTTCCAGTTGTCGCCTTTGTTCCAAAAACTCGAGGATAAACTGTAGCGATTGGTTTCGCCGCCGTCGGTCGGATCCATGGTGCCGTAGAGGTCTAGTGTGCCGTTATCAACCAGAGCCTGAGGAATCTGGTTGGTCGCTGTCCAGGTGTTGGTATAGCCCTTGGCATTGACGGCCATGCCCCAATTGCCCTGATCAAGGCTATAACGCAACATGCCGTTAAACTTTTTGGTGTCTTCCGGCACTTTCCAGACGCCATCGTACAAATTGAATTCACCGGCATAAAGCAAGTCGCCACTGCCAATCTTGTTGGAATTGGCGACCAGCGTCCGGTAATAGCCAAATTCTCCACCGGTAAATTTAAAAATCCCTTCCGGCAGCTTGTCCATGGAGAACATCTTGGAATACCCGGCCGCAGCAAAATCGCCGACTTCGGCATAATACGGGCCTTTTCCGTATTCAATGCGCTGAACCAGCTCAGGAATGATGCTGTTGATATCCATATAACCCTGGCCATGCGCATGGCTGGTCATGTTCATCGGGATGCCGTCGACAATGGTCGTAAAATCGGTGCCGTGGTCGAGATTGAAACCGCGTAAAAAATACTGATTGGCCTTGCCGGAACCACTATGCTGGGTCGCGACCGCACCAGGCACCACTTCCACCAGTTCGGCATTACGGGATAGCGGGCGATATTCGAATTGTTTTTGACTGACTTCGCCTTGTGATGCGGAACCAGCTATCCCAATCAGGTTTTTAGCACGACCATCTTCTTCGACGGTGACAGCTTCAAGTTCCTCGGATTGCTCTTGAGCAGAAGCGGCTTGAACCAAGGCAGCATTCAGGCTTAAAAATACGCCCAGTCCCAAGCACAAACTCGCGTTTTTATTTGTAATTTTTTTTATGCGCATGGCAGCTCCTCTTCTGACAATGCCCTCATTTCGCCAGAGCATAAATTGCCTGGCACCATTCAGCTTGATTATCTTTCGAAACCCTCTCAAAAGCAGCTGGCGAGCATAATACTCAATTTGTATGATAAATAATATTTAAATCTTACGCTTGGTGAGTTAGTCGATATTGCTAACTGTGCGGATGATAATGGCCGTGGGTATTATCGTTATGAGTGTGTTGCAGCGGCGCTAATTTAATTGGCACCAAATTGATAACGGTATGCCGCACCCCGGTTTCGGCCGACAGTTTTTCGGCAAAATTGCGAATTTGTTTGGTCAAGCCACGAAGAAACAGAGTTTCCATGCAATCGTCATGATCCAGGTGGACATGCATCGATGAAACTACCAAGTCATGGGCATCATGCTGAAGACTGGTCAGGCGTTCGGCCAAATTGCGTTCATGGTGATTATAAACAAACGACATGGTCGCAATACTGAATACGGCCTGATCCTTCACTAAGCGCTTGGTCTCTATTTCTTTGCGGAGTAAATCGCGAACAGCTTCGGAACGATTGGAGTAGCTGCGATCCTGTATCCATTGATCAAATTCTGCAGCCAGCTCATCGCTAAGAGAAATGGTGAAGCGCTCCATGAGGTTCCTTATTTTTCCACGGTTACAAATGACATCTTGGCAATTCCTGCATGCTGAACTGTCGCCATGACTTCGGCCACTTTGCCGTAACTGACTGCCGAGTCGGCATAAATGTGTACGCCGGCTTCGGGATTGAGTGACAACTCGCTTTTTAAACTTTTATCCAGCTCTGCTAGGTCTGTCATCGGAATTTTATTCAGCGTAATCTGGCCTTGTGCTTCAATACCAAGCTGTAAGGGCTGCTTTTCGGTGTCTGGTGTCGTCGATGTCGTTTTCGGTAGTGCCACATTAATAGATTGAGTTAGAAGAGGCGCGGTCACCAACAAAATGATAACCAGTACTAACATCACATCAACAAGAGGCGTGACATTGATTTCACTGACGGCCTCTTCATCATCCGAATTTATTTTGAATCCCATGAGTTACTCCTTGTTGCTGTTGTTCAAATCATCGCCAAACACGAGATGCAAAAAATCATCGGTAAAACCCTCAAGTGAAGTTCGATGATGTTTGGCTTGGCGTAAAAAAAAGTTATAGGCAAGCACCGCCGGGACTGCAACGGCAATGCCAATGGCGGTTGCAATCAATGCATCGCCTATGGGGCCGGCCACTACATCCAGGCTGGCCGATCCGGTTTCACTAATGTGACGCATGGCGTGCATGATGCCGACTACCGTGCCAAATAAACCGACAAAAGGCGCGGTACTGCCGATACTGGCCAGCATGGTCATGCCAAGTTCGATGCGTTTTTGCTCAAGCAGTGCCTGTTTGCGCAAGGTTTGCTCCAGCAAATATTGAGGTGAGCAACCATGAAACTTAAGGCTGGTTGAGGCTGTAGATTCGTTCTTTTTTGCCAGCCAGTCAAAACCGCTAGCGGCAATACGTGCTTTGGGGCCTTTGGCTTTATCCGCGGGTAATTTTTCAGCAGCACTGAGGTCTTTAGCCGCCCAGAAGGCTTCAACATATTGTTTGTTACAAGCATTGTTTTTGACGAATTGCCAAATTTTAAAAAAAATCAAAGTCCACGATATCATCGAAAACGCTATTAACGTATACAAGGTGGCATCGATCACAAGGTCCTGAAAAGCATGAGATGGCATTAATCTCTCCCGAATTAATCGCGTAAATTGAAAATAATCGGTACGACGACCGAGCTTGATACCGGCGTCTCACCTCGTTTAGCAGGAATAAAACGCCATTGTTTGACGGCTTCAATAGCGGCGTCATCCAGCATGTCATGACCGCTGCTTTGCTCAACAGTGACAGTATCACTTAAGCCTTTTGCAGAAACCTGTACCCGCAACATGACTTTGCCTTCCCAACCTCGGCTCTTGGCAATCGGAGGATAGTTCGGCTTGGGATTTTGTGCATAGTTGGCGCGGAAATTAGCTTCAGTAAATGACTCCTGGGCGCTGCTTGTAGATTCTTTGCTATTGGCAACACCTGTATTTTGGGTTGGTTGCGATGGCGATGAAGAAGCTACTTGTGGTTGCGCAACCGGTGCAGCCGATTCTTTGGGTGCAACATCCACTATTTTTTGCTCAAGCGCTGGAGCTTTTTTAACAATCGGCTTGGGCGGTGTTACTTTTGGTGGTGCTTTTTGTGGTGGCGCATGTGCGGGCGGGGGTGGTTGTGGCGGCGCGACTATAGGGTTAGGCGCAGCATTCGTAATCATGGAAACATCCATTTTCAATGTTTTCGGCTCAACGATATTCTCAGCAGGTTCTTCAGAGCTTTTAATA
>JABFRC010000111.1 GCA_013141375.1 Methylococcaceae bacterium | reverse complement strand
GCTAATAGCGGTCGATCGAAGACAATAATTATCTACAAGTCCACTTAAGTGACTTGATACGGTTGAAATGCCTGCAACATTTTTTCTGTTCGTTTTAGGCTTGTGGCTTACTTGATTAAGAATCAAAAGCTAGACCAAATCTCTTTGGTTCCGACAAGTATAAATGTTATGACTTGTACCAATAAAAAAAGCAGTCCAAGCGCTATCAAGTGTTTTTTCATCTCATTCATTAAGAGCCACCTCAGATACAGGCCTGCCTCGCCGTAAATTACCCTATTTAGATTAAGAAGTTGAGAAAAGCCGGTTCATTCAGAACAAAATAGTTGGTTTTTATGGTGCTTACGATAGGTTTGTCATATAGCTATTAAAATGGCACATCTTTATTTTTTTGGCTTTAGGAAGGTGAACTAATGAGCGCAAGCCTTTCTTGATGTGTCTGAACGAATCTTATAATTAATCAGGCTCGTTTGTAAAATACTAACTTCCCATGAAAACATAGGGTTTACCCATGGATTAAAATTGCAAGCAAGTTCTTAATTTCAGTGTTTTTCTGGTTCTGCGGATAATAAATTGCATATATCTGGCGGCTGATTTCGGGATTGCTCAAATAACGGCAACGTACGTCATCGGCGTTTGCAGGCAGGCTGTACTCAGGCATCAGCGCAACACCCATGCCAGCGCGCACCAAGTTGACGATCCAATCCTCGCTGTTGCTGCGGTACGCGGCATAGAGGTTGACTTCCTGGTCTTGGCAGATTGCCCGCAGGGTATCCCTCAGTTCGCAGTTCAAGCGATCCAAATAAGGCTCGGACTGGATTTCCTTGAGGTCGATTTTGCCCAACTGGTTGAATCGGTGCTTGTTGTTAAACGCAACCACGTACTTTTCGGTATACAGCAAGGTTGATTGGTAGGGCGAACCCAGCAATTGCAAAGGGGCGCTAATCACCAAATCCAGCATTTCCGATTCCAGTTGCTGCAGCAATACGGTTTCACAGTCGATAATCAATTCAAATTCAATATGGGGAAACTCATGCTGGTAATGGGCAAATATCGGGCTTAAGCGTTGTGCGCCTATCGTTGTCATCAGGCCTATCCGTAATGGGATATTATTCAAATGGGTAAAACGAATGGCATCGGCCTTGGTGGCAACTGTTTCCTTATAGATCTTCCGAAAATTAGGTTCTACCAATCGCCCTAATGATGTCAACAGGCAACCGGAACGGTCACGGGTGAATAGCTCACCACCCAACTCATCTTCCAGTTTTTTGATGGATTGCGTTAATGACGGCTGGGAAATATAGCTGAATTGCGCGGCACGGGTAAAACTGCCGTGATCGCAAACCGCCAAAAAATAACGAATTTGGTGCATTTCCATAATGCCTTCCTCGAACTTATATAGCCAATACCTATTCTTTCATAGGCAATTAGTATTGTACAACCCTTATTATTAAAGAATATGATCACCTCACGATAATCAAAAACTATGAAAAGGATATGCCATGAAAGCAGCAAAACTGATTGTTATGTACCCAGCACCCACCGATGTCGCAGTCTTTGAACGCCGGTATGAACACGAGCATGTTCCCATGGCGGTAGATAAATTGGCGGGCAAAATCCGCTTTGATGCCAACTTGGTTACTTCAGCGCCCGGAAAAGCACAAGTACCGTACCATCGAATTGCGGAAATCTACTTTCCGTCCATGAAGGATTTGGAAGACTGCCTGAGTTCACCTGGCGGACAGGAAACGGCCGCCCATGCCGTTGAAATTTCCAGCGGTGGCGATCCCTTGTTTTTAATCGCGGAAGTCGAAACTTTCGAGTTTTAGGGTTTTCAGACAGTTTGGTTAGTTTTTCTTCTTTGCCCAGAGTTTAAAATGTCTTACCTACCATCAAGCCCTGATTTGGAAAATATCGCTGGATTACTGGCAAAATACCCTCGCCGTGGAATTCTATTGTTTAAATTAATGGAAGAGATAAAAGGGTGTTTTTCACCTTTGAGCAAAGGAATGCGGGAGCTGATTATGTTTTATACCTCCGATCTCAACCATTCAGAGTCCTGTTATAAAGCAAACAAATCGCTGTGTAAGGAATTGAATATCGATGAGTCCATCTACGCTCAATTAAAAGTGGACATCGAAAGCGCAAAGGTAGATGAAAAATTAAAGCCTATCCTACGCTTTGTAAAAAAGCTTACCTTAACACCGGATCAAATAACACAGGCTGATATCAATCCTATCTATGAAATTGGTTGGGACGAACATGCCTTACTCGACACAGTGCGTTTGTGTGCAGTCATGAACTGCATGAACCGCTTAACGATGGGGATTGGCATTGACAAGAAAGCGACTGAAAGCAAACAGAAGCAGACGACTATTAAATCAACAGCCGTTTATCATTCTTGAAAAAAACAGTTAAAAATCATTAAGGTTAAGTTATGAGTACTTTATTACTATATTTCTTCAGATTATTGATCATTGGCTCTTTTGCAATCTTTCTTATCGGCCTTTTCAAGCCGGAATGGTTGCGTTATCGCGGCAAACAACCTGATCTCCTGCTGACATTTGCAATGGCATTTGGCCTGTTTATCGCTGGATTTACGGGTGCCAGCAAAACGTACTACACGCCGGATGCCAATATCACCGAAGCGACAAAGGCGGGTGTTAACATAAGTAAAGCCGTTTATACCAATGATATGTCATCGACAGGTTGCCAACCTGGATCAAAACCGGGTGAAGCCGGTCCCAGTGACGATGAAAAAACCGATGACGGCATCCGTTTTTCAGTCAGAACGCCTTCAAACTATAAAGGTACCATCGCTCACCCATTATTAATGGTCTATGCCGCCGCCGGACGAGATCGTGAAGAAACAGAAGAACAGGTCTACTTAACCAACGAGGCAACCGCAGCAGGATTTGTTATTGCATATGCTGACCACAGGTCATTATCGCCGGAATCTGTCGTCCAACTGGCCGAAATACCTAAGCTTATTCAGAAAAAATGGTGCATCGACAAAAATCGTATTTTTTTGACAGGACATTCCGATGGCGGCACAGTGACAATCGGTACCGCCATATTCAACGGTACTAAACACATTCCAAACGCAATTGCACCCAGCGCAGCCGGTATTCGGGGTGCAGATTTAGAAGACCGAAATTGTGTAAAACCTACACCGGTGATGCTAATGCACAGCAGTCGCGACAAACTGTTTCCCAACTACGGCAAAGAAGTTATTGAATGGTGGGCAAAATGCAATAAATGCACGACCAAAATCTACAAAACCAGTGACAGAAAAGTACCAGAATCCAGTAAATTCTTGGGTTGGGAAAACTATTACAAACAAGAGCTTGAACAGAAAGCTCTAGATCTCAAAACAGGGCAACCTTTGCCATTTACCACTCCAGTTCCAGGTGTTGAAGGCTGTATGGCTTATAGTGGTTGCCAAAACGACGTACAAACCTGGTATTGCGAAGGCTACGGCCCACATCCAGAATGGCCGGGCCGGAACAAGGAAATCATCAGTTTCTTTCAGGCAATTAAAACAGAATAAGAAAAAAGTATTTTGTCTTTCTTAACAATTGATACAGAAAAAAATATGGCAACTTAATTTGTACCAATTGGAACAGAAAAATTACCGTATGAGACAACGCGAGTTCGACACCCAAAAAGCTATTCATAATGCTATGGAAGTATTTTGGAGTAGAAGCTACAAAGGCGTTTCTACGAAGGACCTATTAACTGCAATGGGCATCGGTAAAGGCTGTTTTTATGCGGCGTTTGGCAGCAAGCGCGAGCTCTATTTACTCGCACTTAGGCACTATCGTGTTTCCAAGATGCTGATTAAGCAATCCAATCGGACACCTGGGCCAACCTCAGCGGATGAGTCATTGCGAAAATTATTTGGTCAACTGATAGACCGTACAATCAACCAACACAAGACATGCATGCTTGGCAAAGCCGCCTTAGAATTTCGCGGATCAGATTCCGCCGTCGCCGAAATTGTAGATGTTGGGGTATCTCAATTGGAAGAAACCATTCTTAAGATCATCCTATATGGCCAAGGCACCGGCGAAATACCGAAAGACAGGAATCCCCACACTTTGTCGCGTTTCATAACAGCAAACTTGTACGGCATCCAGGTGTGGGGCCGCGCTAAACTTTGCCGGGAAAACCTAGAAGAAATTGCAGCTACAACGCTATCGGTAGTAATGCCCAATAAACATTGACGGCTATGGCATAAGGGAGACGAAATATTTTTATTCATTATGAACCGATAAGTACATATATGGTTTTTCTAAACCTGATTAAAGGAGGGCGATTTTACTAACTCAAAATATTTATTTTATTAAACAATTAATTTAATTACTTAAGGAGAACAAAATGTCGTAATCGTCCGACCCAACCATCTGTAACTGATTCATCAATTAAGCGATTCTTTATCTTTTTTTCAGGAGATAAATGATGAGTTTGCCAACAAAATGGGTTGCACATATTGACGCATGGCAACGTAGTGGTTTAAACCAAGCAGCCTATTGCCAACAACAAGGCCTAAATTACAAAACATTTGCCGCACGGCTCTGTGATTATCGGAAAACACAGCATGATTCGCCGCCGATGTTAATTCCTGTCAATATCCAGAAGTCGCCAACGCCATCAGAGATTGATTCGATTTTATTGATGCACCGCAACGGCCATCGCTTAACCTTGCCAGCGACAGTTTCAGCAGTGTGGGTAGCCGAGTTACTTCGATGTCTGGATTGATTACCAACCCTGGCGCTATATGGTTGGTTGTTGCGCCAGTGGATATGCGTCGGGGTATTGATGGGTTTTCTTCCATCGTACAGCAAGCCTTAGGCGGTTCACCGTGTGCTGGTTCAGCCTTTGTATTCCGGAACCGTGCCGGAAATCGGTTGCGGCTGTTGGTTTGGGATGGGAATGGCGTGTGGCTTTGTCAGCGCCGTTTGCACCAGGGTGGGTTTATCTGGCCAAAAGCCGCTGATGCTTGTTTTTCCCTCACCCAGGCGCAGTGGCAATGGTTAGCAATGGGTGTTGATTGGCAGCGATTATCGGCTGTTCCCAACCCCGATTGGCAAGTCTAATCTCATTGCGTTTTTGCCCAAAAAATACGCATTAAAACTGACTATAATCGCAGTATTGGTAAGGCTTTCAGGGCAGGTTTCCTGTATAATATGCTCCATGAAAACGCCTGCCGAACTCACCGCATTTGATCTGGAAACTGCCACTAAAACGGAGTTGGCGGCCCTGGTTCAGTCGCTGTTGGAACAAGTGCAGCGCGATGCCGACACCCTTGCCGCCAAAGACGCTGAAATCAAATGCAACGTCGCACAGATCGAAGCCAACAAAGCGATCATCCAAGCCAAAGACGTCAAAATCGAAGCACTCATCCATGAGCTTGCCCATATCCGGCGTATTCGCTATGGCGTGAAAAGCGAATCCCTGACGCTATTACAGCGCGATATGTTTGAAGAAACCTGGAATACCGATCTGTCGGCGATTGAAGCAGAAGTTGAGCAGCTTCAGGATGACCGCCCTTTTGATACTGTCGTTAAGCCCATACGTCCACACGCAGGTCGCCAACCGCTGCCAGACCATCTGCCCCGCATTGAGCACCACCATGAACCGGACTCTTGTGCTTGTGGGCAATGCGGTAGCACTTTAACCAAAATCCGAGATGACATCACCGAACAACTGGATGTCGAACCGGCCAAATTCTTTGTTCACCGGCACATTCGTCCGCAGTATGCCTGCAAACGTTGTGAAAGCATCACGGCGGCACCGATTCCACCCGCTGTGATTGATGGCGGTATGGCGGCTGTGGGTTTATTGGCTTGGGTAATGATCAGTAAGTATCAAGATCATTTACCGCTATACCGCCTGGAACAAATCGCTGCCCGAGATCACGTCACCCTGTCTCGTTCCACGCTGGCAGACTGGGTTGCTCGGGTGGGTTTGAGTTTAGAACCGTTGGTCGAGCGACTGAAGTGGCACTTGTTGCAAGGCAACACCTTACTAGCCGATGAAACCCCGGTTCCCCAACTGGATCCAGGGAGCGGGAAAACCAAAAAAGCCTATCTTTGGGCCTATCGCAGCAATGACTTGCAGCCTGGGCCACGGCTCATTGTGTTCGACTATCAGCCTGGTCGCAGTGGCGAATATGCCCGCCAGTTTTTGGGGCAATGGCAGGGCCATCTCATGGTGGACGACTATGGTGGCTATAAAGCCTTGTTTGTCAGTAGTGGTCAGCGAGAGCCCTGCATCGAGCTAGCCTGTCTTGCCCATGCGCGTCGCAAATTCTTTGATTTGCACCAAGCTAACCAAAGCCCAATGGCTTGGGAAGCCTTGCAACGAATCAGCCAGCTGTATGCCATCGAAGCAGAGGGCAAAGCTTTGTCCATCGAAGCTCGCCAGCAACTGCGCGCCGAAAAATGCCAACCCTTGCTCACTGACTTCCTGGCTTGGCTAATTAAAACGCGAGTTGGCATAGCCCATGGTGGCGCATCGGCCAAAGCCATCGATTACACCCTCAAGCGCTGGCCTGCACTCATTCGATATGCCGAAACGGGTTATCTGCCCATCGACAACAACCCGACCGAAAACTGTATTCGGCCAATCGCCGTGGGTAAGAAGAATTGGTTATTCGTCGGCTCGGAACGCGCTGGTCAACGTGCTGCGGCCATACAGACCTTGCTGGGCACTGCTAAATTGAACGGGCTAAATCCTGCCGAATGGCTAAAAGATACCTTGGAAAAACTGCCCACGTGGCCAAATAGTCGGATTGATGAATTGTTGCCTCTTGCCACCTAAGAAGCCGACGAAATTGAACAGTCGATGGTTGGGTTGAACGCTTACAAAATGTCTTTTTTACTTTCTAGTCCAGGTGTAACAAACTTACCGGATGTTTTACAAAAATATCCTAAACGGGGCGTGTTAATTCTTCGCCTTATCGATGACATCATGCGTAAGGAATCGCCTTTATCCGACGGGGAACGGGAGTTAATTTTTACCTATATTTCGGGCTTGAATTCTTGCGGTTTTTGTTACCATTCGCATGTTCCGGCGGCAACGGCGTTTGGGATTGATGAATCGGTGTTTAGCGGCGATATGAGTATCAATCTGGATACTCCAAAAGTCGAAGGGAAGCTAAAGCCGATATTGAGTTATGTCAAAAAACTCACTTTAACCCCGACGCAAGTAACGAAGGCAGACGTCGATGCAATCTATGCCGCAGGGTGGAACGAACAAGCTTTTATCGATGTGGTTAGCATCTGTTGTATCGTAAACTTTATGAATCGATTTGTTAACGGCGTAGGGGTTGATGTCGATTCGGAAACTGCTTATAAAACGGGTGCTTCAGTGTTGCCTACCATCGGTTATTCTGGATGGGCGGAAGACTTAGAAAAGTTAGTTGCTTAGCTTTTTTTATGAAGCTCTGGGATTTTTTGGCTGGTGATTTGTTTAGTTAACAGGGATCAAAACAATTTTGGTGCTTTTTAAAGGCAACAGCAACACAGGAAAACCCCAGTGGCGCAAGTTAACCAGTTTGGGATGCGCTTTTTTGAGGCTGGGATGCCTCCTTTTTTAAACCTCTTGTATCAGCTTACGGTAAGAACGGATGTTGGCCTTATAATTCAATTCGGCGCGTTTTTCGGAATAGGCAGATTGGTGGTTTTGGCTTAATTAAGAGGAATCCGGTAATGAAGACGGGCTCAATCGCCAAGATAATGCACAGCAATGGGATATTAGCCAAGTTAGCCGTAATTATCGATTAATTATTGTGCCGACTCCTTTCTTAAGCCGTTTTCCGTCAATGCACCGTAAATAGGCATGCCCCCCAACCCATCGGCGGTGATTTGTGCCGAAAAGCAGGCCACGGCCAAGGGCATTATCAGCGTATCGTTCCCGGTCATCTCGATGAGCAGCACGATGCCGGTCAAAGTCGCTTGGACGACACCGGTGAAATACGAGGCCATCCCGACTACGGCAAACAGCTTTGGGTCAATATCCAGGCCAGGAAAGAGAAGTTGGCTAATACTTGCCAACGCCAATTCCCAGCAATGATCCAAGTACCAGAACGGGCATGAAGATACCGCCTGCTACGCCCGTGCTGGAGCTGCCTACCGTCACGACAAAGCGGACGAAAAACAGCACGACCATGTTCAAATTAAGGGTGCAGTCTGCAAAAATACTGTTGATGAAGCCTTGGCCACCCCCCGATAACCCAGGCGAGAGCCAGTTCACAACCGCCACCATCGCAGCCAGTAAAAATCCACCAGGCCGACCTTGGCCAGAAAGCTAGCCGTATCAATTTTTGCGCGGCCAACAAGGTCTTGTTGAACAGGAATCCAAGAATACCTGATACGATATTTAGCGCCAAAATGATTGCTAGAAGATTCAAGGCCGGGGCTTCTGTTAGGGTCAGATGGAAAACCACCGAGACCGTGCCGGCCAGGAATCCCAGCAAAATAGCGGGGATAATCAAGCGTTGTCGCCGCCGCTTTAAGAGAAGTGACCGGCCGCCTTCCATATCCCTTTATTGTTAGCGATAATGTGACCATCAAAAAACATGGCTAAATTTGAATAAGTAATGGCTGATGGCATAAAATCTGGCATCTCCGTTTAGGTATCATATTTTTTTCATGCCTAATTATCGGAATGCTAACATGTGAGTTTGAAACTATCGGAAATTTTCAGAGTAGTTGTCGCCTCGACGGTTAAATTTTAGGCAGCTTTTTTGTTCTGGATTATGTCCTCTGTGTTAAGTTTTTGGTTAGCTTCAGGCTTATCTGGATTCAGATGGACTGCTT
>JABFRC010000285.1 GCA_013141375.1 Methylococcaceae bacterium | reverse complement strand
TACCTGGATAGTCTGGAACAAGACAAAGCCATGGAAGCCGCGCTGGAAGGTCGCCAATACCGTTTCATTCTCGATGAAGCCTATCGCTGGGAAAGCTGGGCCACACCCAAAACCGCCGACGGCAAACTCGACCACAACCAGGCACTGACGGGCGACGACTTGCGCGACTTTGTCGACCGCAAACTGTTTCCCTACTTGCATGGCTTCAAGCAGCGCGCCGATGGCCCCAACACCATCGAATACAAAATCGGTGAAATCTTTGCCGAGATCAAAAACCGCATTCATAGTGGCTACAACCTGCGCGAGATTATCGACCACATCGACGAACTGCGCTTTCGCTCGCAAACCGAAAAACACGAACTCTCGCACCTGTACGAAGCCAAGATCAAAAACATGGGCAACGCCGGGCGTAACGGCGGTGAGTATTACACGCCACGGCCCTTGATTCGCGCCATCGTCCAAGTCACCCAACCCAGAATCGGCGAACGCATTTATGACGGCGCGGTCGGTTCGGCGGGCTTCTTGTGCGAAGCCTTTGATTACCTGAAAAACCAGCCCAATCTGACCACCAGCGATCTGGAAATCCTGCAAACCCGCAGCTTTTACGGCAAGGAAAAGAAGTCGCTGGCTTATGTGATTGCCATCATGAACATGATCCTGCATGGCATCGAAGCGCCCAACATCATCCACACCAACACCCTGGCGGAAAACCTGGCCGACATTCAGGACAAGGACCGCGTCGATGTGATTCTGGCCAATCCACCCTTCGGCGGTAAAGAGCGCAAGGAAGTGCAGCAAAACTTTGCCATCCGCACTGGCGAAACCGCGTTTCTGTTCCTGCAGCACTTCATCAAAATGCTCAAAGCCGGTGGCCGGGCCGGTGTGGTTATCAAAAACACCTTCCTGTCCAACACCGACAACGCTTCGGTCAGCTTGCGAAAACTGCTGCTGGAAAGCTGCAACCTGCACTCCGTACTGGATTGCCCCGGCGGCACCTTCCAGGGTGCAGGCGTCAAAACCGTGGTGCTGTTTTTCGAGAAAGGCGCCCCGACCCGCAAGGTTTGGTATTACCAGCTCGACCCCGGCCGCAACATGGGCAAAACCAACCCGCTGAATGATGCGGACTTGGCTGAGTTCATCGAACTGCAACAAACTAAAGCCGACTCGCCGAAAAGCTGGAGCGTGGATGTTGGTTCCCTGAGCGCTGCCGAAGGGTTTGACTTGTCGGTCAAAAATCCCAACGGTGGCGAAGAGGTAGTTCACCGCAGTCCGCTGGCGATTATGGCTGAGATTGCCGAACTGGACGCACAAAGCGCACAAAGCGCACAAGTCTTGGCAAAAATTAGAGGCTTGTTATGAGAAATATCTTTAGTGAACAAGCCGAGTTGATTCCATTCGTGGTGAGTCGTGAGCCCTTCGAAATTGCTCAGGAGTGCCTTGTCGAACGATCGAACGCTCTCCTGAGCTCAGTCGAAGGGTATGAATGGAATCAACGGAGAGTTGCATAATGGCCTTCTGGGTTTACATTCTCCAATGCGCCGACGACAGCTACTACACCGGCCATACCGACAATCTCGAAAAACGAGTTGCCGAACATCATTCGGGCGCCATAACCAGTTGCTACACCCACAAACGCCGCCCGCTGCAATTGGTCTTTTCACAAGATTTTTCAACACGAGAAGAAGCCTTGGCATCCGAACAACAAATCAAAGGCTGGAGCCGTAAAAAGAAAGAAGCCATGATGCGCGGCGATTGGGCCGAAGTTTCTAGGTTAGCAAAATCTAAATCAACTAACTCATCAACGGAAAGCCAACCAGATTATTCCGAAGTTCCCAACACCGTTCGCCCTGAGCTTGTCGAAGGGCAAAAGCTGGCACGGGAGCTTACCAAAGACCACGAGCCATCCATTCATCCTTCGACACGCTCAGGACGAACGGATGGGGAAGCGCTGGATGAAGGAAATAAGCTATGAAAGCTGGCTGGCAAAGCGAAAAGCTTGGTGATGTTTGTGCCTTATTGAATCGTGGGATTTCTCCGAAGTATCTTGAACAAGGCGGTATTTGTGTTCTCAATCAAAAATGTATTCGCGACCATCGTATTAATTACGAACAATCTAGGCGACATGATTCAATTACAAAGTCTGTAAGCGCTGAACGTTTCATTCAACTTGGAGATGTTTTAGTTAATTCAACAGGAACCGGGACACTGGGTCGTGTTGCTCAAATTCGAGAGTTGCCAACCGAACCAACAACTGTGGATTCTCATGTCACGATCGTTCGCCCAAAGCCTGGCAAATTTTTTCAGGACTTCTTTGGGTACATGCTCATTTTTATTGAAGAAGCGATCAAAGAAGCTGGTGAAGGATGTGGCGGGCAAACAGAACTTGCCCGCTCAGTCTTGGCTGAAAGATTCACAGTCTGTTATCCAACATCAATTGACGATCAAAAGCGAGTTGTCGCCATCCTCGACGAAGCGTTTGACGGCATCGCCACCGCCAAAGCCAACGCCGAAAAAAACCTGCAAAACGCCCGTGCGCTGTTTGAAAGCCATCTAAGCGTTGTTGAAGGAGAGCACGTTTCGTTGGGTGATTTTGTCAACATTACTACTGGAAAATTGGACGTGAATGCTGCTGTTGAAGGCGGTGAGTATCCATTTTTTACCTGTGCTAGAGAAATTTACGCGATTGACAAGTTTGCATTTGATTGCGAAGCCATTCTTCTGGCTGGTAACAATGCGGTTGGTGATTTCAACGTGAAACACTACAAAGGAAGATTTAACGCATATCAACGGACATACGTTATAACTGTAAAGGATGAATTCAAATTACATTACCGTTACTTGTACTTTCAGCTATTAAAAAGCCTGAAGAAATTTAAGAGTCAGTCGGTCGGAGCGGCGACAAAATTTCTTAAGCTCGGCATGATTAAAGAACTGGAAATTCCTCTACCAGCCCTTGCCGAACAAGAAAGAATTGTTACAACGACTGATTCATTGCTCGCTGAAACCCAACGCCTCGAATCCATCTACCAACAAAAACTCGCCGCCCTCGACGAATTGAAAAAATCCCTACTGCACCAAGCGTTCAGCGGTCAGCTTTGAATGCTAACCTGTATAAAAAATCCGGTTTTTTATACAGGTCAGATTAACGTGATAAGAAAAAGCATATTTTTATACACCTTACAAAACCATCGATAGCATCGACACATTATTAATATGTGTCTAAAAACATGAGAAATATCGACATAACTATTTGACGTGTCTATGCTATCGACATACACTAAAAATGTGTCGAAAAAATCATAAAATATAAACATGACAACCTCCCTTTGGCAGCCTGATCAACCGTATCTCGGGTTACCGGCGTTGCCGCCGCAAATTGATATTGAAACCAAGGCGATACTAAAACGCTGCATTACTGCGCGTGCCGCGTTGGCAGAGTTAAAACAGGCGGCGGAGTTAATCCCCAATCAAGCGGTGTTGATTAATTCCTTGCCGTTACTGGAGGCGGGCGCCAGTTCAGAAATTGAAAACATCGTAACTACAACCGATAAGTTGTTTCAATATGCCCGCAATGAAGATCAGGCCGACCCGGCAACCAAAGAAGCCTTGCGCTATAGCCGGGCATTATTTGAAGGTGTTAAAGCGCTGAGCCAACACCCGCTTAATACCCGCACTCTTGAAGAGATCTGCACGCAGATCAAAGGTGTGCAAATGAATGTGCGCAAGGTTTCAGGAACCGCATTGGGCAATGATGCGACGGGCACGTTGATTTACACGCCACCGGTGGGTGAGACGGTTTTAAGGGACATGCTGGCGAATTGGGAGCGGTTTTTACACAATGAAGTAGACATCGATCCATTGATCCGCATGGCGGTCGGGCATTATCAGTTTGAGGCAATCCACCCGTTTACCGATGGCAATGGCAGAACGGGTCGCGTCGTTAATAGTTTGTTTTTGATCCAGGAAGGCTTGCTAACGCTGCCGATTTTGTATTTAAGCCGATACATTATTCAGCACAAGGCGGATTACTATGATTTGTTGTTACAAGTGACGCGCGAACAGGCTTGGGAGCCGTGGATAATTTATATCTTGAAAGGCGTTGAGGAAACCGCAACCTGGACAACCAGCAAAATTGCCGCCATTAAAGCCTTATCGGAGCATACCGCAGAGTTTGTGCGTAACAAACTCCCCAAGGTTTATAGCTATGAGCTGGTTAATCTGATTTTTGAACTGCCCTATTGCCGAATTAATAGCCTGACCGAAGCAGGCATCGCAAAGCGCCAAACCGCCTCGGTATATTTAAAGCAGTTGGTCGATATTGGTGTGTTGATCGAAGCGCCTGCAACCAAAGAAAAATTGTTTATACACCCCAAACTGATGCTGTTACTGACACAAGACAGCAACAGCTTTAAACGCTACGAATAACATTAACGGTTAAAACCATGAACGAAGCCGAAACCCGCGCCGACTATATTGACCCTGCTTTAGCCGCGGCTGGCTGGGGTGTGGTTGATGGCAGCCGGATTCGGCGGGAATATTCCATCACCCTGGGCCGTATCGAAGGCCACGGCAAACGCGGCAAAGCCTTAACTGCCGATTATGTGCTGGAGTATCGCAATACCAAACTGGCGGTGGTCGAAGCCAAAGCGTGGGATAAGCCACTGACAGAGGGCGTCGGTCAGGCCAAGGATTATGCCGGTAAATTGGCGGTGCGTTTTACCTATGCCAGCAATGGGCAGGGTGTTTACGGCATTGATATGGATAGCGGTGTTGAGGGTGAGTTGGTTACATTTCCTTCACCAGATGAATTGTGGAATCGTACTTTTGCGGTAAAAAACGCTTGGCGTGACCGCTTTGCCGCAGTGCCGTTTGAAGATCGCGGCGGTTATTTTCAAGGCCGTTATTATCAGGATATTGCTGTTGAACGGGTCTTACATGCCATTGCCGATGGACAAGATCGCATATTGCTGACCCTGGCAACCGGCACCGGCAAAACCTTTATTGCTTTTCAATTGGCCTGGAAGTTGTTTCAAAGTCGCTGGAATTTGGGCGATTGGCGCTTCGACACACTCAGCGCGAACGGTAATGAACCAACCCGCAGACCACGTATCTTATTTCTCGCCGACCGCAACATTCTGGCGAATCAGGCATTCAATGCGTTTTCCGCATTCCCGGAAGATGCGTTGGTGCGTATCGAACCCGCCGATATTCGCAAAAAGGGCAAGGTGCCAAAAAATGGCAGTTTGTTCTTTACAATTTTTCAGACGTTTATGAGTGGGCCTGCCAGTAATACCGTTCGCCCTGAGCTGGTCGAAGGGCACACCTCATCCGTTCATGGTTCGACAAGCTCACCACGAACGGATGAGGAACTTATTCAGCACGAATCTAATTTGAATCCCGTTCGTGGTGAGCTTGCCGAACCACATACACAGCACGAATCTAATTTGAATCCCGTTCGTGGTGAGCTTGTCGAACCACATACACAGCTCGAACGTAATTTCTATTTCGGCGACTACCCGCCAGACTTTTTCGACTTCATCGTCATCGACGAATGTCACAGAGGCGGCGCCAATGATGAAAGCAACTGGCGCGGCATTCTGGATTACTTCTCGCCTGCCGTGCAATTGGGTCTGACCGCCACGCCAAAACGTAAAGACAACGTCGATACTTACGCTTACTTCGGCGAACCAGTCTTCATCTACTCACTAAAAGATGGCATTAACGATGGCTTCTTGACGCCGTTTCGGGTTAAGCAGATTGCTACCACCATGGACGATTACGTATTCACTTCCGATGATACGGTGGTGGAAGGTGAAATCGAAGCCGGTAAACGCTACGAGGAAAAGGACTTCAACAAGATCATCGAGATTAAGGAGAGGGAACTTAAACGAGTTGAAATCTTCATGTCGCAAATCGATCAACGTGAGAAGACCTTGGTGTTTTGCGCCAATCAAGGCCATGCCTTACTGATTCGTGATTTGATCAACCAAGTTAAATCCAGCACCGATCCCAATTATTGCCAGCGGGTGACCGCAAATGATGGGGCACTGGGCGATGAATGGTTACGCAATTTTCAGGATAACGAAAAATCCATCCCGACCATTTTGACGACCTCGCAAAAACTTTCAACCGGCGTCGATGCACGCAATGTGCGCAATATTGTTTTGCTCAGGCCGGTCAATTCGATGATCGAGTTCAAGCAAATTATTGGCCGCGGCACTCGGCTTTACGATGGCAAGGATTACTTCACTATTTACGATTTCGTCAGAGCCCATCACCGCTTCAGCGAACCCGACTGGGATGGTGAACCTGTCGATCCGGAAGTCTGTAGTCAATGCGGCTGTTTTCCTTGTCGCTGTGAGAAAGCACTGCCGAAACCTTGTGCTGTCTGCAACGAGCAACCTTGTCAATGTGAGCAAGCGCATTGTGAAAAATGCGCTCAGCATCCTTGTGTCTGTAAAAAGAAAAAAGCCAAAGTTAAATTGGCTGATGGTAAGGAGCGCACTATTCAACACATGACAGTAACCAGTTTCTGGCACCCGGATGGTACACCGATGTCAGCGGCTCAGTTTTTGGAAGCCTTGTTCGGAAAACTGCCGGAGTTTTTCAAAGATGAAGCAGAGCTGCGAAATTTATGGAGCATGCCGGATACCCGTAAAAAACTGCTGGAAGGATTGGCGGAAAACGGTTTTGGTAAAGATCAACTGGATGAAATACAAAAGGTCATTGAAGCTGAAAACAGCGATTTATTCGATGTGCTGGCCCATGTTGCGTATGCGTTAACTCCCATCAGCCGAGAACAACGTGCAGGTTCTGCCCGCGTCGAAATCGGGCGTCATTTTGATTACAAACAACAGGCCTTCCTGGATTTTGTGTTGTCGCATTATGTGAGCGTTGGTGTTGAAGAACTGGATCAAGCCAAGTTGACGCCGTTGCTACGTCTGAAATATCACAACTCGATTGCTGATGCGGTGACTGATTTAGGTAAACCTGAGGAAATAGGTCGGGTGTTTGCAGGATTTCAAAAATATTTGTATCAATTTCAAACGGGTAATACTTAAAAACGATGTAATTCCGAAAACGAACGTAATTCGCTACTCATCATCCCGCTTAACATCCACAAAAACTTCACCCGATTCATCCTCAGACAACACAAACAAAATGGGCCGACAACAGACGCCGCAATCTTCGTAATATTGTTGAGCACCGGCTGATGTATCCACCAGTACGTCCAATGCTTCGCCGCAATAGGGACAGCTGATAATCAGTTCATCAAGTTCGTGCATTTATTTCACCGTTCTGAGTAAGGCATCCAGCCAGGATGCAGGTAACAGTCGTTTGAGTATGCCGAATAAATAGGTAGGAAAAGTCACGTAATAACGAATCTTGGGGCGTTTACTTTCCAGGGCATGAATGACTTTTTCGGTAACGGCCATCGGAGGCAGTGTAAAAGGAGCCGCCGGACCTTCTTTTTGTAAGCGGTCTTCCATGGCCTGATAGGTGGTTTGATGAAAGCTTTGAGTAGGATTGATGTTTTTCTTATACAACGCAAAAGCATTTTGCCGGAAATTGGTCAGAATCGGGCCGGGCTCAATCAAAGAAACAAAAATACCGCTGCCGTGCAATTCTAATCGTAGCGTATCAGCCAAACCTTCCAAGGCATACTTGCTCGCGTTGTAGGCGCCACGATAAGTCATCGCCACTATACCCAGTACCGAACTGTTGTAAATAATGCGGCCATGGCCCTGTTTGCGCATCAGGGGGATGATTAGATTGGTAAGTTCTTGAGTACCAAAGACGTTAGTTTCAAATTGGAAGCGTAAAACCTCGCGACTTAAATCTTCCACAGCACCCGGTTGACCGAATGCGCCGTTGTTGAATAAGGCGTCAATTTTGCCGTCGGTGAGTTCAATAATTTGGTTTACTGCTTGTTGAATACTGGCGCTATCAGCTAGATCCAACTGTAATGCAGTTAGGCCTTCTTGGGCCAGATAAGTGACATCTTCTGATTTTCTTGCGGTGGCAATAACCCGATATCCGCGTTTTTGTAATTCAATCGCTGTTGTATAGCCAATGCCTGAAGAGCAGCCGGTAATAACAATCGTTTTTACGCTGCTCATTAAGATTTACTTGGATAAGTCTTGTTCTGAAAAAATAAAGTTTTTACCGGTGCTGCAATCCACTGAAAACACTAATGCAGTTTGAGTGCTTTTTGAACTTAATTCTACCGATTCGACACGATTGCATTGTTTGGTGGCAAGAGCTTTGTCTGCTGCCTGTCTTCTAAACCGTTCAACATCCGGTAATCGGCTTTGATAGTCTTTTACCAAAGTAGGCAGAGAGTCGTAGTTATAGGGAGGGATGGCAAACGCTGAAAATTTGTCAGGATTGCTTTTAATTTGAAACTGATTCTTTGCACTTTCGTTTTTGGAATCTTGTTTGAGTTTTTCCAGCTTCTGTTTAGCTTGTTCCTGCTCGATTTGTTCTTGAGTTTGTTTTTGCTCTTGAGCTTGGAGTTCTAACTGCTGCTTTTGTTCTTCTTTATCAAGGTTTGTTGATCCACCGGTTTTGATATTTATTTCTTCCGCACTATGACCCGCTTCGCAAGGTGCAGACCGGTAATCAGTTTTACCATTGGCATCGGTGCATTTATAAACACCTGCTGATGCATTGATTGCAAACAAACTTCCTAAAATTAGCAGTGTAGATCTCATGATTTTCCTCGAAGGCAGCTAAACCAACTGTTCAGGGTAGTATAGGATAAAAGTTGTGGATTTACTTATAGCTAATAACTATAAAGAAATGAAGAATTAAAACCTTATTGTTATTATT
>JABFRC010000270.1 GCA_013141375.1 Methylococcaceae bacterium | reverse complement strand
ATTGAATACCTATTGGGCATTTCTAAATGAGATATTTCATCAACTGATCCATTAGTTAAAATGGGAACAATATCTCGATCACAATACCTGCAAATGATGGCCTGGGCTTTAATAATTTCAGCGCAGTAAGGACAGTTACGGGTGACTGAGTCCGAAGAATTTTTCTCAGTC
The DNA here is from genome assembly GCA_013141375.1 of Methylococcaceae bacterium. Lineage (GTDB taxonomy): Bacteria > Pseudomonadota > Gammaproteobacteria > Methylococcales > Methylomonadaceae > JABFRC01. The sequence continues at coordinate 8,698 of JABFRC010000270.1, read as the reverse complement.
GATTGAGCCTTACGATTGCCAGAGACCAAGATCAAAACACCCACAATTGCTAAAGCAATAAAAACAATCAATAAATTCTGCTGCTCATTCATTAAACCAATATTTTGAACACGTGAAACGCCATAGGAGCTAACGCTGGTTTCCATTCCTAGCGCAAGCATGATTCCTAAGAAGCCTATTACAACCAAAATAATTCCGACTTTTTTCATTGTTAGTTCCTAATATTTAGATAGGTAATTTTAATCTCGTATGCCAAGATATTTAGTTAGTTAAGGTTTCGGAAAATTGTGAATTTTTGATTCTAGACATGTACCTACAACCCAAACAAAAGCCGCTGGAGATATCCACAGGAAAACCAAAATATAAAGTTGTTCTAACGTTTCTGCATACCACAGCGAAAATGCGAAAACAAACTCTAATAAAACTATGAAAAATGCATTGCCATGCTCACGCAAGTGTTTATAGGACTCTATATATAAAGATCGAGCTGGTGTTAATTCTGTTCTTTCAGTTATCAATTCCTTATAAAAATTACAAATCGCATTACTATTATCACTATCTTTTTTAAGCCCGAAGTAGATAAAAAATACCTGTACTAATAGAATGTAAGTAACTAACGTAATATATATTGGCCAAAATATTATTTGAATGCAGCTTACAAATATTGCTGTAATTATAACCACACAGCAGGTCAGCTTACTCATTGTAATTGCTGCAGCGCCGCGTGTTGCATGCAGTACCAATATTGGAGCACTAGCTAAATAGCAATATGCAAATCCCAAACCGGCCCATAGTAAAATGGTATGTGCATCAATTAAGGAAATCTCTATAGGGCATATAGAAAATAATCCTTTAATTTTTCCTGTGGACTGATTATTAAGTATTATTAGAAGTGCTGCACCGACAATTGATCCAAGTAAATATCTTACAAGATAAAACTCCCACCAACGGCCATTGGTTTTTTCTGGAATATCACTATTGGTTTTGCTCATAAGTCTTTTGCCGTTTTGGTTAAGAAAAAAACGTGATTTGGTTAGCTTATTCATAAGTCGATAAGGTGCGCATTAACGCAGCGGATGGTTTAAAAATTATCACCAGGCAACGGCTCGCGCTTAGGCACCTTAGCTAAAATTGCCTGGAAAGCCGACTTATCTGCGCGCTGTGCGCGTTCCTGTAAATAATCTTCTGTGGCTATCGCCGACACTTTTTCAGAAACTGCACTGGCGATGAATTGATTTATAGAAACCCCTTCTTTACGAGCTAGCTCCTTGATATGCCGATGAATGGAATCCGGCAAACGTAAACTTAATGCACTCATTTGAATCGCTCCAGAAAAATTTTTGGGGTAATTGCTTCAACGCCAAACTTATCAACGCAGGTAAAATCTTTTAGATTGTGAGTAACAATGGTGCTAACTCCTGAAGCTACCGCTAACTCAAGTATCAAATCATCCTTTGGGTCAGGTAGATAAGGCCGCCATAAAAAATATACTTTTTGATGGCGGCTAAACCCGCACAGGTTATCAAGCACTGATTCTATTTCAATTTCTGTTAATTCAAGCATGACTTGGTTGCGGTTCAATACGTCTTCATACTCGAACAACAACGGTGTAGACATGACTAATCGCAAATGTCCCGCAGCTAAAAGCTCCAACACTTTAAACGATGCGCCGCTAGCCGAGTACAAACCGGCAAACATCACATTTGTATCCATGATGATTTCATTCATACCAAATACGGTATCACCAAAATCCTATAACTGACAACTTCTTTGTAGCAAGTATGATTTGCAACGGAATACGGTGCATCGAAAACCCCGAGCTCCCGTATTCCGCAAGCGCCATACGAGCTACATTTCCATTGAACCCGCCAATTACCCTCTGCCTTTACTAACCGGTTTACGCTTGTTTTTTGCACCATCGCGTGGACCAGCAGCAGGTTTAGCGCCGCGTACAGCCGGTTTTTTTGTGTGCCGAAAATCTTTTTTGCCAGTGTCTTTGTTCGGCGCATTTTTCTTTGGGGCATCGATTACTTTTAAGGATACCGGCTCGTAACCGGTATCGGCCACGCGGGGAATTTGTCGTTTGAGTAATTGTTCTATGGCGACCAGCAAATAAGCGTCTTCCGGACACACCAGTGATAACGCTACACCACTCGCTCCGGCACGCCCGGTTCGACCAATGCGATGCACGTAATCTTCCGGCACTTGCGGTAAGTCGAAATTGACCACATGCGGCAAATCGTCGATATCCAAGCCTCTTGAAGCCACGTCAGTAGCTACCAGCACGGATACTTTGCCGGTTTTGAAATATTCCAGCGCCTTGTTGCGCGCACCCTGGGTTTTATCGCCATGCAATGCGACCGTGCGAATGCCGTCTTCTATCAATTGTTTTTCCAAGCGGTCCGCGCCGTGTTTGGTGCGCACAAACACCAAGACTTGCTTCCAGTTGTTACTGCCGATCAGATAAGACAGCAGTTCACGTTTGTATTCTTTGCCGATGCCGTAAACTCGCTCAGAGACGTTTTCTGCCGTCGCATTTTGTTTGGCCACTTCAACTTCGACAGGATTGTTTAGCAACTGCGACGCCAGTGATTTGATGCCATTCGGAACAGTCGCGGAAAACAACAAGCTTTGGCGCTGTTTGGGCAGCAAGCCCATGATTTGTTTAATTTCCGGTAGAAAGCCCATATCCATCATACGATCGGCTTCATCCAGCACCAGAATTTCCACATTGGCCAGATTCACCACGCGCTGGCGGATATGATCAATCAAGCGGCCCGGCGTTGCCACAACGATGTCACAACCACGACGTAATTGCCGGGTTTGCAAGCCGATACTGGCACCACCAACTACGAGTTCGGTATGAAAAGGCAAATGCGCGCCGTAGGTTTTCACGCTTTCATAAACTTGCGCGGCCAATTCGCGAGTAGGCACCAAAATCAGCGCACGAATGCGTCTGGGTTTTTGCTCCGGGTTGTGGTTTTCCAGCAAGCGCTGCAATAAAGGCAAGGTAAAACTGGCAGTTTTGCCGGTACCGGTTTGGGCACCGGCCAGTACATCGCGACCTTCCAAAATTAATGGAATGGCTTTTTGCTGTACCGGCGTTGGAGTGCTGTAGCCTTGATCGGCAACAGCTTTAAGAAGATCTTCGGTTAAACCGAGTGCTTGAAATGACATGAATACCTCAGGTGTGTTGTTATATGCCGTGAAACGCAGACAGAAGTGCGGCTAGGCTGGTAAATGGGATTATTGAACCACGAAGAAGACAAAGAGCGGGAAGTTTATTGATCCTGCAATCTATCAACCCAGACTTGTGTTAAGAAACTCTTCGTGTTTTTTGTGGCTGATATTGAAATTTAACTTACCCGCCGGTGACACTCATGTGCCGCAATATGATGGGTTGTTCTTGAATGTTAAATTCGTGTTTTTCCGGCTTAATCTGCATGGAATCAATGATGGCCTTTTTTAGCGCGAGCATATCGCCAGGATGCTCTCTTAGCACTTGTTTCAAATCCACAGAATGCTCATTACCCAGGCACAACAATAATTGGCCTTCAACCGTCAAGCGTACACGGTTACAAGTGCTGCAAAAATTTGAACTATGCGGCGATATAAAACCAACCCGCGTTTGAGTGCCAACCACATTAAAGTATTTAGATGGGCCGCCGGTCTTTTCGGTGGTCGCCATCAGTGAAAACTGCCGGGCCAGGTCTTTTTTAATTAAATCACTGGAGTAATAGGCATCGGCGCGATCATGATTGCTAACCACGCCTAAGGGCATTTCTTCAATAAAGCTGATATCTATCTCGTTATCGACCGCAAACTGCACAAGGTCGTTTACTTCCAAATGATTTCTGTTTTTTAGAATCACCGCGTTGATTTTAATTCGCTCAAAACCTTGGGCTTTGGCTACCTGAATGCCGCGCAGCACCTGATGCAAATCACCGGTACGGGTAATGGCCTTGAACTTATCGGCATCCAAAGTATCCAAACTAATGTTGATACGTTTGACTCCGGCTTGCTTCAGGTCTTGTGCCTTGGTCTCCAGCTGCGATCCATTCGTGGTGATGACCAGCTCTTTTAAAGATTCTATCCGACCGATGTTGTGCAGCAGTTCCAGCGCCCCTTTTCTGACCAAAGGCTCACCGCCGGTAATACGGATTTTTGTTACACCCAATTCGGCAAAGGCTTGGGCCAGTGTGTAAATTTCTTCCAACGACAAAATCTGTGCGCGCGGCAAAAACGTCATGTCTTCCGACATGCAATACACGCAACGGAAGTCGCAACGATCCGTGATGGATATGCGTAAATAATCCACCGTCCTGCCGAAACGGTCGATCAATTGAGCGGAAGAATCTGAATGTGTCATAGCTCGATGCCGGTTTATCAAGCTTGAAATTTTATCATACTGGAATAACAACCCAGTTTATTAGTGCGGAAATAACATCAAAGATCCCAATCGCTTTTATCGCGATGCTTTTGCTTCTCCGCAATTTTGGCTTGGTACTGAATCAACCATTGTTGCAGCGCTTGATAAACAATGATGAATCGCGGCTGTAAATGCTTTTTTGTCCATTCCACCAAATAGCGGATTAGCCGGGCGCTAAAGCGATAAGCATGATCAGTCAGTTTTCCGGCGACCGGCTTTGCTGCAGCGAAATTCAGTTCTCGATCATTTATCTTGCCGATTCGAAATAACCAACGCAGCATGCCGGTGACATAAAGCAGAAACAAACTTTGCCCCGTAACAAACCAGGCAAGCCTACCTTTCGGCCCTAGTGCTTCGCCGGTGTGCAGCGGCCAGATCCAAGTAGCAATGGTTTGTCCTTGTGAAAATTGCGCAGGATTACGAACCTCTCTCATTTGCCCACTCCAGCGATCTATCCACACCGTGGTAAACGGGTGGCGCTGATTGATTTCGCCTGGCTGGCGAAGATTAATTCGATACACACCACTATCACCAGCGGGCGTCGTCACACGCCTTAACACAGACTTTGGAAAAGCACCGCGAGCAATGAACTCCGCCGCTTCCAGACTGGTAGAGCGATTATTGGGAATGGCGGTGCTAACAATATCTCGCCCTGTTTCGCCATGCGCCATGCCGGAAGCACCCGCCAAACTTTCCAAAATACCGGGATAACTCAACAACACACCGGTCGAGGCCAATAAAAGAATTGCCGGCGCAATCAGCAATCCCAGCAAGCGATGAATATCAAAACTAAACTTCATCAGTCCCGCATCGGTACTGACTTTCAGCGCCGGAAAAATACCGCTTAAGCCCGGCCACCAAAGATACAATCCGGTAAGCGTAGAGATAATCAGCATGCCACCCAAAATCCCCACCGCCTGCCATCCGGACTCACCCATCACTAACTGGGTATGCAAATCCAGAAACCAAGTCGTCACTGTTTGCCCCCAAAAACGGCTGGCGACGACTTCTGCAGTATAGGGATTCACCGATACCATTAACGGCGCATAAAGCTCAAAGTAAGTCTCCCTGGGCTTTTCATACCAGACGGTAACCATTGCATGCGGCGATTGCGGCATTTCCAATGTCCAGGAACCGTAACGCTGGGGATGGGCACTTTTGGCTGCTGCCATGATCTTGTCCAAAGACTGATAGCTGCCCTGAGGTTGATCAATGACCAATTGTGGATTTAACAAGCCATCCAATTCTTCGCGATAAACACTAATACTGCCGCTCAAGCCCAATATTGCGAAAAATAAGCCACAGGTCAAAGCCAGGTAAAGATGCAGCTTGAGCCAGGTGGACCGGGAAAGAAAAGGGAATTTCATGACGCTTTACACTTAAAAAAATAGACAAACTACCGTAGCGAGTAATTTCTGTTATGCGCCGACAAAGAGGTTGAATGGATTAAAAATATTTCTAGCACTGACTCGAAAGCATGGCCATTAAATGGGGGTGTTACTTTCAGCTATAGCGGGTCGGATCTTCGACATCGGCTTCAATAAAACCGGCCTTCCTTAGTCTGCATGCATCACAAACCCCACACGCTCGTCCATGCTCATCGGCTGAATAACAGGAAACAGTTTGCTGGTAATCAACACCCAGCGCCAAACCTTGCTTGATAATTTCTCCCTTACTCATGGTCATCAAAGGGGTATGAATAGCAAAATGTTCACCTTCCACGCCCGCCTTCGTTGCCAAATTAGCCAGGTTCTGAAAAGCATTTATGAATTCGGGCCGGCAATCCGGATAGCCGGAATAATCAACGGCATTGACACCAATAAAGATGTCTTTCAGATGCAAGACTTCTGCCCATCCCAAAGCAAATGACAGGAAAATAGTATTTCGCGCCGGCACATAAGTCACTGGTATGCCTTGTTGCAAAGTGTTGGGGACGGCAATATCTGCGTCGGTCAAGGCGGAACCAACAATGGATCCAAATCCTAGCTTGATGATTTTATGCTCTTCCACCTGATAGTCGGCAGCAATCTTGGCCGCAGCCAGCAATTCGGCATTGTGCTTTTGACCATAATCAAAGCTTAAGGCATAACAAGTGAACCCTTGTTGTTTGGCCAGTGCGAGCACTGTAATGGAATCCAATCCTCCCGAAAGAAGAACAATGGCTTTTTTTTGCATTGAATTAAGGCCGTTAGATTATTTGCCTCGGGCATCATCCCAAAGCAGTTTGTGCAGTTGAATTTGAAAGCGGACCGGCAGGCGATCCTGAAGAATTTTTTCGGCCAAATCGGTCGGATTTTGCTGCCCCATCACCGGAGAAAACAAAATTTGGCTACGCTTGGCAAGCTCGTGTTCTGCCATTATGGTTTTTGACCACTGGTAATCTTCATCCGTACCGATAACAAATTTAACCTGATCTTTATCCGTCAGATAAGCAATGTTTGAATACAGATTTTTGCTGAGTTCACCCGAGCTTGGCGTTTTAAGATCCATCACTTTAACCGCCCGTGGATCAACGCCGGATACATCCAATGCCCCGCTGGTTTCAAGAGAAACCGAGAATCCCTGATCAAGCAATTGTTTTATCAGATCCAGGCAAGCCGGTTGCGCAAGAGGCTCGCCTCCGGTCACAGTCACATAAGGCGTTGAATAGGATTTAACCTGGTCAATGATGGCATCGATATCCATTCTTGATCCGCCGGTAAAGGCATAAGCGGTATCACAATAAACACAACGTAGCGGACAGCCGGTCAAGCGAATAAATACCGTCGGTATGCCAACGGTATTGGACTCGCCTTGCAGAGAATAAAAAATCTCGCTAATTCTTAATGAACTCACAATTAGCGTAATGTCTCGGCTTTGGGCGGCTCAATACTAAGCAATTTCTTTGCTGCCAAATGCGCAGCCGTTGAAGCGGGATAAGCGACAGTGACTTTGGTTAAATATTCGCGCGCTTTGGGCAAGTTTTTTTGCTCGATTTCTATGTAACCAAGCTTCAATAAAGCGTCCGGTACTTTAGGGCTACCCGGATAATTATCCACCACCGCGGTAAATGCCTTGCGTGAGGATTCCACATCCTGATTCACCCGATACGCCTCACCCAGCCAATACTGGGCATTACTGGCATACTCACTATTAGGCTTTTTGCTCAGTAAGTCTTTGAATTCCGTAATGGCCTGATTGGTGTGTCCATTCCTCAATTCGTCATAAGCATGCTGATAAGGTTGTTTCTCATCAGTAGCCACAGGCGCGGGAGTCGGCTTGGATTCTGCCGGTACATTCTCTGAGGGGGTAGCAGGTGCTGCAGGCTCTTTACCCGCTTCAGGTGCCGGTGAACTTGCAGCGGCATCAGGTTTGATTTCGCCTGATGTTTGTTCGGCCGGAGCGCCACCGGTTTGTCCGGCAGTACCCTCAAGTTTTTTCTCCAGCACTTGAATACGCTCATCAAAATCAGCGTACATCGTGCTCTGGCGTTTCTTCATTTCTGTAATGAGATAGGTTTGCTCTTCCACCTTACCGGTTAATTGCTGCACTTCAAGCTGCAATTGATCCATTCTACCCATTAGCTCATAAAGCGCATTGGGCGATGGGGGGGCTTTTACTCCGCCTGGTGCAGACGGATAAGTAGCATTATCAACTGCAGGCGGCAATGGCAACGGCTCCGCATAAACAGAGCCGCCAGCAAGTAATGATAGGAAGAGCAACCTGGATTTCATTTATTGACCTTGGTAAACCAATTCAACGCGACGGTTTAATTGCCACGCTGATTCGTCACTGCCTGCAGCTGCCGGCTTTTCTTCGCCGTAACTGACGATTTCCAACTGGCCATCAGATACACCTTGAGATTTCAACAAGTTGGCAACTGATTTACCACGCTGCTCGCCTAATGAAATGTTGTATTCGCGTGATCCACGCTCGTCTGAGTTGCCTTCCAAAACAACCCGTTGTGCAGGATGCGCAGAAAGATAACGGGCATGGGCTGCAAGTACAGGAATAAAGTCCTCCTGAATTTGGCTGCTATCCAATGTGAAGTAGATTGTTTGTTTGGATAAAGGGTTATTTGGATCGCTAAACTCCGGGCCTAAACCACCGGCACCATTGCTGCCGTAGCCACCACCAATCGCAGAACCGTTAAGTCCTGAGCCATTGTTTAAGCCATTGGTAGAGGCATCATTGATGCCGCTGGCACCATTTTGCGTACCATCAGTTAGACTTTCATCTTCATCAGAACACCCTGATAACATCGTGGCGCTTATCGCTAAAATCGCTATT
>JABFRC010000247.1 GCA_013141375.1 Methylococcaceae bacterium | reverse complement strand
ACTGTTTCATAAAATTTTCTGGCACGCTCCATGTTTTGTACGTAAATCTCAAACCAGACGACTGGATTACTTTGATTGTTTTTCATGGTATTTCTCCTTTAGTGGGTTAATAGTAAAAATGCCTAACTATAATTAGACGTCCTAAATGACGCAAAACATTGCGTCAAACAGTTGTCTAATGCGGTTGTAAAAACTAAAATCATCACAATTTCAGTGTGTTGTGAAAATTTAGCCTTTCCTAATAAAAATGAAAAATACATCAGAGCCTTCCTTGGAAAATTCGCCAAAATTGCTGGATCAAGTGCGGGCCAAGATTCGTTTGAAGCATTACAGTATTCGCACCGAGCAAGCTTACGCTGACTGGATTAAACGCTATATCCTGCATTTTGGCAAGCGTCATCCGCGTGACATGGGCGCTAGCGAAGTGGAGCAGTTTTTGACGCACTTGGCGGTGCAGGGCAAGGTCTCGGCTTCCACCCAAAATCAGGCGAAGGCGGCCTTATTGTTTTTGTACAAGGAAGTGCTGGTTGTCGAGTTGCCGTGGCTGGATAACGTGGAACAGGCCAAAACGCCCAAACGCTTGCCAGTGGTGTTGAACCGGGATGAAATCCAGGCAATTCTATTGAGACTGAATGGTACGCCGCATCTGATCGCCAGTTTGTTGTACGGCACCGGCATGAGAATTATGGAATGCCTTCGATTACGGGTGCAGGATGTCGATTTCAAACGGCACGAGATTTTGATACGCGATGGCAAGGGCTTTAAAGACCGGGTGACGATGTTGCCGGTTTCGCTAGCGCCGATATTGCAGGCCCACTTGGACAAGGTCAAAACCATGCACGACGCTGATTTGCACCAGGGTAAAGGTGCGGTGTACCTGCCTTATGCGCTGGAGCGTAAGTATCCCAACGCGGCTCGCGAGTGGATCTGGCAATATGTGTTTCCTGCCGCCAAACCCTCCACCGATCCGCGTAGCGGCGAGGTGCGGCGGCATCACATTCAGGAACAGTCCATTCAACGGGCCGTAAAACAGGCGGCACGGGGCGCGGAGTTGAACAAGGCCGCCACACCACATACTTTTCGGCATTCGTTTGCCACGCACTTGCTGGAAGGCGGTTACGATATTCGTACCGTGCAGGAGTTGTTGGGTCATGCAGACGTCAGCACGACGATGATTTACACGCACGTTCTCAACAAGGGCGGTAAAGGTGTAACCAGTCCGTTGGATCATTTGTAATTCAAGTGATGCCAAAAAATAACCGTTGATAGCCAATGTGCCCGGAAAATACTTTTGATGTAAAAGCCTTCTTAAAAACCCTGACTACGCGTCCGGGTATTTACAAGATGCTGAATGATCAGGGTGAGATCATTTATATTGGCAAGGCCAAGAACCTTAAAAACCGCGTTTCCAGTTATTTTAAAACCCAGAGTGTTTCAACCAAGCAGCACGCGATGGTGGCCAAGGTTGCCGGTATTGAGGTGACGATCACGCATACCGAAAGTGAAGCCTTGTTGCTGGAAAGTCAGCAGATCAAGCGGCACATGCCGCGCTATAACATTCTCTTAAGGGACGACAAGTCCTTTCCATATCTGTTTTTATCTAGCAGCCATGATTTTCCGCAACTGACTTTCCATCGGGGGGCTAAAAATAAAAAGGGCCGTTATTTCGGTCCATACCCCAGTGCCGGAGCTGTTAGGGAAAGTTTGAAGTTGTTGAAAATGCTATTTCCGGTCAGGCAGTGCGATGATACGTTTTACAACAACCGTTCCCGGCCTTGTTTGCAGTATCAAATCAAACGTTGCAGCGGGCCTTGTGTGGATTTAATAGACAAGGCAAGTTACGCGCAGGATGTGGAAAGTACAGTGATGTTTCTAGAGGGCAAGAGCGGCTTATTAGTTGATCAGTTGGTTGGCAAAATGGAGCAAGCATCAATGGCGCTCGATTTTGAACAGGCGGCGTCTATTAGAGATCGAATTGCCAGGCTGCGGCAGGTGATGGAAAGGCATTTTATCCAGGGCGATCATGGTGATCTTGATATCATTGCCTGTGCGAGCCAGGCCAATCTGGCCTGTGTGCAGGTGTTTTTTATTCGCAATGGCCAGCATTTGGGCAATAAGGCGTTTTATCCCAAGATGGTGGATGAAAATGATCCGGCGGCTGTGCTTGAGGCATTTATCGGTCAATATTATCTGGATAAGCTGGTGCCTCAGGAGCTGATCGTCAGTCATCAGCTGGAAGATGTCAGTTTGCTGACTGAGGTGTTGGCGGAACAGTCAAAACATGCGGTGGCCATTTCCTGCAACGTCAGGGGAGAACGCGCCAAGTGGCTGCAAATGGCCTTGACCAATGCACAGAATTCTTTACAGAGTAAATTTGCTGATAAACAAAGTCTTCATGCCCGCTTTCAAAGTTTGCAGCAGATTATTGCTTCTGAGGAGGTGCCAAAGCGCTTGGAATGTTTTGACATCAGTCATACCCAAGGCGAACAGACCGTTGCTTCGTGTGTGGTTTTCGATAGGGAAGGGCCGGTGAAGTCGGCGTATCGACGTTTTAATATTGAAGGTATTACGCCGGGTGACGACTATGCGGCTATTCATCAAGCGGTTTTGCGTCGCTTCAAACGCTTGCAGCAAGAGGAAATGATCAATGCGCCGGACATCCTATTTATTGATGGCGGCAAGGGCCAGGTTCACGAGGCTGAAAAGGCGTTGGCGGAGTTGGGCATAAACAATGTTATGATAGTCGGCGTTTCTAAGGGGCCGGATAGAAAACCAGGCATGGAAAAATTGATTTTGGTTGGGCAGCAACAACCGATCAATGTAATTCCAGGCGCAAGTGGTTTGCTGTTGATTCAGCATATCCGTGATGAAGCACACCGGTTTGCCATTACCGGTCATCGACAGCGTCGAGCCAAAGTGACCAAACAGTCTACTTTGGAGGCAATCCCGGGATTGGGGGTAAAGCGGCGACAACTGTTGTTGAAACAGTTTGGGGGCTTGCAAGGGGTAGCACGAGCGAGTATCGATGCACTTTGCAGCATAGACGGCATCAATCGGCAGTTGGCGCAACGAATATACCAATTTTTTCATCATCAAGATGACATTTGAATTTAATTTACCAACCAACCTTACGCTTTTGCGAATTGCATTTATACCCTTGTTGGTTGTTGTGTTTTATTTGCCGTGGGCTTATGCGAATGTCGCAAGCACGGTAATTTTTATGCTGGCCGGGTTTACCGACTGGCTGGATGGTTATTTAGCTAGAAAAATGCGCATGGAGACGCCTTTCGGGGCTTTTTTAGATCCTGTCGCTGATAAATTAATGGTTGCCGTGGTTTTGGTGTTGATTGTTCAACAACAACCGGACCCCTATCTGGCGATTCCGGCGGCTATTATCATTGGCCGGGAAATCACCATTGCGTCATTACGGGAGTGGATGGCGGAACTCGGCAAGCGTGCAAAAGTGAAAGTGTCGCAGTTGGGTAAATGGAAAACAAGTTTACAAATGTTTGCCATGACTCTGTTGTTATACCGTGATGATCTATTGGGAGTTCCCATCAATGCGTTGGGTTATTTCTCACTTTATATTGCCGCGTTGTTAACGCTGTGGTCTATGGTCAATTATTGTGTGACAGCACTGGCGGCGATCAGAGAACAATAATAATTTATGGGGCTATCCCTTGCTTTCTAACACCTGATAAACAGCAACTGACAAGCTGTAGAATAATAAAATGGACCTAGATACAGAAACACTACAAACATCAATTACCGAGCAGGATGTCATTCTGCAAGCCGCTTTAAAATTATTTGCTAAGAAGGGTTATTTCAATACGTCCTTGCTGGATATTAAGGATGCTGCCGGTTTGCAAAGCTTGCAGGTCATCCATCATCATTTTAAAACCAAGCAATCGCTAGCTTCTTCCCTGTATGTCAATGTTACGGAGAGCTTGCGTGTCTCGATTGATGATATCCGGCGAAGAACGCCCAAATCTTCCGAGCAACTCCGTGGCATTGTAGATTTGCTGTTTACGTTGACCGACGATGCACCGGATGTGGTTAGGTTTATTTTAACGGTGAAGATCAATGAGTTTTTGCCCGAAGAAGTCGCCGGATTGGAAACTACTGTCCAACAAAAAATCCTCAAGATTATTGATGAAGGCATTAAAACAGGAGAAATTCGCAGCATTGCTCCGCAACTTGCATTTGCGTATTTTTTCGGTGTTATTGATAACACTTTAAAATTGGTATTGAGCGGCGCGTTGGACAAAAAAGCAGAAATTTACCAGTCGCAAGCCTGGTTAACTGCATGGAATACCATCGTCAAAAAATAACTTAATTCCGGCATGTGCTACTTTTAGGGCAACACTTATCCTGCGGAGTCAGTTGTGCCCAAAAGTATGCATGGTTATACCTCTCATCTTCATGAAGAGGTGCCTGAGTTTCCAGTTATCGGCCTATTTCTTATCATTCTGGCAGTGACGTTTTCAGCCGAAGTGCTGATTATGTGGCTGCTGCCGTTACTTCTTCCTGTTGATCAATTCAACGACTTGCAATTTTCCATCCTCGATGCGCTTTTGTTGAGTGTTGTCGTTTGCATTTTCATTTTGCCGTTGTTGTTCTTTTACAAAAAACGCATTGATGCGGTGCAATCGCGTATTTCTCAGCAGTTACAGGCACTCAATCAGCACGCCAGTGTCAGTATCGCTGATGCACAAGGCGCTATTTTTTACGCAAATATCAAGTTTTGCGACATTACTGGCTACAGCTTGCAAGAGTTGTACGGTCAAAATCATCGCCTCATCAATTCTGGTTATCATCCAAAAGAGTTTTTTACCCAGATGTGGCAGACGCTTACTCAAGGAAAAATTTGGCAAGGCGATTTGTGCAATCGCAATAAAAATGGCGGCCAATATTGGGTGCGTACAACGATTGTGCCTATTACCGACGTTGATGGCCACCCCATCAAGTATATCTCCATGCGGACGGACATCACTTCGCAAAAGCTATTGGAGCATGCGGCCTTAAAATCTGAAGAGTGGCTGCATACTATTATGGATAATCTGGGGGATGGTATCTATACGCTGGATAGCGAAGGCCGCTTAACCTACTTTAATGCGGAAGCAGAGCGCCTCTTGGGATGGCGGCTGCATGAGCTTAAAGGTAAGTTGCTACATAACATAATTCATCATCACCGTATTGACGGTGAGCCTTTACCGATTGAGCAATGTCCAATCACCCTAGCGATGAAAAATAATCAAATCTATCGGTCTGAAGATGAGATTTTTTTTCATAAAAATGGCCAGGTAATACCTATCAGTATTTCGGGTGCACCATTGCTCGATGAAGGCAAGCTAATGGGTTCGGTGGCTTCATTTCGTGATGTCAGGCTGCAGCAAAATGTTAAAGCTAAGCTGATTGAAGCTAAAGAAGCTGCCGAGGAAGCTTCTCGGGTTAAGGCCGATTTTTTGTCTACGATGAGTCATGAAATTCGCACGCCGCTCAATGGTGTGATTGGCATGACGGATTTACTCTTAGATACCTCACTGAATGCAGAGCAGCTCGAGTTTGCCAAGACGATCAAGTCTTCAGCGCGCGCGTTGCTGAGCATTATTAATGACATCTTGGATTTTTCAAAAATCGAGGCTGGGCAGCTGGAAATAGAACAAATTCAGTTTTCATTGCAGCAAGTGTTGGAAGGCAGTGTCGATTTGGTAGCCAGTAAAGCCTACGAAAAAGGTTTGTCATTGATGAGTTTTGTAGACCCTGCAATACCAGCATTACTAGTGGGTGATCCCGCCAGGTTGCGACAAATTCTGCTCAATTTTCTTAGTAATGCCATCAAATTTACCAGTAATGGCGATATTGTTGCCAGGGCGCATTTGATCAGTCGATATGACCAACATGTGCATTTACGTCTGGAAGTTATCGACAACGGGATTGGCATTTCACCGGAAATCCAGCAGCGCTTGTTTAAACCATTTTCACAAGCGGATAGTTCTACCACGCGTAAATACGGCGGTACGGGACTGGGCTTATCGATTTCAAAACGCTTGGCAGGATTAATGAACGGCGAAATTGGTGTAGACAGTGCGGTAGGAAATGGTTCGGTTTTTTGGGTGGATATTGACTTCCCTGTGTCGGAAGAACAGCCTGCTCGAACGCAATTTATGGTTCGCGGTAAACGAGTTTTACTGGCGGGAGATAAGGCGGGAAATCGCGCGCTTTATTTGAAATATTTTTATTCTTGGGGTTTACGGGTTGATGTGGCTGAATCCGTACCTGAAATTATCACTTTGCTCAATGAATCAAAGGATGCCAATGATGAATACATTGCCGCATTAATTACTCAGCCACTGCATGATACCGGGTTGTTAGATACGCTTTACCTGATTCATCAAGAACCTGGATTTGATACCTTCCCGGTGATGGTCTGCCAAGCGACGATGGATTTACCTCTGAAAACGTCCTTGTTTGAAGCGGGTGCTGAATCCGTGTTAGTGAAGCCGGTTAAGCAATCGGCGTTGTTCGATGCCATTGTTAATCTGATTGATCCCGATGTTAAGCATGCAGAGGAAGTCAGTGCTCCACTTGGTATTGAGCGAGTCGCCGTCTCTCCTCAACGTAATAGTGAATCAGGGCCTGCGCATTTAATTTTGCTGGCGGAAGATAATGTTGTAAATCAAAAAGTCGCAGTGCATTTGCTCAATAAAATGGGCTATGCCGTGCATGTGGTGAACAACGGTAATGAAGCGTTGCAGGCCTTACAGAATCATTCTTATGCACTAATATTGATGGATTGTCAGATGCCTTTGCTGGATGGCTTTGAAACCACTCATGCTATTCGTCAGTTAGAAGCAGAAAATAAACAACATATTCCGATTATTGCGATGACTGCCAATGCCATGCAGGGCGATCGCGAGCGATGTCTTGAGGCTGGTATGGATGATTATGTAACCAAACCGATTGTGGTCGACAGTCTTGCAGAGGCTTTAAAGTCCTGGATGCCGGACTCAGAAAGCGATGTTGATTTTGAATCATTGGAAGAGCCAGACCAATTGACGTATGTAATTTCGTCAAACTCAGAACCGGCCATTGAAATAGCACGATTAAGAGATTTGTTTGGTGACGATGATGAGGTGATTGCCGAATTGCTACAGGTTTTTTGGGGTTCTTTGTCACAGTTAAAAGAAAAGCTCATGCGTGCAATTACTGATAAAAAACCCACTGTCAAAGCACTGGCACATGAGCTTAAAGGATCATCAGCCAATGTGGGCGCACTATGCCTGAACTCACTTGCTGTAAAGCTGGAAATGTTGATTGCCGATGAGCAATGGGATGAAATTAATGAGTTGTGGTTGGTCATCGATGAAGAAATTCGTCGGATTAAAATATATATAAGAAATTTGGGAGCACGCTAATGGCACTGGTATTGGTCGTCGATGACAACGCAACAAATTTGACTCTATTTCGGCATTTATTAAAAAAAATGAACGATGTTGAGGTGGTTTGCTTTGATGATCCGCTTAGAGCAATTGAGTGGTGTGTTGATAAAACACCTGATTTGGTGCTGCTCGATTATATGATGCCGGATATGGATGGTCTGGAGTTTATTATGCATTTTCGTGCTATTCCCGGATATGCTGACATTCCATTGATTATGGTGACTGCAGACACCGAAACTGATGTTAGATATCGTGCATTAGAGCAGGGCGCGCATGACTTTTTAACCAAGCCGGTCGATAAAACAGAGTTAACCGCCCGCGTCCGAAATTTACTGGCATTAAGACGCAGTCAAGTGCAGCTGGCCAATCGTTCGCAATGGTTGGCTCAAGAAGTAAAAAAAGCGACTGCAGAAATTGCTGCACGCGAGAAAGAGGTGATTTTTCGTTTATCGAAAGCGGCTGAATATCGAGACCCTGAAACTGGCGCACATTTACTACGTATGGCGAATTATTCTCGGATCATTGCCGCCAAAATGGGTCTTTCTGAAGAAGAACAGGAATTACTTTTAGAAGCCGCACCGATGCATGATATCGGTAAAGTCGGGACGCCTGATCATATTCTTTTAAAACCGGGAAAACTCACTGAAGAAGAATTTGAAATCATGAAATTGCATGCCATTAATGGCTACAACATTCTTGCGGACAGCGAGTCTCCTTTATTGAGATTAGCTGCCGATCTGGCATTGACGCATCATGAGAAATTTAATGGAAGTGGCTACCCGCGAGGTTTGGCGGGGGAGCAAATTCCTCTCGAAGGTCGAATAGTGGCGGTGGCTGATGTGTTCGACGCATTAACATCGGAGCGCCCTTATAAACATGCCTGGCCGCTGCAACAAGCGGTTGAGTTTTTACAAGTGGGTCGCGGTATTCATTTTGACCCTGCGTGTGTTGACGCTTTCTTAGCAGAATGGAGCAAGGTGTTGGCGGTTCGTGAACAGTATCAGGATGAAACGGAAGAAATTACTCCTGATTTTGAGCATACAGATGCCTAGTATGCGCAAAATCAGGAGATAGGCCTTTTTTAGAAGGCCCCTGAATGCTAAGCCCTTGCGATTAATAGTTCAGATGCTTTTTCCAGGATTAAGCATCTGAAATTTCATTGAACTACGCTACAAATTCCTCGATTTTCTGTTTTATCCCCTGCACATCCAATCCACACAGCGCCAGCAATTCTTCACGAGTGCCTTGTTCGACAAAGCTATCCGGCAAACCGATGTTCAATACCGGCATCAGAATGCGCTTGGCTTGCAGGAAGTCATTGACGGCACTGCCTGCACCACCAGCCAAGACGTTTTCTTCAATGGTGACCAAGGTGTCATGGCTTTTGGCCAGTTCTAATAACAGCGCTTCGTCGATGGGTTTAATAAAA
>JABFRC010000368.1 GCA_013141375.1 Methylococcaceae bacterium | reverse complement strand
CCCAGGTGGAAAACGAACTGGCGCCGGTTGTCTACACCATTCCTTTGCAATTGCTGTCGTACCATGTTGCCGTTTTAAAAGGCACCGATGTTGACCAGCCCAGAAATTTGGCCAAGTCAGTTACGGTTGAATAAATTTAAAATCAATGCTGATGACTATTGTAGATTGACAAAAAAGTATCATCATTACAAAAAAGTGTCACACTAAGCAAAAAAGTATCATTCTTTTAAATTTCCGGGCTATGCTATAGAAAATTGGCATAGCCCGGATGTGTTAAATGAATCCTAAAACTACCTTTTTAAGCCCTCACACCAAGGAAGTAACAGGTCTTCTTGAGCCTGCCATTCTTGGTCGTCTGAAGAAAGAAAAGCGCGGTCAAGGTTTTGGAACGGATTACAAACCATTCTTGACGGTTCGGGATGTGCCCAGTAAAGGGCGAGTGCATCGTCGACCAGCATTGACCCATAATCGAGTAGTTCATCTACTTTCAGATCTAGAGCTTGCAGCATTTCTTCTTTTTGATTGGCAGTCTGTCGTTACTGATATTCGCGAACAATTCCCCCTCAACCCAGAAACCACTATTGACATCGCTAAGCGACTAGGTATTAAACACCCAGCGTATAAAGGTGTCCTTCAAGTAATGACAACTGACCTTTTGGTTGATTTTAATTTTGACGGCCAGCATTCCTGTCAGGCGATATCTGTGAAGTATGCAGAGTCTTTAGAAGAAGAGCGCACAATTGAAAAGCAAGAGTTAGAGCGACGTTACTGGGAAAATGAAGGCATAGACTGGTTCATCTTTACTGAACATGAAGTGCCCGCTACCTTGGTTAAAAATATTCGTTGGTTAGCACCTCACATGCACAGCTATGATCTTAGTGAAAATGAACGAATCTGTGTCTTTGAGCGTATAACTCAGGTGTTGGAAGCCAATGTTGAAGAAAAACTTCCGGTGCCGCTTAAAGAGCGCGATGAAAAGTTTGGTCTGGATATTGGTTCACATCTTCAGTATTTTAGACACTTGGCTGCTCAAAATGCCTTTCAATGGGATATTCATAGTCAACTGCATACAAGCCTGAAAGCTAAGGATATCGCCATCTCAGATTATTGGCTTGCAAAGGATGTTACCTATGTTCATGCCTAATGATGTTTATATTTGGGAGACAAAACAAATAAGAATTTTGTGGAGTAATCCACAAGCTATTTTCTGGATTGACATCAATGACGATCGGGCGTTACCACAAATCATTTCACGGTCTGAGTTTGAACACTTATTGGCGAGAGCAGATCTTAAGCCCATTGTCGATCCCTATATTAATGTTAGCATGACCTCTCCTAGTGAGGGCTCGAAAGCGGAAGTTGTACAAAAGAATGCTTGGGCCGCTATCAAAGGTGTCGTGAAGTCCGAGCCTGAGATATACCAAAGAAAAACTCGTGGGCTGTTGCTTAGTCTAGTTTTAGAAGAGACGAAAATAACAAAGCAGACAGTTTACCGATGGTTGCGCCGGTATTGGCAATTTGGGATGTGTGAAAACGCATTGAGTGGTCGTTACGATTTATGCGGTGGGCTGGGAAAATCTAAAAAATTTGAAAGCAAGCGGAATGGTCGAATTCGTACCCGTAGCCAAGGTGAGGGGATTCCCATTTCCGATCAAATTAAAGCGTTGTTTCGGGTCGTTATAGTAAAGACCCTTTTAAACGAGAATAAATATGATTTTGATTATGCTTACAATCAGTTGTTGATTTCCTATGGTGTAAAAATTCCTGCAACACCTGAAGATTTAATTAATGTTCCAACTGAACGTCAATTTAAATATTTCTATCAAAAGGAATACTCTTCTATTGAGGTGACCAAAAAACGTGAAGGTGAAATCAACTATCTGAAAGACTTCAGTCCAAGCCTTGGGACTTCAACTGCTGAGGTTCCGGGGCCCGGTTACTTGTATCAAATTGATGCCACAATTGCAGATGTATACCTAGTCTCGGAACAAGATCGCACGGAAATCATAGGTCGACCTACAATGTATTTTGTGGTCGATGTGTTCAGTCGAGCGATTGTTGGAATGTATATCGGATTAGAAAATGCGTCTTGGGTAAGCGCATTGGAGGCACTTAGTAATGCAATGGCGAATAAAACCACCTTTTGCGCAGAGTACGATATAGATATCACACCTGATCTGTGGCCAATGCAGGGTTTACCCGAACACATAATAGGTGACAAGGGCGAAATGCTTGGTCGACACGTTGAAGTTTTGAGCAAGTCATTTCACGTTGAAATACAAAATACACCTGCGTACCGAGCAGACTGGAAAGGAATTGTAGAGCGTTACTTCAGAACAATTCAAACAAAAATGAAGCCTTTCGTTGAAGGCTATGTGACCAAAAATCCAATTGGCAAAAAACGCCACGGGAATGACTACCGGCAAGATGGAATACTCACGCTGAAAGAGTTCACCAAAATGATCATTAAGATTGTACTTCACTACAACAATGATCATGTCGTGAGCACATACGATATCGATTCTGGGGTTCCAAAAGATCTACCGGCAAATCCACTAACTCTGTGGAACTGGGGTATTGAATATCGAACAGGTCTTTTGAGAAGGCCGGACCCTGATCTGGTAAAGATAAACTTGCTTCCCCACACTAATGCAACTGTAAATGAGCATGGGTTAAAGCTTTTCGGCTGTTATTACAGCTGCAAGCAAGCACTAGACTGGGGTTGGTTTGAAGAAAACTATCGAGGTCCAAAAACTGTCACTGTCGCTTATGACTTGTACAGCACAAATGTAATTTATCTTCGGCCTTCCAATTCCTACTCTGAATTTATTCCCGCAAACTTAACATCTCGTAGCCGAGCGTTTGCCGACATCACAATATGGGAACTCTGGGTAATACAGGATTTGAGATTAGACGTGGCTGCCACTTCAAAGCTAAAGAAGCGCTCAGGCTCTGTGAACTTGGTGAGTGATCTCCAGAAAATTAAAGAAGATTCTAAGCAGCACCAGCCAACCTACACCAAATCTGAAAAGGCTAAAAGAGCTAATGGAATCGCCGAGAATAAGCGAAATGAAAGACAGGTTGAAAGGAACAAAAAAACAGCGGATAGGACTGCGTTAAGCGCAACACCTACCGCAAATGTCATACTGATTCATGGTACTGAACTGCAGAAAAAAAGCTTTAAGTTACCAACACGACTGAAGGATCTATTAAAAGAGGAAGAATCCGATGGTTAAATCATTAGAGACACGGTTTCCTGAGGCGGAATACAAAGATCAAGGCTTACCCGAATACAATGAGAATCCGCTCATTTCCGCGCTACCAATGATAATGAGTTCTGTTGAGGTTGCGAAAGCGTTAATAAAGCGGCCACACTATCAGGCTGAAGAACTAAATTTGCCCTGTCACATTCGAACTCATGCAATAAGCCGCTTAACCCGTGATTTCTTTGTGCCTCAAACCAGCCATATCATCGTCGAACAGAAGCTCTCGAAACTGATACGTTGCAGCTATCTAAACAGAAATCCTAAAACTGCGACTTTTAAGAGGAAGTTGAACTCAATCCGTGATCTTATTCAAAAAGAAGACTTAACAACTTACATTCATGATAACGTTGATTCTCCCGCTTCTTCAGTGACAATAGCTGGCATATCAGGTGCTGGAAAATCGACAACAGTAAACCTCCTTCTCAATATTTATCCCCGAGTAATTTATCATCCGGAGCTTCATATGCTCCAAGTACCATGGCTAAAAGTGGACTGCCCATATGATGGTTCACTTACCGACTTTTGCTTGAGCTTTTTTATTGCATTAGGTAGGCGTTTAAATATCAAGTACAGAGACCAATACGCCTCTGGTAGACCTACGATTGCCAAAATGATGGCGGACGTTGCGGACCTATGTCTAATACATGCTATTGGCCTGATTGTGATCGATGAATTTCAACATATGAGCCTCGCTAAAAGCGGTGGCGAAAAGAAAATGATCAACTTTTTAGTGACACTGGTTAACGTTGTCGAAGTTTCCATTGTTCTTATTGGTACGCCAAAAGCTTTACGACTCTTCTCCAGTGAGTTTAGGCAAGCACGCCGGGCCAGCGGTGATGGAAGTGTGGTTTGGGATCGGCTACCTAAAGACGAAAGTTGGGAAGATTTTCTCGAAGAGATGTGGCCCTATCAGTGGTTAAATAAAATAGTTGAGCGCAATGAACAGTTAACCAACAAATTGTACGAGTTAAGCCAAGGTGTACCAGACATTGTCGTTAAACTATTCTGCCTTGCTCAATCGAGAGCAATCCTTTTAGCTGAAATTCCAGAGGATGAAGCGCTTTCGCCAGATTTACTAGATCAGGTATTTGACGATGAGTTTTCGATCGTCAAGCCAATGCTTGAAGCTCTTCGCTCAGGAAATCGCCTCAAAATTGAAGAATGTAATGACCTCATTTTCCCAAAATTTGAGAACGAGATGATTAACGCAGTAAACAAACTGGTAACTAAGCCGCTTCAAAAGCCGAGAAAAGTCGAGCTGGGAGAGCCGAGTGAAACGAGTATTGCTAATTCAGCTATTGAAACGATAGTCTCTATGGGTATTTCTAAAGATATTGCAGAACCACTTGTTGTAGATGCTCTAGTAAATAACCCGGATCTTAAGTTGATTCAGATAATACAGCTGGCGACTACTGCATTGACTGCCGCAGGTAAAGAGCGAGAGCCTAGCAATGAAAACAATTCCAAACCTGTCTATACAAACCGCGACAGTTGGGGGCAATTGGCTGGGAGTGATCTCAGAAAAATGTATACGGAGAAATCAGGCTCTATGTATGAGGTGATCCAGGAGCGGGGCATTAATTACCCAATCCAAGAGTTATTGGCCAGTTAACATGTTGGGCTATTTCCCTGTCCCCTATGGGGACGAACTGCTTTATAGCATCGTTGGCCGCCATGCACTTCATACTGGCCTGGGCAGCAACCAAAAAGCTGTTATTCGGGAGGTTTTCTCATCATCAACGGCCGCCGCTATTCCAGACTTGCCCAGCCATTTAGATGCCTTAGTACATAATCTGCAGTTGGTTTGGCCTATTAATGTGGAAGATCTAATTGCGTCATTTACCTTAGCGTCTATTTATCTGCCATTTCTTTCTCAAGACCAAGCAGCTAAAGTCATACGCTCGATGCGCTCTGATATTGGGGGTAGTATTCACACTAGGTCTGGGATTGCTGCCAGCACAATAAAGCAATCTGCGTTTTTTCGTTATTGTCCTGAGTGCATAAAAGAACAGGTATCGGAATGTGGTGAGGCGTACTGGCGGCGATCTCATCAGCTTCCCGGCTTGGCATTTTGTAAAGGCCACTCATGTATTTTAGAAAACTCGCCTATCTACTTTCGTACAAGAGAAAAACATCACTTTGTTGCAACTGCCTCCTCACGAGTTGACTCTACCGCGAAGTATTTAGAATTAAGTGATCTTGATTTGTCTCTGCACGACAGTTATATAGAGCTGCTCCAATCTCGGCATTTAAGTGGGTTAGGTGCACACCGCTGGACACTATTTTACCGGAATCTAGCGAATGATCTTGGCCTCATGCACAAAAGCAGAGTTCAACATAAGGAGATATATCAGCTAGTAAAGCACAAGTGGGATGGATCGACATTTGAATGCCACTTTCAGGAACCGGTAGAAAAACATTGGCTGGTCAATTTGTTCAGAAAACATAGAAAATCATTTCATCCCCTCATGCATCTGTTGGTTTTATCTGCGTTGATTCCGAAATATGCAGTTTCAAAATTGCTTGACGATGTTAGTCAACTGCCAGCTACTGTTCCAAAATCGGTTACTTCCATGCAAAATGTGAAAGCGACTGAAAGCGAAATCGAGGTGCACAGGCAGGGGTGGCGAGATCTTCTAAAGCAAAATCCAGATGTAGGGATAAAAGGGTTAAGGGGCTTGCCTAGTGGTGGTGCCTTGTATGTATGGCTGTATCGTAATGACAAACAATGGCTAATGTGCAACAAACCACAATTCCAACCAGTCATCAGGGCCCGTTATGAAACCGACTACCAACATTGGGATGAAAGCAATGTGGCGATCTTGATATCCGCCCATATAGCTCTGGCTAGTCAGCCGAATCGACCTCGGCTAACGCAGACTCAGTTTATTAAAGCATTGCCTCGAGCAAATTCTGTTGAAAAACATCTAGGAGATTTACCTGATACTCGCCGGTGGTTAACATCCCATGCAGAATCTGTAGAAGATCACCAGTTATATCGATTGTGTGAAGCATTTGAAAAAATTAAAGCAAATAATACTGAGGTAAAGCGGTGGCGGTTGCTGAGGATTGCAAACATTCGGCAGGAATTGATTACCCCAAAAATAGAAACTGAAATCCTGAAGTTAGAGTTAAGAAGAGATTAAAGGTTGCCATGGCGGAGATTGACGAAATTGGCATTCGGGGGATTCCCAAAGAATCGAAGCTGCTGATACTTGGAGATTGGTACCGAAAACCTGGCCAGGAATGGAAGGTTGTTTGCTATTTCCATAGTCAAGAACTGGGTAATTTTCGTAAAGAGCTTCCTGTAGATTTGCTTCCAGCATTGACTACAGGGGCAGTTTTTCCAAGATCTTCTACTGAAAACAAGGTTCAAGGATGGACTGAAACTGTTAAATTGCCTAACCAAAGTGAATGGGAAAAAGTACGCTTTAGTGATGTGCCGGAGTCACTACAGCGAGCTAAAGAGTATTCAAATCAGTTTGAAAACTGCGCATTGTACCGTATTCCCGTGAATGAAAAAATGTATTGGTTGCCGACCTCAGAATTGGCTCGTATGCTGTTCTTTCATTCTTCAGAAGTAGTGCGTGCTGCAGTTAATCAGGGAAACACATGGCAATTGGGTAAAGCTTGGTCAGAAGACTGGGTTGGTGTCGTTGAGTTATCTTCAAATATACCTGTTCGGTACATGAACAGTTTACAGTACAGAAAGTTCTTTACATGGTTGTTCTTTGATACTTCAGTTGAAAGCAGTTTCGGTTCTATCTTCCAAGCGATTAACCATGATTCAAGGTTTAAAAATGGCGCTGAGCGATGGACATTTGATTTCAACCCTCCAGACATAAGCCATTGCGAAATCTCCTTGGCAGGTTTCACGGGTAGAGATTCAGAAGAAAACCAAGTCTTTATTCGAGAGATAAGATCTATAGCCGGATTAAGGTCACCAGACTTAGATGTTGTTTACTTTTCCCACCCCGATGACGATATATGGCTCGAAAGAGAGCCTCAAGAAGGCGATGGCGTTAAGTCGTCTCCAATGGATAAAACACCGGTCAACATAAAAGAGTTAGATCCATACAATAACCCGAAGGCAAGCAAGCGTCGACATTTAGTGAAAGTGGGACGTAGCGGGCTTAATTTCGATGTTGAATTGGACACAAGGCGTAGTCCAAGGCACGTGAAAATGCTGCCATCTAAAGTGGAATCAGAGCTTAATGAACTGCAAGAACAGCCGCCCGAGGAGTTGGCCAGTATGCAGCTAGGGAGTGATAAAGGAAAAGGGCCGAGAGCTGATGTCGATAACTTAGACCCACCTGCTCTTCTTGATGCACCAGAAAAGATCATATTCTTTCAAACTATGTTGCAGAAACTTAAGGAAGAGCATGGCTGGAACATTGAGAGCCAAATGGGGGATGTACCCAAAAAACGTTGTCGCAGTCAGCATTTGGTCGGAGATAAGCCCCGCCGCTATTGCCATGCGCAGATAATACGCGATGAATCAACGATTATTCAGGTGCTCGAAATTGAGCTAACGAAAAGGTTCAAAAAGGATGGCACTGAAGAGCTAGAAAGTCTTTCTACGTTGTTCTTTCGTGCTCCTGATACAGATTCAACCTATTTGAAATTCCTTGACGAATTAATGACGGCTTATAAGGATAAGGGGTTAAGTGCGATGAGTTGGAAGCGTAATTTCATTGCACAAAACACATCTGTTAGAGAATATTTGGGCCATCCCGACAATAAAATAAAAAGTGAGGGTGATGCTCTGGAATCTTGGGTAGCTAGAGCAGCCGAGAAAATAAATGGCATGTAAGTCCGTTGTTCGGCGACAATTACAGAGTCCGGTTCGTATTGCCTCACCCAATAATCAAACTACTGGTAGTAGTCGCCACACCTCGTCCGATACAGTTTTAATTTCAGTGCTATCCGGCGTTTTCAACCTTACTCTGTTCAAAAGCTTATGTCAGGAACTTGTTCATTTCACTAAATTCAGCATCACAATCTAAGTTGTTTGTGAAATTTAGAGCCTGGGCAGAGTTGGTCGTCAAGACCGATTTTTCATTCAGCATGAGTGTACGTAAGTTTTGTTCCAGACTCTGTTGAGTTTGGCGCCATTCAGCAATTCTTCTTTGTAGGGTTCGTGTTTGACCAGTCACATATTGATTTGGGTATTTACCCATTAGCCAGGCAATTATCTCTTTGGCTGTCGTTTCAGGCATGAGTTCTAGGCGTAATCTTATTTCATCCCACACTTTCTCAAAAGGATCTTTTCGCGTTCGCCAGGTGCGTGGCACCTTTCTTAAATTAGTTATTCTACTGGTGCGGTAATAACGACTGACAGAGCTTTTTTCTTCTGGTTTAACGGGATCTTGTTTAGCCTCATCATCGGTGCAGACTGGCAATGGTTCTTCTGCTTTGCCATGTTTGTTCGTAATCGTCCGTTAAAACCGTATTTTCTGACCGAATAATAACCGTCATCCTCTACATTTTTTAAAGAGGATGCACCATGGCACTTTCAGAACACTGGCTTAATCACATCACTGCCTGGCAAAGCAGTGGCTTGTCGCAAGTAGACTACTGTCGTCAGCACCAACTTGTGAAAGGGACATTTTCAGCACGGCTCTGCGAATTCCGAGCCCAGGCAAAATCACCGCTGCCATTGC
>JABFRC010000026.1 GCA_013141375.1 Methylococcaceae bacterium | reverse complement strand
TCTTAGATGTGCTCGTCAGGAATTGTTAACGAGAGTTGTATTTTGTAAGTTGACTACATTACTATGTTTTATTACAAATTTATTACTATAAAAACATAGGGTTTCAAAATGAAAAAACCGGTCGACATAGCTAATGCGCTGCAAGTTAATCGTCCAGAGATGGGGGATTTTACCGGGGTGAGTCTTTATCGGTTGTTCAGATTAGTAGCGATGGAAGACATTATGGGGATGGGGGCGTCTGCGATAAGTTATTACGCGGGTAAAAAGTTGGGCTTAGCGATGCAATTTAAGGAAGTCGGCGATTTCTTGGCATTGTGTGAACAGCTTAAAATTGGGCGTATTGATATTCCGGTTCTAACCAATGATTTCATTCATGTCGATGTTTATGAATGTGTTACCTGTTCAGGTCTCTCGCCGGTTGGGCGTTGTTTGTGTCATTTTGAAGGTGGATTGATTGCAGGTGCCGTTGAAGGCATATTGGGTAAAAAAGTTCAGGCAAAAGAAGTTACCTGTATTGGCGGGCTGGGCGATGAATCTTGTGGTTTTGATTTGGTTATAGATCCGCCGGGGCGCATTCAAGTGGTTTAGCGTATCAAGAGTCAATGATTCTGAAGCAATGCAGGGTATTTCAACAAACAGCCATTGAAATACCCTTGTAAATTAAGTAGCTAAGAATGGCCCTTACTGATATTTGACGCTAAAGTCGTTTAATGCTTCCAATGAAGCATTAACATCCTCATCTTTTTCAAGAGCGAAGGCATTGACGCCGACTCGGGATAAATAAAATACCTGGCCTGACATGAAGTGACCGGTTGCTCTAATTTCACCCTGATAGTTGTAGCGATTTCTTAGTAACCACGCAAATGTGAATAGTCGGCCGTCAGCAAAATCAGGGAAATCCAACTCAATCAAGCCAATGCCGTTAAGGTCGTTGACTATTTCATCAACCGAATTGCTTGGACTAAGCCTTACGCCCACTGTGCCGGTATGTTTGAGCAATTGCTCACGGTCTTTTTGCCAGCGGTTTGCAGAAACGGTAATGGCACCAGTCTCAAGGTTTGTGTCATCTGGTAGAAAATGCCATTTATTTTCAATGACTTGTTTGTCTTTAATTAGCTGCATAGACCCGCTCCTTGAATGGGGTAACGCCCACTCGATTAACCATCTCTAAAAAGGATTCTTCTTCCAGACGCTGTTTGACATAGACATCCAAAATTGTTGTGATGGCTTTTGTGACTTCGTCCTTTGCAACGGCCGGCCCTAAACGTTCGCCGATAGAGGCCTCATTTTCAGACGATCCGCCCAGAGTGATTTGGTACCATTCAGATCCTTTTTTGTCGACGCCCAAAATGCCGATGTGGCCGACACTTTGGTGCGCACAGCCATTCATGCAACCAGACATGTTGATTTTTAAATCACCAATATCGTGGATGTAGTCGATATCATCCAGAGCTTCGTTGATTTCTTTGGCAACGCCAATCGATCCGGCATTGGCCAATGAACAAAAATCCAGGCCAGGGCAGCAAATCATATCGGTAACGGTGCCGATGTTTGGTGTCGCTAACTTCAAAGCGTCCAGTTTTTGCCAAAGTTCGAATAAATCAGCTTGCTTGACGTCAGCTAAAATCAGATTTTGTCGATGTGTGCTGCGGATTTCGCCAAAGCTGTAACGGTCTGACAAATCAGCAATTGCATCGAGTTGGCTGTCTGTTAAGTCTCCCGGCGGTGAGTCGGGCGCTTTCAGCGAAATAAAGGCCGCGCGGTAACCAGGAACCTTATGGTCGGTGGTGTTGTGTTTAAACCAACTCGCAAATGCAGGATTTTGTTGTTTTTTTAGTTCAAAAGAGGTGTCTGTATTTGCACTTGCTTCATAAGCTGGGACCGGGAAATGCGATTTTATTTGCTCTATTTGTTGTTCAGAAAGCTCATTAGCATCTTTAATTAATAGCCATTCCTGATCGACAAGTGCTGAGAATTTTTTCAGGCCTGTTTCTCTAACCAGAATCTTTATCCGTGCCTTGTATTTGTTGTCACGGCGGCCAAACAGGTTGTAAATACGCAAAATAGCTTCGAGATAAGATAATAAATGCTTCTTTTCAAGGAAAGGCTTAATGACTTGACCAATCACCGGAGTACGTCCTAAGCCACCACCGACAAGCACTCTGAAACCGATTTCACCAGTGTCGTTTTTAACCAGATGCAAACCAATATCATGAAATTGTGTGGCAGCACGATCATGCAGTGCACCACTCACCGCCATTTTGAATTTTCTGGGCAGGTAGTCAAATTCAGGATGTAAAGTAGTCCATTGCCGAATGATTTCGCAGTAAGGACGTGGATCTTCAATTTCGTCTACGCAAACGCCGGCTAAATGATCTGAAGTTGTGTTTCGCATGCAGTTGCCGCTGGTTTGGATGGCGTGCATTTGCACTTCAGCCAATTCTGCAAGAATATCCGGCACTTGTTCTAACTTTGGCCAGTTATATTGAACGTTCTGGCGGGTAGTTATATGGCAGTAGTTTTTGTCGTAAGTCCGGGCGATATGAGCAAGTTTGCGCAATTGTTCGGCGCTAAGTAATCCATAAGGAACAGCTACACGAAGCATGGGGGCGTGTGTTTGGACATAAAGACCATTTCTTAAGCGTAGCGCACGAAACTGATCTTCAGATAATTCACCCTTTAGATATTGATCTGTTTGCCGTCTAAATTGGGCTACTCGTTCATTGACCAGAGTTTGGTCGATAGCATTATATTGATACATAGGTGGTTGCTTGAAGTGCCGTCAGGCGAGTAAACACGGCCTGTAATCATATACTGGGAGTCATAAAATGACAAAATTTATTGGTTGATGATAAGATTGCTGGCCGAAATGGTTCATTCAATTAATCAGATTATAAGAAGATTTTAGGGGGATATTGTTGTGCGTTTTTTCTTCATTTTGCTAGTTGCATTGCTGTTGCCAGAGATGGCAATGGCCGGTGGGTTTGAAAGCCTTGGGTTGACGGGAACGGAGCGAGGTATATACACGGTTCTGGTGTTTATCGTTGCTTACGGTTTTGTCATGACTGAGGAATTTACGCATTTGCGTAAATCCAAACCCGTTATTTTAGCTGCGGGTATTATCTGGGCCCATGCTGCAGTGTTGGCCGCTGACGCAGGTGTTTCTACGGAAGCCATGCACGAAGCTTTTGAATATAACCTTAAAGAATATGCAGAGTTGATGCTGTTTCTTTTGGTTGCGATGACATATATAAACTCAATGGCCGAGCGTAATGTGTTTGAAGCCTTGCGTTCATGGTTAGTAAGAAGACAGTTTGGATATCGTAAATTGTTCCTGATTACAGGTGTTATTACATTCTTCTTGTCTGCTGTTGCGGATAACCTGACAGCGGCTTTATTGGTCGGGGCCGTGGTAATGGCTGTTGGTGCTGATAACCCCAAATTCGTTAGTATCGGTTTTGTGAATTTAGTTGTAGCTGCCAATGCAGGTGGCGCGTTCTGCCCTTTTGGCGACATTACAACCTTAATGGTTTGGCAGGCTGGATACGCCGAGTTCTTTGATTTCTTCAAGTTATTTATCCCTTCTTTGGTCAATTATGCAGTGCCTGCGGCCGTGATGTATTTGGCCGTGCCTGATGAACAGCCTCAAATTTCTACTGAAGAGGCCGTTCAATTAAAGCCAGGCGCATTGATTATCTGCGTCATGTTTTTATTTACGATTGCTACAGCTGTAAGTTTTAAGCAATTATTACATTTACCACCATTCATGGGAATGATGGTCGGTTTGTCAGCATTAATGATTTTCGGTTTTCGTCTCAAAAAAGTTTACTGCATAGAAGGTGAGGAAGGATTTGATATCTTCAATAAGGTTCGTCATGCCGAATGGGATACGCTGTTGTTTTTCTTTGGCGTGGTGTTCTCTGTCGGCGGTTTAGGCTATATCGGTTATCTGGAATTGTTGTCTGGCGCTATGTATGACGGCCTGGGTGCGACAACAGCTAACATCTTGGTGGGTATTATTTCTGCTATCGTCGATAATATCCCGGTAATGTTTGCAGTGCTGAACATGAATCTTGATATGGATCTTTATCAGTGGCTGTTGGTGACATTAACTGCTGGAGTAGGTGGTTCGTTGCTATCTGTAGGTTCGGCTGCTGGTGTTGCACTGATGGGGCAATCAAATCACAAATACACATTCTTTAGTCACTTAAAGTGGACGCCTGCGATTGCTGCCGGCTATGCTGCAAGTATCGTTACTCATTACCTGATTAATGGTTAATGCTTTATTAGCGCCGTGCGATCAGCACGGCGCTGTCTTTTGAGTAATTCCTGATGGCGTCTGAAAAAAGTTGGCTTGATGCGTTTCGCATTTATGCTCATCCTTGCGTCTTCACAATGATATTCCTCGGCTTTTCTGCCGGTCTTCCTTATCTTCTGGTATTTTCAACATTGTCTGCTTGGCTGAGAGATGATGGTGTTGTGCGTTCGGTTATTGGTTTTTTTAGCTGGATTGGCATCGTTTATTCATTGAAAGTTCTTTTGGCGCCTGTGGTCGACAATTTTGCGCTGCCTATATTGACAAAACGATTGGGTAAAAGGCGTAGCTGGATGTTGCTGGCGCAACTGGGCATTATGATTGGCTTGGTTGGAATGGGAAGCTCGGATGCGCATACGCAGTTACAGCAGATCGCCTTATTTGGATTGTGGGTGGCTTTTTGCTCGGCTATCCAGGATGTTGTTATTGATGCCTTTAGAATAGAGTCAGCGGATACTACTTATCAAGGTGCTATGGCCGCTACTTATGTGTTGGGCTATAGATTCGCTTTATTAGTAGCCGGAGCGGGTGCATTCTATATTGCTGAATATTTTAGTTGGGCAGTTGCATACTTTGTGATGGCTGCTTCAATGATTATTGGTCTGATTACTACGTTCTTTTTGAAAGAACCATTGGCCAAAGTTTACGAGGAAAAGGCGGTTGAGCTGCTTTATGGGTTTTGGCGTGTAATTGGCGCGCGGCTTTACAGAATGGTACTAAGTCCTTTTGTGGAATTCTTCGTCAGAAATGGAAAGCTAGGTGTGCTAATACTGATGCTTATCGGCGTTTATAAAATGAGCGACATTACCATGGGGGTCATGGCAAATCCTTTTTATCTTGATATGGGATTTAGTAAAACCGAGATCGCAGAGGTCAGCAAAATTTTTGGTTTTTTTATGACGATTGCAGGGGTTGCGCTCGGTGGGATTTTGGTGGTTAGGTACGGGATATTGCGGCCTTTATTGTTAGGTGCTGTGCTAGTGGCATCAACCAATTTGCTATTTGCTGCCTTGGCACTTAGTAAACCCAGTCTTTTGCTTTTGGCAGGCGTAATAAGTGCGGATAATCTAGGTGGAGGAATTGCAACCTCAGTTTTCATTGCTTATATGTCTAGCTTAACCAATTCAGCTTATACAGCTACTCAATATGCCTTGTTTGGCTCTTTAATGAATTTGCCGGCTCAGCTGTTAGGCGGTTTTTCCGGCTTGCTTGTGGATCGATACGGCTATTATGTGTTTTTTGTTTACTCTTCGGTGATTGGTTTGCCGGCGATTGTTTTGGTTTTATTATTAATGAAGTTTCAATCGAGGATTCAAAACAGGTCCGTAGTCGATTAGGTTAGGTAGTGAATTTGCTTATGGATATAATTTGAGTTGCGAAATGATTAAGCACTCCGTATCATACGCAGTTCTTTAAATATGTGCCCGAATAGGGTTTTGTGTAGGCGATATGAAACCAGAAATTCATCCCCAATATAAACAAATCGTTGTAACCTGTGGTTGTGGTAACACGTTTGAAACTGGCTCTGTAATAGGTAAAGACCTGCATGTGGAAGTTTGCTCGTCATGCCATCCATTTTATACAGGAAAGCAACGCGTTGTTGATACTGCTGGACGTGTAGACAAATTCCGTAAAAAATACGGAAAATAAAGCTATTTCGTTATACGAAATGGAAGTTGCTGGATTTAAAACCAGTACTGGACTTATTGATTTATAAGTCCAGTACTGGTTTTTTTATAAGTATTTAGAAGTGTTTATTTTTGGTTGGGTTCAGATAGGCCGTCAACAGTCCAGTTTTTTATATCTTCAGCGCCCTCCAATTGATCTCCGTTTTTATAGCTGATTTTACATGCGTATTTGCTGGTTGTTGTTTGGTCGGCTTTCGTAATGCTGTATTCGGCATTGACAACATATTGATAATTGCCAAGACTCCAGACATTTATCGGCTTTTCTTGAAAGGTTACTAGTTCATCGTCTTCCAGATTAGATTTAACGTAGGCGTTGCAATAACCGAAGGCAAGCGCTGTCATGTTATTTGAGATAGGCATTTGACTGGCTTCGTCTTTGCTTTCAACAAGGAATAAGTCTGACTGAACCACTTTATAAATAAGAGGCATTACAACCTCGCTTTGTAGTGCGATAAGTAAGCCGAGGCCAATAATTAGTAGCAAGACTGGATGTTTTTTCATAGTTATGATTCGTAATTGCTAGGAGTTATTTGAAGAGGTCGCAATTCTAACAGAAATATTTGAATTGAGTAGGAAGTCACAATTTAGCTCGTTGGCGGCTTCAGGCAAGGCCGAATGTTAATTTTTTTATAATGCCAATCCCCGAGTTTTTATTCTGTTGTTAATTCTTTTATACTTCACCACCATTTTTTAAGGAGTCATCATGGAAAAGCCGTTCATTCTTCACATGCTTACCACAGCTAAAAATTTAAGCCCGTTCGACGTCAATATGGCAATGGATGCGGGTTGGGTTTCTGCTGTTCCATACATAAACGTTGAGCCCAGTGAAGTCCAGGGTCTAGTTCAAGACGCCATTTTTTCCCGTAGCGCTAAAAATTTGAAGCGTACAGGCATCTTTATTGGTGGTCGTGATACCAAGCAGGCTATGGACATGCTGAAGATGGCAAAGAGAGCTATGGTGCCACCATTTGAAGTTTCTGTATTCGCTGATCCTAGTGGTGCGTTTACGACGGCTGCTGGTATGGTTGCAGCGGTTGAACGCGAATTAGCTAAAAAATTCAATACAACCCTAGAAGGCAAAAATATTTTAGCGTTAGGCGGCACTGGGCCCGTTGGTCAGGCTGCCGCAGTGATTGCCGCTCAGGCCGGAGCCAATGTAAGAATAATTGGTAGGCAACTGGAAAAAGCACAGCATGTTGCGGATATCTGTAGTCATGAATTTGGTGATGGCAAAATTACAATATTGGCAGGCGCTGACTCTGACAAGGCAGAATACATTAAAACAGCTGATGTTGTATTTGCTACCGGAGCAGCAGGTATAGAGTTATTGAGTGCCGAGCTAATAGCCTCCGCGCCACAATTAAAGGTCGCTGCTGATGTCAATGCGGTGCCTCCTGCAGGAATTGCCGGTGTTGATGCTTTCCACGATGGCAGTCCAATTAACGGCTCTGCTAGCGGCGCAGTGGGTATTGGCGCATTGGCAATTGGAAATGTGAAGTATCAAGCTCAAAATCGTTTACTTAAAAAAATGATTGAAAGCGATAAGCCTGTTTACTTGCATTTCGAGCATGCTTTTGAAGTAGCAAGAGAATATGTCAAAGCAAAGGGTTAACCGGTTGCAAATTTACCAGCCCTCTTAACCTTAGGAGTCCCAAATGGAAAAGCGAAGTATTCTTCACATGCTAGACCCCATGCCCCATAACAGCCCGTTTGATATCAATATGGCTATGGATGCTGGCTTTGATGTACTAATGCCTTACAGCAATGTAAAGCTGGATAGTGTTCATGCGCTCACGCAGGATGCTATTTTTTCTCGCAGTCCGGCTGGTGTTAAGCGAACAGCATTTTTTATAGGTGGCCGCGATTTTGGGCTGGCCATGGATATGCTGAATGCTAGTAAAAAGGCAATGGTGCCTCCTTTTGAAGTCTCTGTTCTTGCAGATCCCAGTGGTGCGTTTACAACTGCAGCTGCATTGGTCGCTTGTGTTGAGCAGCAACTAAAAGCAAAACATGGTGGAGAATTACAAGGGTGTAAAGCCTTGGTTTTTGGCGGGACGGGTCCGGTGGGTATTGCCACTGGAGTTATAGCCTCTTTGGCAGGAGCGCAAGTTAAATTAGTTGATCATTTGTCGGTTGAGACGGCTGAGGATGTTGCTAAAGAATACAATCGACGATTTTCTTCGACGCTTTCTGGTGCTTTTGCTGGATCTGATCAAGATAAGGCGCTTTTGATTCAAGATGCGGACATTGTTTTTTGTACTGCAAAAGCCGGGGTCCAAGTTTTGAGTGCAGCCGTGTTGAATGAAGCAAAGCAACTTAAAGTGGCGGGTGACGTTAATGCGGTGCCACCTTTGGGTATCGAAGGTATTAAGCGTGGAGACTCAGGAGTGGCATTGGTTAATGCTGTAAATTCACAAGGTGCGATTGGAGTTGGGGCGCTTGCCGTTGGTGATGTGAAGTATCAATTACAAAATTCTATGTTGCAGTTGATGCTTGCAACAGATAAGCCGCTTTACTTGGATTTTAGAGACGCGTTTATTAAAGCCAGGGAAATATTGCAAATCAAATAACTTATATTGATATGGTGTCGATATGCCCGAACTTGATTGCAAGCCGGGTTAATTCGACATCATTTTTTATTTGCAACTTATCGTAAAGGCGGTAGCGGTAGGTATTAACAGTTTTGTCGCTCAATCCCATTAGGTCCGCCATTTCCTTAATTGCTCTGCCTTGGAGTATCAAGCTAACAACTTCATTTTCCCTTGCGGACAGCTTTGTAAATGGCGATTCATTGGCTCCAGGCAAACTTTGAAAGGCCAGGTTGTTAGCCACTTCAGAACAAAGATAACGTTCGCCGGCAATGACTTTTCTGATGGCTTTGATCATTTCGTCCACTGGCGAGCCTTTGGATATAAAGCCCAAGACC
>JABFRC010000238.1 GCA_013141375.1 Methylococcaceae bacterium | reverse complement strand
TGTTTAAGTAAGCTAGCCGTAAAATCCCAAGCTAATGTTGCAGGCAAGGCCATTAACAAGGCAAAAGCAAGATTGTAGGTCAGCCCCGGCCCAAGCCCTAGAATGCGACCCATTAACGCCGCGCCAAAATGTTGAAACCCATAATAGAAATCAAAGCGATGGGGCGGATACCAATTGTCTAATGGCGGCAGGGTCTGGCCCGATAAATAATTGCCAATAAAATAGAGATCAGTAACCCGTTCTGATGAGGGGTATATATACGGAAATGCCCATTTCCAGGCAAAACCATAAGCAAATGCAATCAAAAAGACCCGTTCAGCACGCCAAAAATCGGACGAAGCTAAATTATTTCGTTCTGCATAAATCGTTACCGCTGCGGCAGCTGAGGTGAATGGCCATAGCCAAGTGAGCTTGCCAAAGCCATGAAAGTGTTCAATGAAGAAGAATATTAAGCAGAGCAGCAATAGACCGGCTGCGCGAGCAAGTGCAAAGGTCGGTAACCAGCGACGCATCCATAGCGTCAAGCCGACAATATTCAACAGTAAAAGCAATACGGTGCTTGTGTAATAGATGAGACTCATAGTGATATAACCTGTTGACTGATATTTACTCGTGCCGATTATTGGGCGTTATTGGTTTGTAATCGGCGTTCCCATATACCGACCGATTCAGAACCGTTCTGATAAAAGGTGCGCCAATGGTAGTCGCGACTGATTTGGGCATGCAATTTCTCACGGACACCTGGCTGGCTTTGTTCATCGCTTAACGTCCAAATAATTGTCTGCACAGGGAACTTTTCTAAAAAACTTAAGGGGGCTGATAATTCAGCTTTGTAAAAAGCACGAATTTCAGTAGCACGATTGGCAACGTAAGCAGGATTACCGCGCCATTGGGTGACATGATCAGGCCAGCCCAATACCACTGGTTTATTGGCAAATAGGGATATTGCTGACGACGATGAATAGGCGCCTTTTTCTACCGATTCCAATACAAATCCGTCTGGCGCATTTTTTAAATAGGTTAATAATTCGCGTAGTGTTGGATCTTGTTTTAGCCAGCCATTGCCGGCCATTTGGCCTTTGTTGGGTTTTTCGACATGCCGCCAATAACTTGCAATATCCAGCGTATAGACCAGCAGTGTAGACAAGCTTACGGTCAATATTGCCTTGGCTATGCGGCCTCCATGCCCAATACAGACGCTACCCAAGCCAATCAACGCAGTTGGCCATAGCCATGACCACCATTTTAGAGTGGTATTAAAGCGCTCATATTTACCTGCAGAGGGGTCATCAACATAGATTAATTCAGATAAGCAGAACATTCCCAAAAGAGTCAATGCCAGCCAGCCAGCCCAGGGCGAATGCCTGGCTACGATTAAACCTACTCCCAGCCACAACATAAGTGGCCAGTGCATTGCAACTAAAAATCGAAGTGGTGAGTGATCAGTCTGTGACACCCAGTGTATGGAGGTGTTCAGAGAGCCAGGTGCAAAATAGCTGAGGAAAGGATAAATAAGTGCGAAACCGATAATGCCGCCAGTAAGAAGTGCCGGCCAGTGAATATCGGCTTTCCAATATCTAAAAAACAGCCAACTTGCCGCAAAGAAAAGCTGAAGTGGAAAAACCCATGCATTAGTAATTAATACCAAGGCCGGAGTGAGTCCAATCGCAAAAAAGGCCAAAGCCAGAGCGTATTTGTCAGCGGGTGAATGTGTTTCAGCTTCCTGGTCGATATCGGTAACTTTGCGAAGTCCCAAAAAGGCGCTCAATGCCAGTGTCCAAAGAGCAATAACGAAGCCGCCGAGCGGGGCATGGTAATCCCCTAGAACACTTAAATACGCGATGGTTTCCAGAGGCAATTCCAGATGCTCGTTAACATCAGGTTTTTTAGGATCGTCTGAAACAGCGTGACCAAAATCGGTATTTACGCCTTGATCATACATACCGGCAAAGCGAGTACTGGCCCAAACGCGGTTAACGGCATTATTTTGCAGGCTAGCATTGTCAGCTCCACTGGTTTTGATCATGAATGGCATCAAGGGACTTAGGCCGTTACCGCCGAGCATCAATGCAACTACCAGAAGTATTTTAAAAGGGATGCGACTAATAAAATAACTGCTAATTTCCCAAGCAAGGCTAATTAATAGTGCGGCTATCAAACCCCAGGCTAAATTGATTGCAAAACCAATTTCCAGATCAAAAAGCCTTGCCAATAAGGCTGCGCCATAATGTTGGAATGCGTAATAGAAATCGAAAGTACCGCCAGCCAACCATCGGTCTGGAGCCGGCAAGGTCTGCCCGCCCATGTAATTACTGACCAAATAGAGGTCGGTGAGATGTTCCGAACCGGAATCAATGTTTGGATAAGCAAATCGCCATGTAATGCCATAGGCAAAACCAAGCATGAATACTATTTCGCTCGACCAGAATTTACGGTCCTTGCGCTTGGCAAGGCTCCACACCGCAAGGCCTGTAGTCAAGGGCCATAGCCAGTTGAGATTGCCTAAGCCGAAATTGTGTTCAATGGCAAATAACACCAGAATAATCACAAATATTCCAAGTGCTCTCGCACTTGCTTGAGCTGGAAGGTATCGGCTAACAAATGCCGTCAATCCGGAAAGATTAACCAATATCAAGCCAATGGTCAGGATTAGATAAATCAGGTACACCGATGAAGACCTCTAGTGGTAATTGTTTATTTAAACGTGGGAAAGACCCTAAGGAATAAATTTGAGCACGGACAAGCTGCCAATTTTAAGTGCGTGTTCTTGATATAAAAAAGTAATGTCTAATGTTGGCATGTAAAGATTAAAACTTTGTGAACAATACTATAAATTAGGCGGTATGGAGTTGTTTTAAGTTCATGTTAGAATCAAATAATAAATTACAAACAAACTCAACTATATAGAAATGTCTAAAAATAAAAGAAGGCGAAGTAAAAATAGAAGTTCATTTAAAATGTCGGTATCCGGCGATTTAAAATTAAAAAATAAAAAGCGTTTTATTAAGCAGCCAGAAAATAGACGTCAAAGTTATTGGCAAGTATTTAAATTTATAATTGTCGGCGGTTTGGCGACGGCAACCCATGCCAGTCTATTTGTATTTATCATTGAAACCCATATAGCCAATGCCTTACAGGCTAATTTTATTGCGTTTTCTGTAGCGTTTTTAATCTCTTTCCTGGGCCAATATCACTGGACGTTTAGAAACAGTAGCGATAGACATTGGACGAAAAAAATGGCCAGGTTTTTAATGGTGGCTTTAATTGGCTTGGGTTTAAATACGGCTGCTGTTTATATTATCGTCGATAAGTTGTTATTACCTTATTTATATGCCGTATTATTTATGGTTACCGTCGTGCCTGTTACTACTTTTGTAATTAATAAAAAGTGGGCATTTTCATAATTAATTCTTTTAAAAAGTAGTATCTTAGGATGTGATTTCAGAATAGTAATTACGGCGTTAAGTTACTAAAATATCGTATGGGTTTATTTTTTAATAACTTTATTTATAAAATACAAGGGGCGCTGTTTAACTTCAGCAAATGCACGACCAAGATACTCGCCCAATATGCCTATAAAGATAAGTTGTATGCCGCCTAAGAATAAAATAGTGACAATCAAAGACGGATAACCGGGCACATCATTGCCAAAATACAACGTATTGACGATGATATACATGCCATAACAAAAGGCGGCAAAAGCAATAAGCCCGCCCACATAACTGGCTAATTTAAGTGGTACCTCGGTAAAGGAAGTGATTCCTTCTAGTGCAAAATTCCACAATTTCCAATAATTCCATTTCGTTGTGCCCGCGTAGCGTGGATCTCTCCGGTAATTTACGGCAATAGACGGAAAGCCGATCCAGGAATACAAGCCTTTCATGAACCGATTGCGCTCAGGAAGCTGCTTTAAGGCGTCGACAGCGCGACGACTAAGGAGACGAAAATCACCGGTATCGGCAGGAATATCAATATGAGTCATGCCGCCAATCACGCGATAAAAAAGATATGAAGTGATCTTTTTTATAATGGATTCACCATCCCTGCTACTTCTACGCGCATAGACATTGTCGTAGCCGTTTCTCCATTGTTCAATTAATTCAGGAATGACTTCGGGTGGATCTTGCAAGTCCGCATCGATAATAACGACAGCCTCACCTCTGGCAAAATCAATGCCCGCAGAAACGGCAATTTCTTTACCGAAATTTCGGCTTAAATCGATAACAACGACGCGTTCGTCCTGTTGAGTCAGGTTTGTCAATAATGAAAGAGTGCGATCACGACTGCCATCATTTACAAAAATCAATTCGTAGGGCAAGTCGATGTTGATAAGTGAATCGCTTATTCGACGATAAAACTCTTCGAGTACTTCTTCTTCGTTATAGGCAGGAATAATAATTGATAGCATGCCACTTACCTTGGTTGGTTTTAAATTCTGCTTATCCGGGGATAAGTGAAACAGATGTTTAACTGCGTGTAAAAAGCAGAATGCTACAGCTAATGTTTCAACAGAATGAATTTATGAAAAATTTCTATTGAGAGCGAGTTTAATCTAATAGCTCAAAGAAGGGAGTAACTGATCGACAATTTAAGCCATTGAACTGACAAATGGACTAATGAGGAGAAGAATCCCTTATTGATCGTCGAGACCTTTAAAGTAGTAAAACTCAACCATCAAAACAGGAACTAGCAATAGAAACAGTACTGCGATGCTTACAAAGGCGGAATTAATAATGCCTGCAAGCCAATAGGAGCAGGCTGAGGCGAACAGTAATCGCATTGGGCTAGGTAGTTTGATCACTGGATTCTCCTTGTTTCGGTTCTAAACGAGTTTAGACCTGAATCTGATCCTGAACATCATAAACCAGCCCTTCATAAATGTCGGTGATGTCTAAAGATAGTCCCAGAGATTCAAATACAACCTTGTCGTTAGTTTGATATAGCTCAAAATCCCATTGATTATTACGGCGATAGCATTCGACTCGTTGAGTATCTTGAGCTATCAACACGTATTCTTCCAGGCTCTCCAGCTTACGGTAGTAATGAAACTTATCAGAACGATCGTAGCGTTCAGTAGATTCGGACAAAACTTCAATTATGAGCCTGGGTTGGCTATTGAAATAAGGATCGATATCCGAAGTCGTGCACGTTACATGTAAATCAGGGTAAAAAAAACAATCATGAGTGGCTGTTTGAAGTCGAACTTTCATGTCTGCCCCAAAGGCTCTGCAAGGCGCGCCTCTTAAATGAGCGTGAAAAATACCTGCTAGATTCATGCTAATAATGTTGTGGGCCCTTTTTGCTCCAGACATTGCAAACACATCACCATTAACAAATTCATGTTTGATGTCGCTAATTAACTCGCCTTGCAAGTAATCGACTACGCTGGTTTTTAATTGCGTCGCTACATTCATTTTATTGTCCCAGTGATTCTTTACCCGATAATACCTATTAGCCTTACTGCAAGTCAAAAACCACCTTTTATTACAAACAAGCAAACTGTGTCCGACTTCACAAACCACTTCCAAGGTCTATACTACGCTTCAAGTCAATTCTGATAATAAACCATTGATTAATGGTTTGTCGCTGAAACAAAACATCCCCGGATACCTTAATTCCATGCGTAGCCAATCAAAAAATAATGCAGGGTTTACCCTGATAGAGCTGATGGTCACTGTTGCT
Source organism: Methylococcaceae bacterium (assembly GCA_013141375.1). Taxonomy (GTDB): domain Bacteria; phylum Pseudomonadota; class Gammaproteobacteria; order Methylococcales; family Methylomonadaceae; genus JABFRC01. The sequence goes on along the minus strand of JABFRC010000238.1, from coordinate 3,263 downwards.
ATAGCCGCTGTCATCATGGGGGTTGCTATTCCCAGTTTTACTGACCTCATTGCAAGAAACAGGATGACGGCAAATGCAAATGAGTTAATTACAGCTTTAAATTTGGCGCGAAGTGAAGCAGTCAAAAGGGGTATGTCTGTCACAGTTCGTAAAGTCGATAATAAGTCTTCAACCAAAAAAAGTAATGGGGCAAATTGGGAAGATGGCTGGGATGTTTTTACTGATGTTGATGACGATGGTGAGTTTGATGCTGGCAACGACCAGCTGATAAGGACCTATTCGGCATTAAAGAAGGGATATACCTTGAGGGGGAACCAGAATTTTGTCAATTCCATACGCTATGAAGCCGATGGAACCAGTAGCAATATTGGCAGCTTTGTAACCTGCGAAGGTGGCAATATCGTCGGAGCCAAGTTAATTATAGTTAACATGATTGGAAGAGTAAGGCTCGGCGCAGATGCCGACACAAATCTTATTCCTGAAAAAGAGGCTACCGCTACCAAACCTGCAGCTGATATTACTTCATGTACAGATATAACAGGCTTTTAATCAATGAACAAAAATAATGGCTTTACTTTAATTGAGGTACTTATCGCGATGTTGGTATTAGCTGTTGGTTTACTGGGCTTGGCAGGCATAGAAGCCACTGGCCTTGGAAATAATCAGAGCGCATACAACCGCAGCTTAGCAACACAATTGGCTTATGACTTGGCTGACAGAATTCGCGCCAATTCTTCAGAGATTGCGACATACACCACAGTAGCGGCAAGTGCTGCCAAAGAAGTTGTTAATTGTACGAAAATTGCCGGTTGCACAACATCAGAAATGGCAGAGAACGATCTGTATCAATGGCATAAAGCGGTGACTGAAAGTTTGCCTGGGGTTAATGAAGCCAAAATAGAGGCGAACGCTGCTGCAGCTGGCGTGTATAAAATTACCATCCAATGGGATGATGACCGTGACGGCTTAGACGGTAATAACATCAGCTTTGAAACGAGTTTTCAGTTATGAACACAGTATTTGCTTACCTATATTCGGCCGCTCAATTATCCGAACAATCTATCACTAGCCTTGCAATTGCTATGTTTTATTTTGAGGAATGCTTGTGAAAACCACTAAGTTGATACAGTTTGCTAGAGTAAAAAGACAGATGTCACTACTTGGTTTGTGCTGCAAAGATAGTGGTTCGCCTCATTACAAGTTGCAACCGAAGTTAGTGTTATCTCGTTATCAAAATGGCATGACTCTGATAGAAATTATGATCTCCCTATTGATAGGGGCATTTCTTTTAGGTGGGGTATTACAAGTTTTTATAGGCACCAAGCAAACTAACCGGATGCAGGAAAATGTTTCCAGATTACAAGAAAATGGCCGCTTGGCCCTAGACTTTTTATCAAAAGATATACGTATGGCAGGATATTGGGGATGTCTTGTTCCTGCTGTGGCTAACATTGATATTGCAGGAACAAACGATAATAACAATGTAAATAAAATTGACAATGGTACTGATACCATAACGATAAGTGGGGCTTTTGATTTAACCAATCCACCAGCTGGGGTTTGTGGCACAGGGGTTGATACTTCCGCAGCGTACTATTCAACTATTGCCTACAAAATAAATAACGTCACACTACAACGAAACGCTGATGGCTTGGTGGAAGGCGTTGAAAACATGCAAATTTTGTATGGTGCAGATTCCGATGCTAATGGTAGTCCTGATTACTATGTGGCTGCTGGCACGGTGGGACTTGATATGACTAAAGTCATCAGTATCCGTATCACGCTTACGCTACAAACACTTGATGCGCATTTGACTACAACTGGTGATGGACGAATCAGGCGTAGCTTTACCACGACGATTGCTTTGCGTAATAGATTGCCTTAATACAGAGATACCCCATGAACTACAAATCGATAGCTATAAGGGACAGCGTAAATAAGTCTTGGCTCAAGTTATTCGCCATGCGCAAGTATGTCGGTGATTTGTTGCTTACAAGTCAATCAGATATTGACGCGTGTTGGTATGTTCTTGCCCACCCTGAAAGCAACGTAATACCATCTTTAGGCCGGACAAGTCGTCAATCCGGCGTGGTGTTGATAGTTAGTTTAATTATGTTGCTTTTATTGACGCTGATTGCGACTACGGCTATGCAGTCGACTTCATTAGAAGAAAAAATGGCCGGCAATATGCGTGATAAAAATTTAGCATTTCAGGCCGCAGAATCGGCGTTAAACGCTGCAGAAGGCATGCTGCTCCCTGTGCTGCCCGCAGTATTACCGACTTTCACCGCGGCAGGTACCGGTGGTTTTTATGCATCTGGCTCCACCATCCCTACCCCGACAGCCATTTTAACGGATGCCTTTTGGGCAGCTAATCCTGTTGCGCAGTATGACGCTAGTGGATTGGGAAATAACATAGGCAAGCCAAGCTACATTATTGAGGATTTGAACGCAGCAGATTGCCCAGGCTCAGCAGTTGGCAGTTTGGGATGTCACTATTACAGAATTACCGTTCGAGCTACCGGTGTGTCTGAAAATACGGTGGTTATTTTGCAATCGGTTTTTTCTACCTCGTAATGCCAATCACATGACATTAATGCATTAACCTACGAACAGCTATCTCATTGGAGATTCAAATGAACAGATCAAATGGTTTTAAAAAAGGGTATTTTTCCAGAAAAGGCCTTTTAATTGCCATGGGCGTGGCGTGCTGTATTGTCACAATGGGCAATGTTGCTGCTGGCACTATAGCCCAGGCGCCATTATTTATTACTACTAGTCTTGATCCCAATATTATGTTTATTTTGGATGATTCTGGGTCAATGGATTGGTCGTATTTACCAGACACTATTTCAGGGGATTGCTCAAGCAACAAATGTGATAATTACGGCGGACTATCATCAGCGAGAAACTCTGCTTATTACGATCCTACTATAACCTACTCCCCTCCATTAAATGCGGATGGCACAAGCTTAGGTAATGCAACGTTTGGCAGTGCTTGGATAGACGGTTACAAATTACCCCATAGTAGTAAATCATCTGTTGTCGATTTAAATATTTCATATCAGCCCACATGGAGTGATCCTGCGAAACCCATTAAGCTTACTAAAGACAAGGCGTATTATTATCAATTCATTCCGTCTTCAAATTGCATAGTTGCCAGCTCGGCAAACAGCAATTGTTTTCAAAAGCAATATCCTAGCACAGCAGTTGAAAAGCAAAATTTCGCAAATTGGTATTCATATTATCGAACTCGCTTAATG
>JABFRC010000226.1 GCA_013141375.1 Methylococcaceae bacterium | reverse complement strand
GTGGCGGTGAGCGTTGAGATTGCCAGACAAGCGGTCACTTTTTTAAACACCGGTGAAGCCGTGAACGCGCTGAATTTGCCGCGTGTCTCTGCAAAAGAGTTGAAACGCTCACAGCGCTTCATGAATCTTGCCGGCAGCTTGGGCAAAGTGCTGGCAGGTTTGGCTAGCAAGCCCTTACAAAAAATTGAAATTAACCTGGTGGGCGGCGCTGCGGAAGTTGAGTCGCGGCCAGTGGCTGTTGCTGCACTGATTGGAGTATTGAGTGATCAGGTGTCAACACCGGTTAATCGAGTCAATGCCGAAAACATCGCCAAGCGCCAAGGGTTGTCAATTGTAGAGGTAAAAACCTACGAAACGGAAGATTACCTGTCTTTGATCAAACTGGTTGGGCATCATGCTGACGGCACGGTTTCTTTAACTGGTACTTTATTGGGTGGTCGCCAGCCCCGCTTGGTGAATATTGATCAATTTGAAATTGAAGTCATTCCCGAAGGCACCTTGCTGATTACCCGTCATGAAGATAAACCCGGCGTTATTTCTGCCATCAGTACCGTGCTGGGTCAGGCCCAAATCAACATTACCCGCATGCAGGTCAGCACGGCTGAAAATCTTGAGCATGCAATGGCCGTGATTAGTGTTTCAGAGCCGTTAACCGAAGAGTTATTGCAGCAATTGTGTGCGCTTGAACCAGTCTATAAGGCGATACAAATCAAGTTATGAGTTTCGACATCATCTGCTTTGATTGTGACAGTACCTTAAGCAAAATTGAGGGCATTGATGAATTGGCTGAGCGAGTCGGCTTGGGGCCTGAAATGTCACGGTTGACGAATGCCGCAATGAACGGTGAAGTCGCGCTTGAAGCCGTTTATGAACAGCGATTGGCGGCGATAAAGCCAACTAGAGAAAGTATTGATTGGCTGGCGGAAAGGTATATCGCTGAACGAGTAGACGGCGTTGAAGCCGTTTTTGCTGAATTACTGGCGTCAGGTAAAGCGTTGCATATCATTAGCGGTGGCCTGCGTCAGGCAATCTTGCCGCTGGCTGAATATTTAGGGGTAGCAGTAGAGCGGGTGCATGCCGTTGATGTCTATTTTGACGATGACGGCAGCTATCTGGGCTTTGACAAAGAATCTCCGTTGGCCCGTAACGGTGGTAAAGCTGAAATATGTCGGCAGTTGCAAATCCCCTCTGCTCAATTGGTGATGGTCGGCGATGGCAAGACTGACATGGAAGCCAAACAGGCTGGTGCTTATGTGATTGGTTTCGGTGGCGTGGTCAATCGGGCTATCGTTCGAGAGCTAGCTGATGTGTATTGTCCCGGTCCAAATCTTAGCGAAACATTGCTGCACATTTTGTGAGTCGATGTCGAAATGAACTTATTCGGCTGTTAAAATTTGACCAATTGATTAGATATTAGAGAGAAGCAATGGCAGGACATAGTAAGTGGGCAAACATCAAGCACCGCAAAGCGGGGCAGGATGCTTTGCGTGGCAAGATTTTTACCAAAGTACTGCGTGAAATTTCCGTTGCCGTAAAATCCGGTGGTCCGGATACGGCGACCAATCCAGCATTGCGCACGGCCGTCGATAAAGCCTTGGGTGCCAATATGCGCAGAGACACTATCGACAATGCGATTAAAAAAGCCTCTGGCGCATTGGAAGGCGTCAATTATGAAAACATTCGCTATGAAGGTTATGGTCCCGGTGGTACGGCTGTCATGGTTGATTGCCTGAGTGATAACCGCAATCGCACCGTAGCCGAAGTTCGCCATGCCTTTACTAAAGCGGGTGGAAATTTGGGTACCGATGGTTCGGTAGCCTATTTATTCAATAAGATAGGCATTATCAGTTTCAATATACACATTGATGAAGACGCCTTGCTGGAAGCCGCGCTTGAGGCCGGCGCCGAGGATGTAGTCATTAATGACGATGGCACAAAAGACGTAATGACCACGCCGGAAAATTATTTGGCCGTTAAGGAAGCTTTGGTCGCGGCTGGCTTTGAGCCGGAAAACGCCGAAGTCACTATGCAAGCCAGCACATCAACTGCCTTGGATGCTGAAGCCGCTGAAAAAATGATGCGCTTGATTGAGCGTCTGGAAGATCTTGATGATGTGCAAAATGTTTATTCCAATGCAGACATCAGTGATGAAATCATTGCAGGGATGAATTGATTATTTTGGTGAACTCGCCCATTTGTTGCCCTTCACGATGAGAATCTTAGGCATAGACCCAGGCTCAAGACTGACCGGTTACGGCATTATTGAAGAGACCGGGCGCGGATATACCTACATCGCCAGCGGTAGTATCAATATCAAAGCAGATTATTTTCCTGACAGACTTAAGCAAATTTTCGATAGTATCGTTGAAATTGTAGAACGGTATCAGCCCGAACAAATGGCCATAGAACAAGTGTTTATGCATAAAAATGCTGATTCCGCCCTGAAACTGGGGCAAGCCAGAGGCGCGGCAATATGTGCGGTGCAAACGACTGGGCTGCCGGTGTTCGAATATGCGGCACGCCAGGTTAAACAGGCGGTGGTGGGTAAGGGCGCCGCGGACAAAATTCAGGTTCAGCACATGGTTAAAATGTTGTTAAACATTCAAGGTGAGCTTTCTTTGGATGCCAGCGATGCGCTGGGTATCAGTATTTGTCATGCGCATTATCAGCAAACCGCATTACGTTTACAGCGAGGCATGTTGAAATGATCGGTTTTTTACGTGGCAAGTTGGTCTTAAAAGCACCGCCAATGCTTGTGATTGATGTACAAGGCGTGGGTTACGAGGTTGAGGCGCCGATGACCACTTTTTACAATCTCCCGGCACTTGGCGAAGATGTAAAATTGCATACGCATTTGGTAGTCCGGGAGGATGCGCACATTTTATTTGGCTTTTCTTCGGAAACTGACCGGGCGATGTTCAGAACACTCATTAAGGTAAATGGCGTCGGTCCCAAGCTGGCGCTGACTATTTTATCAGGACAGAGCGCGGAAGAATTTCATCGTTGCATTCATAATAATGATACCCAGGCATTGGTCCGTCTGCCAGGTGTGGGTAAAAAAACGGCAGAACGATTAGTGGTTGAAATGCGCGATCGCCTGCCTGAGCTTGGTGAGTCTCAAGCCGGTGTTGCGAGCCTCGGCCCCGCTGCTGCAATTGTCAGCAATCCCAAACAAGAGGCCATCAGTGCTTTATGTTCTTTGGGATACAAACCGCTGGATGCGGCCAAAATGGTACAAAACTTAAGTGCTGACACGCTCAGTTGCGAAGAAATGATTCGATTTGCCTTGCAAGGTGCGGTGAGATGATCGAAAGCGATCGTATGATTACTGCGCGCAGTCACACTGACGAAGAACGGCAGGATCGAGCCATTCGGCCCAAGCGCCTAGCTGAATATGTCGGGCAGAAGGAATTGCGGACGCAAATGGAGATTTTTATCCAAGCGGCATTGGCTCGCCAGGAAGCTTTGGATCATGTGTTGATTTTCGGCCCCCCTGGCTTGGGTAAGACCACGCTGGCCAATATCATCGCCACAGAAATGTGTGTTAAAATTCGTCAAACGTCTGGTCCTGTGCTCGATAAAGCCGGTGATCTTGCAGCGCTGCTGACTAATCTTGAACCTCACGATGTGTTGTTTATCGACGAGATTCATCGATTGAACCCGGCAGTGGAAGAAATTTTATACCCTGCCATGGAGGACTATCAGCTGGATTTAATGATAGGCGAAGGCCCGGCCGCTCGATCTATCAAGCTCGATTTACCCCCATTCACGCTAGTCGGTGCAACCACCCGCGCAGGATTATTGACATCGCCTTTACGCGATCGCTTTGGCATTGTCCAACGTTTGGAGTTTTACACGGTTGATGAATTAACTGACATAGTCACTCGTTCTGCCAGTGTATTGGGTATGGCAATTGAACCCAAAGGAGCGCATGAAATCGCACGTCGCTCAAGGGGTACTCCGCGCATCGCCAATCGTCTGCTTAGACGGGTAAGGGATTTCGCCGAAGTAAAAAGTAATGGGCAAATCACCGAAGTAACAGCCGTTCAGGCTCTGGACATGTTAAAAGTGGATAGTCATGGTTTTGATGCGCTGGATCGAAAATTACTGATGGCCATGATTGAAAATTTTGCCGGTGGACCGGTTGGATTAGATACCTTAGCGGCAGCAATTAGTGAAGAACGGGGCACCATTGAAGATGTATTGGAGCCTTACTTATTGCAACAAGGTTTTATTATGAGAACCCCGCGAGGACGCGTTTTGACACAGCATGCATATTTGCATTTTGGTCTGCAAGCCCCGAAACAATTGGGGCTTTCAGCTGACTTGTTCGAATAGCTGCAAGCTTTAATACAATATGACCACATTTAGCTGGCCAGTTCGAATTTACTACGAAGATACCGATGCCGGTGGTGTTGTGTTTTACGCCAATTATCTGAAGTTTTTTGAAAGAGCCAGGACTGAAATGCTTAGAACCATGGGTTTTGAGCAAGACCAACTGAGATCGGCACAAGGGATTATTTTTGTAGTGCGATCGGTACAGGTCGATTATTTAATGCCTGCCAAGTTCAATGATCTTTTGAATGTGACGGCAAAAATCAGCGCTGCCAAAAAAGCCAGCCTGACATTCGAACAATTAATTACTCGCGGTGACGCGATTTTAACTACCGGCGTGATTCGCATTGCCTGTCTGGATGCGGTCACAATGCGCCCTAAAGCGATTCCTGAAATTTTATTTGAGCAGTTAGAGAATGAACACTGATTTATCGATTTTCCATTTAGTCACTCAAGCCAGTTTTGTTGTCCAGTTTGTTATGCTGATGTTGCTTACTGCATCGGTTGCGTCATGGACATTCATCTTTTCCAAACGCAAAGAACTCAATCGTGCCGTTGAAATTACCGACGAATTTGAAGAGCAATTTTGGTCCGGCGTGCCGTTGGCAGAACTTTACAGAAAGCTTGCTGCCAACGATTTTGAACCGGAAGGCATAGAAAAAATATTTCTTGCGGGCTACAAAGAGTTTTCTCGCATGCGTCAAGCCGGCAATGTCGAGCCGGGCGTGCAAGTGGAAAGCGCACAACGCGTAATGAGGATAGAGCTTTCCAGAGAATTGGAGCGCTTGGACGAGCATTTAGCCTTCCTGGCAACGGTTGGATCAACCAGTCCCTATGTCGGTTTATTTGGCACCGTTTGGGGCATCATGAATTCCTTTATGTCACTCGGCAATGTCAAACAGGCGACATTAGCGCAAGTGGCACCCGGCATTGCCGAGGCGTTAATCGCAACTGCTATTGGCTTGTTTGCTGCAATACCGGCGGTGGTTTCTTACAACCGATTCTCTACTCGTCTGGATAGATTAACGGGTCGTTACGAATTGTTTGTCGAAGAATTTGTGGTCTTACTGCAAAGACAGGCGCATAGCAAATGAGTGGCGGTGGCGGCAGTGGCAGAAGGAAGGGTCAGCGAAGAAAGCCGATGGCGGAGATCAACGTTGTTCCTTACATCGACGTTACCTTGGTATTGCTGATTATTTTTATGATTACAACACCCATGCTGCAAACTGGTGTCGAAGTTGATTTACCGCAAACGCAATCAGCGACCGTTGAATCAAAAGACGAGCCGCCAATTGTTGTTTCAATTCAGCAGCAGGGGCAGTTTTATCTCAATCTTGGAGATGGACAGGATCAGTTGGTTCAGGTTGAGGAAATAAATGCGCGTGTTGCCGAAGCATTGACTAATAAGCCTGGCACGCAGGTTTTAATCAACGCGGACAAAGGTGTTGAATATGGTACTGTGGTTACCGTGATGGCGTCTTTAAAGAACGCTGGCGTTCCAAGCGTCGGGTTGATGACTAAGTCTGACGAAAAATGAGTGTGGAAAATAAAAAAAAACTATCAAAGCCGTTTATTTTAGCGTTAGCGCTACATATTTCGCTTCTGGTGTTATTTGCGGTAAGTGCGTTAATAAAGCCAGCAAGGATAGAACCCCCGTCTGAGACAGAAATAATTCATGCTTCAGTTGTAGACCAAGCGGTCACAGAAACAAAAAATGAAGCTCCTCCGCAGCCAGCCACACCAGAGCCGCCTTCGGTAGAGGAACAAGTTCCTACGCAAGAGCAAATCGAGCCGGTCCCTCAAGTCAACGAAGCGGCTGAAAAAGCCGCAGCTGAGGCTGCTGCAGCTAAAGCTAAAGCTAAAGCCGAACAAGAAAAAAAGGCTGAGGCAGCGCATTTGAAAGCGCAAGAAGTAGCCGCTGAAAAGGCAAAACAGCAAGAAGCCGAAAAAGTCAAAGCAGCTGCAGAAAAGGTAGAGGCGGCCAAAGTAGAAGCCGCAGAGAAAGCCAGAGCCGAGGCGAAACAGGCTGCAATCGAAAAAGCCAAAGCTGAGGCAGCAGCCGATGCCAAAATCAAAGCAGAATCTGAAAAAGCGGAAGCCGCTGCAAAAGCCAAGGCAGAAACAAAACAAATAGAAGCGGAAAAGGCTAAAGCCGAAGCTGCTGCTCAGGCCAAAGCCAAGGCTGATGCTGAAAAATCCGAAGCTGCTGCTAAAGCAAAACAAGCTGAGGCTGAAAAATCAAAAGCCGAAGCTGCTGCCCAAGCGAAAGCAAAGGCCGAAGCTGAAAAATTAGAGTCAGATAAAGCCAAAGCAGAAACTGCGGCTAAATCCAAGCAGGCAGAAGCCGAAAAGGCAAAAGCTGAAGCGGTTACCAAGGCAAAGGCTGAAGCGGAAAAAGCGAAAGCCGAAGCGGCTGCTAAAGCTAAGGCGGAGGCTGCTACCAAAGCTAAAGTTGACGCAGAAAAAGCAGAGGCAGCCGCCAAAGCCAAGGCAGAAGCGGAAAAAGCGAAAGCTGAAGCCGCTGCTAAGGCTAAAGCTGATGCAGAAAAAGCAGAGGCTGCAGCCAAAGCCAAGGCGGAAGCCGATAAAACCAAAGCCGAAGCCGCCGCCAAAGCAAAAGCCGAAGCTGATGCAAAGGCGAAAGCAGAGGCTGAAAAAGCTGAAGCAGCAAGGCTTAAAGCCGAAGCGGAAAAAGCAGCGCAAATAGCGGCTGAAAATGCGGCAGCTGCAAAAGCAAAAGCCGAGCAAAATAAGCAGGCGATTGATCAGGCGACTGCGGCAATCAAGCAGAAAGTGGAACGCAGTTGGATACGCCCTGCTGATGCGACAGGGGTCAGGTGTACTATCCGCGTTAAATTAATGTCAGACGGTACAGTCGTCGATGCCCAAGTGGTCAACAGTAGTGGCGATGAGATTTTTGATCGGTCGGCCGAAAACGCAGTTAATAAGGCATCGCCGTTGCCCGTGCCGGCAGATAAGGAATTGGCAAAGGAATTCAGAACTTTTGTATTTGAGTTTAAACCGAAGTAATTTTTGCCAGTCCTTGCCAATAAAATCGATGTAATTAAGCAAGTTATTATTTTTTGGGTAGGTCATCTACCAGAGGTGATATGTGAATTTTTGTAAAATAATTTTACTCTGTGGATTGATGAGTTTTTATACTGTCAATGCGAATGCCGAGTTAACGATTGAAATTACCGAAGGTATTGAAAGTGCGTTGCCACTATCGATAGTGCCATTTGCATTGCAGGGGGCAGCTGGCGTCCCTGTTGATGTCAGCTTTGTTGTCAACGCCGATTTGGGTCGTAGCGGGTACTTTAAAATGCTCGATCAGCAAAGCATGCCGGGTAAACCCAGTACTGCCGAAGCTATCAATTTCAAGGATTGGCAGGCGATCAACCAAAACTACATGGTAATCGGTCAGGTGACTGAAACCGGCGGTCAATATAGTGTGCAATTTCAGTTGTTTGATGTGTACAAAGGGACTCAGTTGCTGGGATACCGTATGAATTCATCAGCGGCAGATTTACGCCGGACGGCTCATCACATCAGTGACCTGATTTTTGAAAAGCTAACTGGTAAAAAAGGTGTGTTTAGCGGTCGTATTGCCTATATCACCAGCACCAAACAAGGCAAACAAAGTACCCACAGATTGCAAGTTGCTGACGCTGATGGATTTAATGCACAGACTATTGCTTCATCAGTAGAACCATTGATGTCACCGTCATGGTCCCCTGATGGAAAAAGAGTTGCCTATGTGTCATTTGAGAAAAAGAATGCGGCTATTTATGTGCAAACATTGGCGACGGGTGAGCGTGCCAGAGTGGCAGAGTTTCGTGGTATCAATGGCGCGCCGTCATGGTCTCCAGACGGTACTAAATTGGCGGTTACCTTATCTAAAGACGGTAGCCCGGATATTTACGTCTTGAATCTGGCCACGCGTTCATTAGTTAAATTAACCAAAAGCTTAGGTATAGATACTGAGCCGACCTGGTCTCCAGATGGCGGCAGTATTGTGTTTACCTCTGATCGTGGCGGCAAACCACAGTTGTACATCGTGCCTAGCCAAGGCGGCGAGGAAAAGCGTCTAACTTTTACCGGTACTTACAATGCACGCGCCAGCTTTTCACCGGATGGCAGAAATATTGCGATGGTACATTCCAGTGGCGGCGATTATCGAATTGCGATTATGGATATGGCAACCAAATCGATTAACGTGTTGACCTCCGGGCCATCTGATGAATCTCCAAGTTTTGCGCCAAACGGTAGCATGATTTTATACGCCTCAAGAAAAGGCGGTACAGGTTACTTATCGGCGGTGTCGATAGATGGTAAAATGCAGCAGAAATTAGTATTCGACAGTAGTGAAGTCCGTGAGCCTGCGTGGGCACCTTAGTTCAACTGTTTTTTTCGTAATCAACTTTTTGGAAAACAAATGAAATTCAACAAAATAATAGCGATTTTAGCGATAAGCGCCACGATGTTATCAGGGTGTTCTGATGAAGATGAAAGTCTAACTGATGGTACGCAAAATGGTGCCAGCGGCATCAATGATGCCTCTACCAATGGCTTAAACAAGGCTCAGGACTTAACGGTTCTGCGATTGGTGGTGGCTACGGCAGCAATGGTGCCGGTGG
>JABFRC010000313.1 GCA_013141375.1 Methylococcaceae bacterium | reverse complement strand
CGACCGGTCACAGATATGTTGGAGCCTGGTCGTTCCTTGAGTTATACCTTGATTGCCGGTGCCGATCATAATTCAGCAGATACCGCAGGGGTGGTTGCCGGCAGCAATCCGACATTCGGCGACATTAAATTGAGCAGCGATGTCAAGGTGCGCACCGGCACCGGCAGTATAGATTTGGTAGCTGGGCGCGATATCGTTTACGGCAATGACAAGTCAGTGGTTTATACCGCCGGACGTCCTGATGAGGTCGATCGTTTCGGTTTGCCAATGGCGCGTGTGGCATCCAATTTTTATGTGGAATATCCACTGGATGGCGGCGATATAAGCTTTGAGGCAGGCCGGAATATTAAAGGTGCGGTTACTAATCAAATCGTTTCTGACTGGTTATTACGAACCGGCAACTGGTCGAAAAACCTGACCCATACGAACGAAAGGCCGACCGCCTGGGGGGTCGCGATCGGCACTCGGGTGGGCTCGAATATCGTGCCGGATTACCGGCAAAATGTCGGTGCCTTAGGTGGCGGCGATATCAAGATTGCCGCGGGCGGCACCATCAGCGATTTGTCAGTGGTGATACCGACTACCGGTAAACAAATCGGTCAGCGCGTTGCGCCAAACGATCCGAATGATCAGAACTATCTGACCAACGAAGTACAGGTCAACGGCGGTGGCAATTTGCAACTGAATGCTGGCGGTGATGTTAAAGGTGGCATGTTCTATGTTGACGGCGGCACGGCTTCATTGAATGTCGCGGGATCATTACTTGCCGGGTCTTTCAAAACTGCAGGCGCCAAAGAGATCAATCCTATTCTGGCCGTAGGCGATGCGAAATTCCAAATCACTGCAGGTAAAGATATTGCCGTGCAATCGATAATCGATCCGATGGTGTTGCCGCAAGCGCCAAATAAAAAGCCGGATTTGGCTTCAATCTTTTTTAGGTATAGCGAAGCCAGTGAAGTCAATCTGACCTCATTAACCGGCAAGGTAAAGTTAGGCAACGATGTGTCAGGTGTGATTGATGTGTTGAACAATCAACGCGGCAGCCCGATTGCCTTTGTCGGTGCGGCCAGAGATTCACTGTCGGTTGCGCCTGCATCGCTGAAAGCTTATGCCTTGAATGGCGACATCGTGTTCAATGACAGTCTCATCATGTATCCAAGCGCATCGGGTCAGCTTGAGCTGTTTGCGGCCAATAATATTGTCACCGGCGACAGCGGTAACTCGATCAACGTTACGATGTCGGATACCAATCCGGCCTTGTTGCCGTCGGCTAGTAATCCTGCCGGCAACTATACCGATGCCAGTCTGCGCTTGGTGTTGTCGGGCATCAGTAAGGAAGTCGATAAACTTTATGCGCCCGTTCCTAATCATATTAACGATTTAAAACCCGCGCTGATCAGCACCGCCAACGGCGATATTTTCGGTAAAGATCCGTTCCAGTTCATTCTGCCGAAGCAAACCCAAGTGCTGGCGGGCAATGACATTCGTAATGTCAGTTTACAAATCCAGCATAATTTTGACGGTGCTGAGTCGATAGTTTCTGCCGGACGTGATTTCAAATTCGACATCGTCAGAAGTCCTTCAACCGGAGCGCTGGTTAATGTCGTGCAGCGCGTTGAGGTTTCCGGGCCTGGCCGCTTAACTGTAACGGCCGGACGCAATGTGGACTTGGGCTCGTCGGAAGGTATTAAAACTACAGGGAACCAAATCAATACCGCATTGGCAGAAAACGGTGCCGCTGTTGATGTGGTGGCAGGACTTGCACAAAGCAAATTGTCGGTGGCTGACTATATGAGCCGTTACCTCAGTAATGGCGAGGAACTGGGCAAAGCCTATGGACAAGCAGTGTCAGATTACATGCAGCGTTTGACCGGTGATGATTCATTGACACAGGCTGCAGCACTGGAGGCGTTTAATAAACTGTCATCTGCCGAGCAATCAAACTTCAATGCCGCTTATTTGCCAAACGTGATCAGCTCATTCAATACACTGATGCAAGAGCAGGGTAAGAAGTATTCGATGGCTAAAAGCAGTTTTGATAACGCTAAAGATGAAGCCGGCCGATTTAAAGCCAAACAGGAGATGGATAAATCGCAATTGGATGTGCTGGCAGCGATGGAAACGCTGTTTCCCGGCAGCACAGTATTGGCGGGCAATAAGAACTATACGATTGACCCCGTCAACGGCATCGTCTTCAAGACAGGCAATGATGCCAGTTCTGTGTTGGCGCAAGCATTCAGCGGTGATCGTCAAAAATTGCAAACTGGCGATATATCGATGTTCTTCAGCAAAATTCATACGACTGATGGCGGCGACATTAACTTGCTGACGCCGAATGGCGGCATCAATGCAGGCTTGGCAGTTAATTCAAAAGGCGCAAAAGATGCATCACAGTTAGGCGTGGTCGCCATCGGCAAAGGCGCAATCCATTCAATGGTGCGTGATGATTTCCAAGTTAATACCACACGCGTGATGACCTTGGGTGGCGGCGATATCATGATTGGCTCAACTGATGGCAATATCGACGCCGGACGTGGCGCGAAGACGGCATTGGCCGCACCGGCACCGATTGTCAGATTCGACATCAAAGGCAACATGATTGTTGAACTTCCGCCTGCGGTATCAGGTAGTGGTATCAGAGCCAACAAAGCTGCCGACGGAACTCAGGGTGATGCATTGCTATTCGCCTTGAAAGGCATCATCGATGCGTCCGAAGCCGGTTTGGGCGGTAAAGACGTAACTGTCGGCGCCACCGCCATCGTGGGCTCGGACAATATCAATGTCGGCGGTGTCTCCGTCGGCGTACCTGTTGCCTCAACGGGTAGCATTGCCGCAGGTCTAGGTAGCGTCAGCAATGTTGCGGCCAGTATCAATCAATCCATAGATAGCGCTGCAGATGTGTCCAAAACCACAAATCGACAAATGGCCAGTGCCGCAGTCGCAAGTATTCTCAGTGTTGATATTCTGGGCTTTGGCGATGAGGAAGAGGATAAATAAGGGGGTATCGATTTAACGTGTGTGAGAAGTGGAAGGCTTTTTCTCATGCACTTAAAATCCTTGGGATGATTAAGTTTTTAGGCTCATTTAAAAAGATAGGGCAACACAAACCGAATGCCTGCACCATCCTGTCGAATCAAATTACGTAGTCCCAGCGCCTTGAATCTGGGTTCTTTATGCAGACTCTTTTTATAGTTATCTTCGGTGCTGGATGCCTCTTTGTCGTGAATACTAAAATCGCCGTTTGCCAGGGTTTTTAAACGTTGGGCAAAACTACGGCTTATTTCGAAACGCTCTGTTTTATTTTTCACAACCCCCAATGCGGTGACTAAGTCTTTTCGACCCACAAAGACCGCGACCCCATTTTCTTTACAATCCGGGTCATTACTTGCAACTGAAAACGAAAAGAAATCATCGGAAAAGAAAACGGTTTCCGGTCTTATTGATAAACGAAACAAACGATCCCGGCGATTTTCCATGGCTAATTCGCTGCTGCCCAAGTAGTGCGCTAGTTCAATCAGTTCAGAACGAATCGGCGATTGCTCATTCACTTCTATCCAACCGTGAGGATGTAAAACAACATTCGATTCGAGGGAAGCAAATTCAAAACCACGCAAATGAGCTGCCAAAGCCAATACAAACGTCCATTGATACGAGTTTAATGCCAAATCCAGAGGCTTCTCTTTGCCGAGCACACCCGCTAATACCTGTTTTCCGGGATTGATAGGCAAGGTAATCCCATATTTTTCTTTATCCGATAAATAACCGGCAACAAAACTATCCGGTAGCGCCGATAAAGCGGACACTAGCGCCGCATGATCGCCTTCGAACTCGTCAGACAATGCTTTGATGTAGGGGATTTTTCCATCCGTGGTTTCGCCGTGTTCGATGTCGTCAAGCGTAAACCAGACTAAACGTTCGTCTGCGCTGATTTCTTGTTGCAAAAACAAGTAACCTTCCAGCGTTAACTCAATATAAAAAATATCCAGATAATATTCGGTCAACGCGTGATTCGGAGCAGTGCCTTGCACTTGCCGATAGGGTTTTAAACTGCGCCAGGGATTGAACGTGTAATGCGAGTCAAACAGCAAGCCCGTTTCTTCGCGAAGCTCCCGTTTTAAGGTTTCAGGCAAGGCGCTTTTGATTAACTCGGAATTTGCAGATTGCAATGCTTTAAGCACCACTGTTTTATTGGCGATTGGCAGATCGTTCTGATTAGCGCGGCCTCCGATCAAGCCGTAATCGCCCGCAGATTTTTCAAAGCGCTTTTGCGTGTCTTCACGCTGATAAAATAAAATCTTGCCATCCAGCTTGATAATGCTCCAGGCCACGTAACAGTAACGAATTGGCTGAGCTTGCTGGCTGGCATGATGTTGAACACGCGCCTGCTCCAGATTGCGCAATACATCGCGTTGCTGGTTTTTTCGGTCGATGCTGATACCTTGAGTATTCCAAAAATTGGCTGCAAACAGGCGGGAGTCGGCATCCGCCATCGCCGTTAACATCGAAGTGACCAGCAATTGCGCCGGAAAAGACACAAAGCACCATTCGCCTTTTTGCAAATACGTCCTGTCCAATACAGCCAAGGTATCCAGCAGCGTTTCCAACAAATTGATAGTGTTTTCAGCGATAGCTTGGTCAACCTGTACACTCAAAACCTGAATCAACCCGGAGCGCGGCACACTGTAAAAATCGCCTTCTTCTTCGGCGAATCGGGGGAGATGGGGAAGTAAGGATTGGATGAGTTGCACAGACACAAGCTTCACCAAATAACGTTCAAACCAAATTGGCTGTAGTTATCAAATTGACTGTCTTTAGAAATTAAAACCAAATCGTTTGCTATTGCTTGCCAAATCAACATCCTATCGAAAGGATCTTTATGTGCGAGTTTGGGTAACTGATGAAACATTGCCGCTTCTTCGGGCGTTAATGACATTTTTACAAAGCCCATCTCATCGGCAAATTTGAGTAAATCATCGGGTTTACAGCCCAACGTCAACTTGCCAAGCGCGAATTTTAAAGAGATTTCCCAAAAAGTAATGCTGCTGACGAAAACTTTATTATCGGTTTTTTCCAAAACGGTAAGCGCCTGCTGACCCAGTTTTTCCGGTTGCCAGATTGACCATAAAAAACTGTGCGTATCGAGTAAATAGCTGTTCATAAATTCAGGAATTCTTCATCCGTCATTTTAAAGTCTTCCCCGATGACAAACTCCACTTGGCCTTTTAACAGACCTAACGGCCTTTTTTTAACGGGTTGATTTTTTAAAGACAAAACATAATTCAATGTGGCTTCAACCTTGTCCAAAGGCAAAGAGTGCATTTCATTCAATACTGCTTGTTCTATTTCAATTCTATTCATTTTCTAAACCCTCATTAAAATGATTTACAAAATTAACAATCCCAAGTCCTATTCGCTCCGTCCCTGTAATACCCAATTTATATCCTCGCGAATAAATTGTTCGGACATGACTTCACTGTGCGATTCAAGATAACGGCGCATCGATTCGGTGATCAAGGCATCTATGTTAGCAGCCCCACCATGTTGCACCAGATATTGGGTTTTTAGAGTGGTCATGGCTTATGCCTCAGGAGGTTTCATCATTGTGAGTATTCAAGTCTTCTCTATCTCGGACGAAAAGCGCAAATTTTCTTGGTAAGGGTTCCGCTCTATGGACTGTTGCATTAATAGCTAGCTCTTTATTAACTGCTTCAACCGATTTCTTCAAAACGGAAAAATCTTTATCGCTCATTCTCATGCCGGCAATAACAGATTTGAGAATTTGTTTACTATCGTAAGGATGTATTCCATATCCTCGAACAAAATCTAATACTCGTTCTTCCTGTTCGTACTCCCAGTCTTTCCCCTTAGTAAGTAATTGTTCTTTAAACCATTTATGGTTTTTTATTATTGGCCTTTCGTTTTTGTACTCAACTGGAAATGGCACTAGGCAAAGGTGGTCGTCATATGTTGTTGACTTTATAGGAATAGAAAACTCAACAACAAAACCAGTATGTTTAGTTGCATAGTGCGCCCACATTAACAAATTGAGTGGATTTCTTGATAAGCAACAAATACCAATATCATTGTTAAGTATTTCAGCCGGGTTATTAAACAAATGAGTTTCGAGCTTCTTAATTTGTTTTGGCTTTTCTTGAATACGCTGTGCTGGAGATAATCTGAGTTGGCTGCCAATTTGTTTAAAAAATTCTTTATTACCTGCAAATGAATCACTAAGTTTGTTTACATCGACTTCTGGGGAACAGTCAAAAGGGTCGTTAAATTCTTTTGCATGCGCAAACTTTATCGTTCCATCTTTTATGGCAGATAGAGAACCTTTTTTATCGTAAGGTTCTTTGAAAGAATCATCGATAGGGAAATATTTATAGCGAAGTATTTTATCTTCAGGCATGCGCATCAAGAAAACTAGTATTGTAAATATGCCTTGCTAATTCAAAAATATAGCCTGTTTTTTTATAATCAAAATGTTTGAATTGGTAATTTAAAGCTACGAAATCTTTAATTTGATCGTCATTTGGTGGAATATAAACCCCACCACTCGATGTTAAAAACCAAAAGGTTTGATAAAGTCCTTTAATAAGTAATTCACTGTCGCTAACTTTATCTTTATTTTTTTGAAGGTTATTTAACGCATCGTGATAGTTAATGGCTTGCCAAGTATTACCTGTTGCTTTTAGCAAGAAGGCATAGTTTTCCACTAAAGGTATATTTCTCCCAGTAGGGTTTCTATCGTTCCTTTTCTTTGGATTGTCACCAATTCTATTTGTCATTTCTTCCGCTGAAATGACATTTGCAAATAAACTCAACAAATGCTTTTCGTAAGGTAACAAGTCGTCGCCTAAATCAAACATAGCTCGCATATTAACAATGAATAAGAAGGCGACATCTTGCGGAGCTAACTGCTCAAATACTTTGCTATGCGCCAACCAGTTACGCGTCATTTTCATAATCCATGAAAACGCAAAGAGTTCTTTTTGGTTATTTAGTTGTTTTGGTTCGGCTGCTTCCCATTCATGCGCCAAAATTCTGATAAATAGCTTATGCAGCGTAGTGGAGTCATTATTTACATGGATAGACAGGGGCAAAAACTGTTCTAAAACGTCTAAATAATCATGTAAATCTTCAATACTGGGCTTTTTTTCTAGGTCTTTGATAAATTCCTTAAAACGCAATTTTTCTTCACTTAACGTTTTTAAATACTGGCAACCTTCAATAATCCCCCGCCGCAACCGTGAATAAGGATTTTCATAACTGGCTTTCACCCATGCCTGCACTTCCGGGGCCGATTTTTCGTAAATCGTTGGCAAAGCAATTTTTGCGGTTTTAAAGGCTTCTCGTGTAGATGTTGAGTTCTCACCATGGTTGGAACAAAACAATATGTGTTGTTTTGGAAACCCCAGTTCAACGACTAATTCGGTATAAAGATAATAACCCGCCAGGGCTTTAAGTTTGGCGCATTCCTGTTCTAGCTGTTGCTCCTCTTCCGTTTCATCGACAGGTTTTTTATAGTTCTGGAAGGTTTCCAACAAAGTCAACACGTCGGCATTAATAGTACCGCCTTTGGAATAAGCGGCTAAATCTATATCGAGAATGATGTAATCAATTTTCCCCAAGTTTTGCCTTATGAACCCCAAGCCATCTTGAAAGCTCAGCTCAATATAAATGCCCTGTGCGCTTAAATTCTTTTTTAACTGCTGTTTGTGATCAGCAAATTGCTGCGCATCCATATTGATACCGCCAAGCACCTCCGTTGCGGTAATTTTTGGGGAGTTTTCAAAATCTTCTATCCATAAAAAATAACTCATTACTCGCCTTCATTTAGAGATTAAAAGTTCATTGGGAATAACAAACTCTACAACAAATTCATCTTGCGGTACGGGTTTAGTAAATATGCTGCCTGTCTTACGCGCTAAGGCCGATAAAAAAGAGTGCCCTTTATGGCTGCCCTTAATAATTGTGCGCTCACTGCGAATGCTGGGATTCCGACAATTCAAAACTTGGTAACCCTCACTTTCAGTCCATTCCGCAATAACTGATTGCTTGCTTGTCGACGAATAATACTTGAAGGCATTCACCAGTATTTCATTGAGTACAATGGTGATGAACGATTCTGTCACTCCATATTCCTTAAATTGGATGTCAGCGCATTCAAAACCAATGAGTTCCAGTTTAAAAAAGTGCTGTTCCAGCCAGGCAAGTCGTTGTTCCAGTGTTGCCGATTGATTTAGCAACAGCGCGAAGCTTTGCTCCCATTCAGCTTGTAAGGTTTGTTCCAGTTCAAAATAATCTTCACACCAGGTTTTATAACTCACTTCCGCATCGCACTGTCCGTGCGCCTTGGCATAAGCCATGTAATGTTGCTGGATTTTTTCTGCACCTGATACCGACAGTAAATGCAGCAAAATCATATCCAGAGTTTTACTGAAAACTGTCGCCAGTCTGCCGCTGCCTTGGCGGTCTTGCTTGATTTTATCTTTGAGAATGTCCGCATCAGTAGAAATGATACTGAAGATGTTTAACAAGCCCCGCATGGTTTGCGCAGCCTCTGTGTACAGCTTGACCTGATTGTCGTGAGTGGTGTTATAGATAATCGCATCCAGAGGACTGCGGAATTTATGTGCAAACATGGACATCATGTCTTCGAGATCTTGTTGCGATTCCTGTAATTGTTTGTTTTTTTCTTCGAGTTCTTGATTTAATTTCTTCAATCTTTCTTGTTGTTCAATTGCCATTAAACCAACTTTTTTAAAGCCTTTCTCAACACCTTTGGCATTTTCAAAAGCTTGATCAAGAAAATTTATTGCTGATTTTTGATCATTTCTCTCAAAATGAATATCAAGAATTTCGACTAACTGCTCTTTGGCGAGTTGAGAGCTTGGCGGTAATTCTAATAAGGAATTCCGTATCCCTAACAACTCCTCTTTTTCAAGACCAAGTTGCCTATAGTATTCAGC
>JABFRC010000240.1 GCA_013141375.1 Methylococcaceae bacterium | reverse complement strand
CGTTGCCGGCACAGCCGCAAAAAGAGTGTTTGAATTTGAAATATTAGGAAAAATGGCGAGTGCTTATCTTTGGTGAAGCGGCTTGATAGTTAAACCCAATCGACACGATCAATCGGTCCAATCCTCGGCAACCAAATCGAGCAAGCAGCCCGATGAAGCTTTGCGGAATCCGGGTTAATCGAAGCCACCACCGCCCCGGATTTCACTGCGTTCCACTTGTGCCCTGTGGGTATCCAGTTTTGTAGGTTGGGTTAACAGCTTTATCGTTAACCCAACAGAATGAACACAAAACGTTGGATTGCAAACAGGATGCAATCCGACCTACAAACTCTCCAACTGCGCTAACGCCAGTAACAACCATTTAACCCCGTCCTGTTTAAAATTGATTTGCACACGCTCTTGGGCGTCCTCGCCTTCCAGCTGTAATAGCTAGTAGCCCCGATGAAGCCTTACGGAATCCGGGTAACACGAAGCCAGCGGCGCTCATCTTCTAAACGACCTACATAGTCAACCGATTGTTGCGAAGAAAACATCCCTTCGGATTCTTCCTCCATGTGTTTGATCAACTTTAAAAAGCACTTAAGGCTTTACCGGCTGTGGCACTCATACTGCCTTGAGTCAACTCTGAAAATTATTGGGTTACAACGATGCCTAACCCAACGAACTTTAACCAGTAAACCAACTTATAAACTTAACGCAAGGCCTTTTCCCAGCGACTGACCAGCGCCGCAGCAATGCTGTTGCCGAACACATTGGTCGCGCTACGGCCCATGTCCAGAATCTGGTCGATGCCTAACAGCAACAGCAAACCGGCTTCGGGAATGTGAAACATCGACAAGGTGGCGGCAATAACAATTAGCGAGGCTCTGGGCACTCCAGCCACGCCTTTGCTGGTGAAGAGCAGCACCAGCAACATGATCAGTTGATCCATCAGCGGCATGTCAATTCCATAAGCCTGGGCAATAAACAGCACGGCGTAGGTCATGTACATCATGCTGCCGTCGAGGTTAAACGAATAGCCCAGCGGCAATACCAAGCCGCAGACTTTCTCATCGCAACCGAAACGTTCCAGTTGCTGTAATAGTTTGGGATATGCGCTTTCACTGCTGGCCGTGCCAAACGCCAGCAGCATCGGTTCGCGAATATGGCGCAGCAATGAAAACACTCGTCGCCCGATAAATAAACAGGCAAAGCAGCCCAGCAAAAAACACAGCAGCACCAGCCCGAAATAAAATTCGCCGATAAATTTACCGTAAGTCAGCAATACGCCGATACCGTTTTGCGCGATCACCGACGCCATCGCGGAAAACACCGCGACCGGCGCGTAATGCATCACATAGCCGGTGACTTTCAGCATGATATGGCTAAGAGAGTCGAGTAATTTGACTGTAGGCCGTGCCAGTTCACCCAGCGACGCACAGGCCACGCCGAAGAACATCGAAAACACCACAATTTGCAAAATCTCATTGCTGGCCATGGCTTCAATAATGCTTTTAGGGAACATGTGCGAGGCAAAACTGGCCAGGGTGGGCTTAACTTGCGGCAAGCCAATGTCTGTGCCGACTGCGGGTAAGGCCATGTGCAAAGTGCTGCCGGGTTGAAAAGTATTCACCAGCAACATGCCCAATAACAGGCTGAACAACGAGGCGGAGAAAAACCACAGAATCGCCTTGGTGCCGATACGACCGACGGTTTGAATATCGCCCATTTTGGCCATGCCGACTACCAATGTGGCAAACACCAGCGGCGCAATAATCATCTTGACCAGGCGCAGGAAGATGTCGGTCAGCACCGCAAAAATCTCTATTAGTTGTGTTAATAGTGGAGTGTTCGCAAAGCGCAGGTTAAGTAACTCCCCAACCAAAATACCTAACACTAATGCTATCGCGACATAAAGAGTCTGGCGGTTGGGGGTATGTGCAACCGGGTGGGCAGAGGCAGTCATCGGCAGATCTCCTTTCAGAATGAACGTCATTAAAACATGAAGATAGAGATTTAGCGGTTGGAAATAAATCCGGTAGGTCGGGTTACCAATAAGTTGCAGAAACTTGAGTTGACAGTTCCATATAAGACTATAAGTTGAGATCTACGCTCTTAAGGGGAAAGTTCTATGCAAATTAAGTTTCCATTTGATTCATCAAAGCCGGTCGTCGGAGAAGCGAGTATAGATATTGAAAAACCCGCGAACGATGTTTTTTCTTTTATTGGCGAGCATTTTTTTGATAATTATCCCAAATGGGCTACAGAAGTTGTTGAGTTTCATCCTTTAGACGGCAATGCCGTTTTTATTGGTGCTAAAGCTAAACAAATCCGCAAGGATAATGGGCCGGAAGTCGAATCATTTTTTGAAATCACCGAATATCAGCCAAATTCTAAACTCATATTTAAAGGTATAGATTCGCCTTTTAAGCACAGTTATTTATTGGGAGAGGGCGAAGAAAAACAACCAACGCATTTGACTTTTCGTTTTGAATTGCTGGAGCTTGAGGTTTTCATGCGGCCTTTTGTAAAAATGATACGTTTTGCAATCGAAGACGGGGCTGAAAATACCGTTGAAAATATCAAAAATTTAATCATCGCTGAATGCAATTAGTATCAAGAAGATTTTATTTATTACCCTGGAGTTAAATTATGGCTTTTATTGTTGAAAAAGATGCCGGGCTTATTCCGCAAGTACTGTCCGCTATATTGGATGAATGTATCAATGGTGTCACTTTGTCTGATCCCGATTTAGAAGATGCCCCCATCATTTATGCCAACAAATCATTTGAGCGTTTAACAGGTTACAGTCAAGAGGAAATCATCGGCCACAACTGCCGTTTTCTGCAAGCCGACGATAGGGAACAGGATGGGCGGTATCAAATTGTTGAAGCCTTAAAAAAGCATGAAGCAGTTGAAGTTACATTACGCAACTACAAGAAAGACGGAACATTATTTTATAACAGGTTAAAAATTACGCCTTTATTCGATAGGAAACAACGTGTTATTTATTACCTTGGGGTTCAATATGACATAACCGATCAAGTGGATTCAAAAAATCAAATAAAATCACTCACTGAATTATTAAACGAAATTCCAAGAAAATAATAACAATAAAAAATAAAGGTAAGGTTATGAATGCAATTGATAATATCAATAGCGAAAATGGTATGTTCTTTAATGAATTTTTATTTGGCCTTGCTGCATTTTCTTTCATACTATTAATACTTATTGAAAAACGAAAACCCTTTCGACACTTTCCACATAATTATTATAAAGATTCGTTTGTTACTAATACGACGGCATTCTTGGTAAATAATATTATTCTGACAGTTTTAAGAGCCTCGTCTTTATTTCTTGTCGCACAACAATTTGCATCTTACGGATTGTTAGGTCAGTTGGAAGATGGCCCCATAAAATGGTTACTGGCTTTTGCATTCTTTGATCTGGCTATTTATGTTTGGCATTACGCTAGTCATAAAAACGAATATCTGTGGCGATTTCACAAAGTGCATCACAGTGATAAAGCATTTAATGTTTCAACTGGATTTCGTTTTCATGTTTTCGATTTATTACTGGAAATTATCTATAAATGCATTTTTGTAGTCGTTATTGGCGTCAATGCCTATTTGGTGCTTTCCATAGAAATTATTGAGCTGTTTTTTGTGATGTTTCATCATGCAAATATCCGCATTCCCAAAGAAGATCTTATATCGCAAGTCATCATTACCCCCTCTTTGCATAGAACGCATCATTCGACATTGCGCAGTGAGCATGACAGCAATTATGGAATTGTCTTGTCACTTTGGGATCGAATCTTTGGCACACGTAAAGAATTAGTACCTGCACAAATTGGCTTGGAATTGATTGAAGCTGACAATTTTATTCAACTTTTTTCGTTGGCATTTATTACTGAAAACAAGATCCGGAAACTATTCAGCTGGATCCCTAAAGGCAAACAAAAATGACTTTGCTGTGTCGACATTATCTCCAGACAGCCAATTAGCTAGGTTTATCGATGATAGTTAAATCTCAAAATGATATTCCCGCCAGTGAAATCACCGATCCTTTGATTTTTAAACAAAGGCGTAGGATTATCAAGGCCATGCTCGCGACAACAATCGCCGGGGTTGGTACATCGGCAGTTGCTGATGACAAATCAATTGGGACCAATTTACCGAAGGGTGATTTTTCTGGCGAATTATTAACTCCAAGTCCAGCCAATCTCATCAAAAACTATACAAACTATTACGAATTTGCCTTCAACAAAGAAGATTCCACCACATTAGCGCAAAGCCTGCGTATCGATCCTTGGTCTGTTGAAATTAGCGGCGAAGTGGAGAAGCCTGGCACCTATGCTTTGGAAGATGTGCTTCGCCAACAAACACTTAAAGAGCATATCTATCGTTTTCGTTGTGTTGAAGCCTGGTCAATGGTCATTCCCTGGGTTGGTTTTTCGCTTCGTGATTTATTAAAATCTGTTAAGCCGCTTTCTACAGCCCGTTTTGTGAAATTCACATCTGTCTATCAACCGGAAGCCATGCCAAGGCAACGCGCGAATGCAATGCTGGATTGGCCTTATGTTGAAGGTTTGCGTATTGATGAAGCCATGCATCCTTTAACACTATTAGCGGTCGGCATGTACGGGGATTTTTTACCCAAACAAAACGGCGCGCCATTGCGCCTGGTTGTGCCGTGGAAATACGGCTTTAAAAGTATTAAAGCCATTGTAAAAATTGAACTACTAAAAACACCCCCCACCACAAGCTGGAATAAATTTTCACCCGGTGAATATGGCTTTTACGCCAATGTGAACCCCTCAGTTGCTCACCCACGCTGGAGTCAATATAGCGAACGTCAACTTGGCAGCGGTTTTTTCACCCCGCGTAGGCGAACAGAATTATTTAACGGCTATGGTGAGCAGGTAGCATCCCTTTACACTGACATGGATCTTCGGCATTTTTACTAATGAATTTTCGATTCAACTGGATATGGCCATTCACAATTGCCGGATGTTTAATTCCATTGTTGTGGTTGGTTTTTGATATTGCTTACGACAACTTAGGGTCAAATCCCATCCAGGCGCTGCATATTCGCTTGGGAGATTGGGCCTTACGTTTTTTATGTATAACTCTGGCGGTTACACCGATACAGACGTTTACCAAATGGCGTGGAATGTCAGATTATCGGCAATTATTCGGTCTGTACGCATTTTTTTATGCCAGTTTGCATGTGCTGGGGTATTTATTGGCGGATCACTATCTCGAATGGCAAGTCATCGGCATCGACATCATTGAAAGCTCTTATATTTGGTTTGGCGTGCTGGCTTACTTTATTGTTTTTTTGTTAGCAATGACAACCTCAAAATGGGCAAAAAAGCGCCTAGGAAAATCATGGAAAAAACTGCATCGCTTTATCTATATCGCCGTCTGCGCAGCCATTATCCATTACTTTTGGCAACTCAAAGGAAACCTGGCTGAACCCTTGTTTTATCTATTGGTAATATTCTTTTTGCTAGGCTTTCGTGCATTGACTTGGCTTAAAAACCGCCAACCAAACGAAAACACAGGTTGAATAGACCGGTTACGGCCCTTCTGAATCTACCTATAAATAACCTCTAGCATCATCAGCAGCAATAACGCAGCGTTTACCAATTAGGATTATTTTTCGCGAAATCTTTAATCAGTTGGCACCACTTTAAAAGTGACACTTGCCGATTGTCCCTGATCATCAACAACCGCCACGGCAAACTGGCCGGGTTTGCCGGGCCAAAATAGCGTCGTGCCTTCGCCGATGAAATTATCATCGACAAACCAAAATAAGCGGTGTCGCCCGCCTGCAGAAATCGCACTAAATTCGATGGTGTTTTGCTGCCCTGCCCTGACCGGATAACTTACGCCAGCTTGCGGCGAAACGATTTTCGGCGGATTGGCAGCAGCATTGCTTTCTTCGGCATCATCACAGGCGTGATCGAATGGAGGTGGATTGTCGCGCCTCACGCCCGCCTGACGAAACGATTCCAGTTCGTCGCTATCCCAAAATTCTGCAACCCTTGTTTCTCCTGGGCTTTTATCGTCCGGGCATAAACGTAAACCGTTAGCCGGATTAATCCGGATCTGGCGATGAAGGGTGCAGGTTTTGATCGGCGACACTCCCGGAATAATCCAGCCGGTTTTTCCGCGCGGGCACCAGGGTGACACCGGTTGACCGGACAGCGGACAGATTTCGATGCGCTTTAGACCAGTTAAGGGTTGACGATCGATTGCCGGTGGCGGGCGTTCCATCGCAACGGCATCGAGAATGCTAAACAGTAAGGGCCCGACCAACTCTCGGCCGACCAAATGGCGGTTGGGGCTGCCGTCGAAATTACCCGCCCACACGCCGACCAGCAAATCGTCCATGATGCCAATCGCCCAGGCATCTTTCAGGCCGGAAGAGGTGCCGGTTTTCCAGGCGACCGCATGCTGTTGACCGAAACTGCGTCCGCCAAAACTGCGTTGCGGACGCGGATTTTTTTCCAGCATTTCCCTGACCAAAAACGCCGCTTCCGGCAACAGCAGTGGCTTGCCCGCTTGCGTTGGTTTATCGCTTTGGCTTAACCAGCGTAAATCTTTCAACTCACCGTTATTGGCGAGCAAGCCGTAAAGCCTAAGCAAATCCTCCATCGAAATCTCGGCGCTGCCTATTGCCAAACTTAAACCGTAATTGGCGGCTTGCTTAGGGATAGGGATGCCCGCTTGCTGTAAAAACTGGTGAAAGGTCGGCTTTTGCAGTTGCGCCAATAAGCTGATGGCCGGAATGTTGCGGCTGCGAACCAAGGCATCGGTCGCTGATAATGGGCCGTAAAAGTTACGTTCAAAATTTTCCGGCTGATAATCGCCCATTCGTAACGGCGTATCCTTAATTCGTATATCCGGCGTAATTAGACCTTGAGCAATGGCTTGGGCATAAATAAAAGGTTTCAACGTGGAACCGGGTGATCGCAAGGCTTTCAAGCCGTTGACATAGCCTTGAATGTCGCGATTGAAATAATCGGCCGATCCAACATAACCCAATACCGACATGGTCGGTGCATGTACCACCAATACACTGGCATTAACGACGCTTTGCAGGCGATGTTGCGTTAGAAACCCGGCCAGTAATTCTTCGCTCAATTCTTGCACGGTGTTATCCAGCGTCGACTGCAGGATTGATGCTTGCGGATACAAGCTGTGCAAGCGCTCGGCTAAATGCGGCGCCCGGAACGGTAGATCCTTACGCAATTTGAACCAGAGTCTGTCGAATCCGGGATCATCACCATAAGCGGTTTGCCAGGCCTGATGCAGCTTTTGCATGGCCGCAGGATTCATCGGCGCTCGCAAGCTGGGATTTTGCGGGATAAGTGCCAGCACACGGGCTTCATCCAGGCTAAGCGCCGACACCGGCTTATGGAAATACACCCAGGCCGCTGCCCCCGCACCTTCAATGTTGGCTCCATAGGGCGCAAGGTTTAAATAAGCCTGTAACAATTCGGTTTTGCTGAAGTGGCGTTCCAGCCATAAGGCATAAGCCATTTGCTTGAGCTTGCCGGTGACGGTATCGGTTTTCAGTCGCCAGCGCTGGCGGGCCAGTTGCATGGTCAGTGTCGATGCGCCCATCCAGCGATGGTGGGGAATTAAACTACTCAAAACCGCTCGGCACAAGGCGATCGGATTGATGCCGGGATGTTGATAAAACCAGCGGTCTTCGTAATGCAACGTGGCATCTTGCAAGGTTTTCGGCAATTCGGCCAGTGGCGTCCACAAGCGATATTTTTCATCGGACGTCAGGCTTAGCCGTAACAAATGTCCGTCTTTGTCGATGACGACATAGGACCCGTTGGCGCGATTGACCAACAGCGGCTGAGGACTAAAGCCCATTCCCAGCCAAATTAACAGTGCTGAGAAAATAACACCAAGTAAAACAAGCCTGCCTGGCGACAACTTCAAAACGTTAGTGGTAAATCTCATGGTGTTGGTTTGTCTTGCTTTTAGTTGTCGTCGTGCCTGTAAATGCCGCAAACTGTATCGTCGGGATTGGGTTAAATGCAATTCAATTCTGCATTGATTGACTGTTAAACTTTGGCTTGAGGTAATCACACAAAACCTGATGCTCATGCTAATCAGAGTTTGACAGTATGCGTTCTAGTATCCATAATCAGGCCGCTACACGCATAGACGATTGAATTTCCTATACTTTATTCTTGCAAACTCTCCGGTTTCAAATGCTGGAATTATTCGCCGGCAATGCTTAGCGTGGCTCTTGTAAGATTTCACACTATTGAGGATCAAACATGCAATTTCATAAAATAAAAATCGGCATTCTCGCAGCCTTGTTGTCCGGCTTGGGCCCAGTCGGGGTTTCAACTGCAGCAGCAACAGGAAACGAGGCACAGTATCTGAATCAAAACTGGAATAGCGAACAACGTCAGCGCTTTTATTTCACACCACAGGGTTCATACCTTTTGCCTTACTCATGGTTTCTGGCACTGAAACAACCCAATAATGACAAACCGTTCATCAGCCGCAACTACATCGAACAATTCGGTTATCTGGCCGATGATGCAGCCTATACGCCAAGCAATCCGGACGGATTGCCGATAGGATTTGCCAAAGAACCGGTCGATAACGGCGAGGCTTGGGTCGGCATGACCTGTGCCGCCTGTCACACCGGCGAGATCAACTATCGTGGCCAAACTATCCGCATTGACGGTGCCCCGACTCTGGGCGATTTCTCCTCGTTCGAACAGAATCTGATTCTGGCACTACAACAGACGCTAGACCAACCGAAAAAATTTAACCGCTTTGCCCAAGCAGTCTTGACCGACCCGAATACGGCTAACAAGGCCGTATTAAAGGCACAAGTGTCTGATCACCTGAACTGGCTGAATCAAAATAACGCTCGCAGCACACCTACCAACCCTTACGGCAATGGTCGCGTCGATGCATTCGGCATCATCATGAATGAAGTCTTTGGCCGCGA
>JABFRC010000297.1 GCA_013141375.1 Methylococcaceae bacterium | reverse complement strand
ACTGGGAAGTTCGCGCCTATCACACCAATATCGACAAATTGATTACGCCGGTGATGGATCCGGTTACCTTTAATTACAGCGCGCAAAATATCGGCAAAGCACAAATTGACGGCATAGAAACCGAAATCGGCACTCAGATTCTCGGCTGGAACGGCAAGTTGGGCATGAATTTGTTAAGTCCGATAAACCGGGAAACTAACTTGCAATTGCCCCGTCGAGCTCAGCAGACATTGAACTTTGATTTATCCAGAAGCATTGGCGCCGTTGATGTGGGCGCGAATGTATTGGCGCAAGATTATCGTTATGATGATGTCAAAAACAAAAATCAGGTGGCCGGTTATGTCACCGTCGATCTGCGTACCGCTTACCACTTTAATAAAAGCTGGATGCTAAGCGCCAAACTCTACAACCTATTAGATAAAAACTATCAAACCGTAAACACGTATAATACTGCCGATAGAAACTTTTTCGTCTCAGTCCATTACAATAACTAACCCTTAACCGGTTACTGACAACGCTCATTCCCAAGCTTCTGCTTTGGAATGTTGCATGCGAAGCGCTTACTTCGCAGATTTCCGGAACAAGCCAACAAAAACGTAGCACCCTAATTTAATTAACCAGAGATAACACAATGACTACAAAATCATGGCCGCAAATCGACTATTTACCAGTCGCCTTGATAGCGTTAATGACATTGACACGCTTTCACCACTTTGGCGATGTCCTGCATCTTCCGGATGCGTCATTAGCAGTTTTTTTCTTTGCCGGTTTTTTCCGCAAGAAAATCTTGTTTGGATTCTTGCTGGCATTGGCCGCGCTGATTGATTATGTCGCCATCCAAGGCGGCACCAGCAGCTATTGCGTCTCTGCTGCTTATGTATTTCTTATCCCGACTTACGGCGTAATGTGGATTGCCGGTCGTTACGCGGCCACTTTGAATAACTCAACGCCAGCGTCATTGGCAAAGTCTTTTGGCCTGCTATCGATTGCTGTCATCGCGGCATTTATGATTTCAAACGGCAGTTTTTACCTGTTTTCAGGCAAATTTCCGGATATGGCCTGGGGTGACTATCTGCAAAGAGTCGCTAAATACTTCCCGCTTTATGCCAGTTCCGCTGTCATTTATGTGCTCGTAGGTTACGCACTGACCAAACTGGTCAAACTCCTGCCAAGTCGTGATCAGCAACACTCTACGCATTAAAACATCTTAATCAAATATAAAAAGGCCCAAGCAGCCAGTTTGCTTGGGCCTTTTTAATGTGTGCCTTAGCTATTTGTTATCGTTGTCTCCCATTTCCATAGCATCAAGCACATCCTGAACACTTGTGACTCCGCGCTTATCTTGCTACCTTTAGGCCATCAATTAGTCTTCCGAATTGGAGAAATCCCCGTATGAGTAAACCCAAAGTATTAGTAACGCGCAAATGGACCGCTTCGGTCGAAGCCAAACTCAAAGAACTTTATGACGTTACCTTAAATGAGGATGACCGCCCGCTGACCGGAGAGGAATTCAAACAGGCTTTGCAAAATTACGATGCGGTTTGCCCTACCGTCTGCGATTCGTTCCCGGCTGAAGTGATTAACGTTGCCGACAAACGCTGCAAAATCCTTGGCAACTTTGGTGTCGGTTACAACCATATCGATGTCGATGCCGCCAAACAACAGGGCCTGATCATCACCAACACGCCGGGCGTGTTAACGCACAGCACCGCCGATGTAGCGATGACTTTATTGCTGATGACAGCCCGCCGTGGTGCGGAAGGTGATCGACTGGTACGCGCCAAACAATGGACCGGCTGGTGCCCGACCCACATGCTCAGCTCCGATGTCACTGGCGCAACTCTCGGACTCATCGGCTTTGGCCGCATTGCCCAAGCCATGGCCAAAAAAGCCCATCACGGCTTCGGCATGAAGATTGTGTTCTTCAACCCAAGCCCGGCGAATGACTATATCGTTGAAGATTTGAATGCTACCCGCTGCCAGACTATTGAACAACTGCTCCAAGTATCTGACTTTGTCTCTCTGCATTGCCCCGGCGGCCCAGCCACCAAGCACCTGATCAATGCCGAGCGACTCAAATTGATGAAGCCGTCAGCCCACCTGATCAACACCGCTCGTGGCGATGTAGTGGATAGCCAGGCCCTGATTGATGCGCTTAAAAACAACACTATCCGCGGTGCCGGTCTGGATGTTTATGAAGGCGAACCCAATGTGCCGGAAGGTTTCTTAACCTTGGAAAATGTCGCTTTACTCCCGCACTTGGGCAGCGCCACCTTGGGCACCCGTACCGCCATGGGTGAAAAAGTATTGGCAAATCTTGCGGCTTACTTTGCCGGCGAGCCTTTGCCGGATCGGGTGGTTTAAACAGGAATTGATTTGATTCGTGTAGGTTGGGTAGAGGCGTTAGCCAAAACCCAACACTGCTGAGCTGTTAATGTTGGGTTTCGCGTTGCTCTACCCAACCTACAGAGTTTTCAAATTCTGCTTGATCAGCAACTCCCGTCCTTCTCCCTGAATTGACAAGAAAATCTCAACATCGGGCTCGGGCAGAAAACCCTGACCCAATGACGACCATTCAATAAAACATACACAATCTTGTGCCAGATAGTCGCGGATGCCGATCCATTCCAGTTCTTCCGGATCAGCTACGCGGTATAAATCAAAATGTAAGATTTTTCGATCATGCACTTGGTACTCTTCCACCAAATTGTAAGTCGGACTTTTCACCGCGCCGACATGGCCTGCCGCTCTTAAAAAGCCTCGTACCAATGTCGTTTTACCAGCCCCTAAATCGCCATGTAAAAAAACCAGACATTTTGGCGGCAGCTGTGTCCATAATTCCCTGCCAAACTGTTCGGTGGCGTCAGTGTCTTCTAAAAATCGCTTCATCAATTCACCAAAATTCTAAGATAAGACATTAAATCACTGGCCAATAAACCGCGCTCGCCGCCTTGCTGTGCGGCTTTATCAGCTGCCAAGCCATGAATATAAACCCCCTGCTGCGTTGCCTGTTGTAAAGACTGACCTTGCGCCAGCAGACCGCCAATCACGCCCGCCAGAACATCGCCCATGCCACCGGAAGCCATGCCGGGATTGCCGGTGCTGGACACCGCCACTTCATATTCACTAGCGATCACTGTACCTGCACCTTTAACAATGGCAACACCACCGTATTTTGCCTGGATAGCCACTGCAGCGGCAAAACGATCTTGCTGAACATCGGCCGTCGAACAATTAAGTAAGCGCGCGGCTTCACCAGGATGAGGCGTCAAAACACGGTTGTAATGCTTCACAGGGAAAGCCGCCAGTAAATTCAAGCCATCGGCATCAATTACCACGGGCTTGTCCAAGCTTATAAGCGCATTGAACAATGCCAAGGCCCATTCGCCCTGCCCTAAACCCGGCCCCAACACGATCACGCTGGCTTTTGCCAGCAACGGCAATAGCTGTTGGGCGCTTTCAACGCCGTGACACATTAATTCCGGCCGATTCAAATTCATCCATCCGGCATGTTCCGAACGGGTCGCCACAGAAACCAGACCGGCACCGACTCTTAACGCCGCTTCCGCAGCCAACCTGGCGGCGCCTGAATAACCTGTATCACCGCCGACTACCAGCACATGACCGTTATGGCCTTTGTGCGCGCAACGTTTCCGGGGATTTATGGGTTGATAAATGACTCGTGCAGCGCTTGCTTGCACTTGGTCAAAAATAGCGTCCGGCACGGCCAAAGAAGCAAACTCGATCTCACCACAATAGTCTGCAGCAAGTCCGGTAAACAAGCCTTGCTTGAGGCCGATAAACGTCACCGACACATCGGCAATCACCGCATCGCCCAACACATTGCCGGTATCAGCATGCAAGCCGGAAGGAATATCGACCGCCAATACTTTGGCTGGATTTGCATTGATGGCCGCAATCGCATCCGCGTAATCACCAGTCACCAGTCTATCAAGCCCTGTTCCCAGCAGCGCATCAACAATGATGTCGGCATCGATAGCCAAGCCAGCGTTAAATGAAACTATGCGCCCGCCTGCATCAACAAATTGCTGCCAGGCTATGCGCGCATCACCTTTAAGTTGCTCGGGGTCAGACACGGCATAGACTGTCACTTGGTAACCGGCGACTAAAGCCAGGCGAGCCACAATATAGCCGTCACCGCCATTGTTACCGGCGCCGCAAAACACGGCTAACGAACGCGCCTGCGGCCAATGATTTTGCAGTGATTGAAATAACGCGTCCCCCGCGCGTGTCATCAACTCAATGCCGGGAATGCCATGTTCTTCAATAGCAAGTCGATCCAGCTCCCTGACTTGCGCAGCGCGATAGAGTTTTATCGGAAGTTTTTGCATGTTATGGTTATCGCCTATTTAATATCCAGCCATTATATTCCTGTCGTCAGCTATGGACACCCTCAACCCTCCGACCTTGCAAGCCTTAGCCAGCCAAATCAAACAGTGGGGACTGGCGTTGGGCTTTCAGCAGGTTGGCATTACCGATACCGATTTATCGGCAGCAGAAATCCAGCTTCAAGACTGGCTGGACAAGGATTTTCACGGCAATATGGAGTACATGCAACGCCACGGCCTCAAGCGCAGTCGCCCTGCCCAGTTGCATCCCGGCACAGTCAGCGTTATTTCCGTGCGCATGGACTATCAAACCGATAGCAAATCCGTCATGGAACAGGTCTTGACGGAAACCACCACTGCCTATATTTCCCGTTATGCCCTGGGCCGTGATTACCACAAACTGATGCGTAATCGCCTGCAAAAACTGGCCGAAAAAATCGAGGCTGCAGTTGGCCCGTTCGGGTATCGAGCCTTTGTCGACAGCGCGCCGGTGCTGGAAAAAGCGCTGGCAGAAAAAGCCGGTTTAGGCTGGATCGGCAAGCATTCCAACGTCATCAACCGTAAAGCCGGTTCGTGGTTTTTTTTGGGAGAAATTTATACCGATTTGCCCTTGCCGATTGACGAAGCGGCAAGCGCACATTGCGGCGGCTGTTCGGCCTGTCTGGATGTTTGCCCCACCCAAGCCATTGTTGCGCCCTATCAAGTCGATGCACGGCGCTGTGTGTCTTATCTGACCATTGAACTGCATGGCAGCATTCCCGAAGACTTGCGGCCGTTAATCGGCAATCGCATTTACGGATGTGACGATTGCCAGCTGGTCTGCCCATGGAACCGCTTTGCCAAAGCCACCGGTGAAGGTGATTTTCATCCCCGACATCGACTCAACAGCCAACAACTGCTGGACGTATTCGCCTGGACTGAGGATGAGTTTTTAAGAAAAACCGAAGGCTCGGCAATACGGCGCATTGGTCACGAGCGCTGGTTGAGGAATATTGCTGTGGCGTTAGGCAACGCAACAGCATCCAAACAAATCAATGACGCGTTAAAAGAGAAACTCCAGCATCCTTCCGATCTTGTCAAAGAACATGTGCAATGGGCTTTGGAGAGGCAACTTAAAAAATACAGTATGTAGCAAATCTCCACTCCCTCTCCTGCTTGCTAACCTATGCACACCAGTTTTTTTCTTAATTGACGCTGACTGTTCGCCCCTTCTCCAGCGGGAGAAGGACGGGATGAGGGGAATATAAGTGATTGATTTTAGCCTCCTCACCCCAACCCTCTCCAGTAG
The DNA here is from genome assembly GCA_013141375.1 of Methylococcaceae bacterium. Taxonomy (GTDB): domain Bacteria; phylum Pseudomonadota; class Gammaproteobacteria; order Methylococcales; family Methylomonadaceae; genus JABFRC01. The sequence goes on along the minus strand of JABFRC010000297.1, from coordinate 3,367 downwards.
GAGAGGGAGCAAAGCAACTTTGAAATTATCATCACACATGGCTTTAAACTAAATTGTTAAAACCAACATCTGCCCCACCCGAGTTTCGTTCCAGCCAAGACTTTGCCTGTATAATTCCCACCATCTTAACGACTTAATCACACTCAAGCTCATGACCAACATTAATACCGAAAAACTCTCCAGCGCCCGATTTGCCCAAGCCACCGATGCGTTTGTTGAAGTCTTCACCGCCTCGGTGGATTTCGACCAGCGCATGCCCCAGCAGGATATTCAAGGCTCCATCGCCCACGCCACCATGCTGGCGGCCAGCGGCATTCTGACCGAACAGGAGCGCGATGCGATTATTGAAGGCTTGGGGCAGATTTCTGAAGAAATTCTCAACGGTGAATTCGTCTGGTCCATCAAACAAGAAGATGTGCACATGAACATCGAAGCGCGATTGACCGACATGATCGGCATCGCCGGTAAAAAACTGCACACAGGCCGTTCGCGTAATGATCAGGTCGCCACCGATATTCGCCTGTATTTACGCCACGAAATCGAGCAAATCACCGCGCAACTGGTCCGACTGCAAAACGCCATCATCGATCTGGCCGAACAAAACGCCGATACCATCATGCCCGGCTTTACGCATCTGCAAGTCGCTCAACCGATTACCTTTGGCCATCACTTAATGGCCTGGTTTGAAATGTTAAGCCGCGACCACGAACGCCTGCAGGATTGCAAAAAGCGCCTTAACGTCATGCCGCTGGGTGCGGCCGCATTGGCAGGCACCAGCTACCCAATCGACCGGCACTTGACCGCCCAACTGCTGGGCTTTAGCCGTCCGTCAGCCAATTCACTGGATTCGGTCAGCGACCGCGATTTTGCGATTGAATTTACTGCTGCAGCCAGTTTGATCATGATGCACTTGTCGCGTTTTTCCGAAGAACTGATTTTATGGTCCAGCGCCCAGTTTGATTTCATCGAAATGCCCGACGCCTTTTGCACCGGCTCATCGATCATGCCGCAAAAGAAAAACCCCGATGTGCCGGAACTGGTGCGCGGCAAATCCGGCCGCGTCACCGGGCATTTGGTATCGCTGTTGATGTTGATGAAAAGCCAGCCCTTGGCCTACAACAAAGACAACCAGGAAGATAAAGAACCGCTGTTCGACACCGCCGACACCCTGATCAACTGCCTGCGCGCCTACGCCGACATGGTGCCGCACATCGCCCCGAAAAAAGCCAATATGTATAACTCCGCCAAACGCGGTTTCGCCACCGCCACCGACCTGGCTGATTACCTGGTCCGCAAAGGCATGGCCTTCCGCGATGCCCACGAAGTGGTCGGTCTGGCGGTGCGCTTGGGCATAGAAAGCCGGCGCGATTTGTCGGAGATTTCATTACCTGAGTTGCAGCAATTTTCCGCATTGATTACTGCCGATGTGTTTGAGTATTTAACATTGGAAGGGTCTGTCGCTTCACGTAAGCATATTGGCGGGACTGCACCGGAGACGGTTAAGGTGGCGATAGAGACTGCCAGAAAAAGCTTGAAACTGGAGCGTTCTTAATGAAGGGGGTTACAAATCATTTAGGACATGACAAATTCTTTTATACGATTGATATTAAATGGATTTTTAATTTTTTTAACTATTTAGACAACCTGATGACACAAAGTTTTTGTCATCAGGTTGTCTAATTGATGTTAGCTTCCTCGGGGACGCATGTGCATGCAAGAGATACTTAGACTTCGATTTATTGATAGAGACAAGGCATTTACTCAGACCCTCACGTCTATCAAAAACGAAATGAATGCTCGCGGCATGTTCCATTCAGGAGCAACTGTGAAGCGTGGCCACGATGAGCTAGTAAAAGAATTGGCGGAAAGCCGCAGGACTATTCTGACCACAATCTCTGAAGACATTAATATCTCTAGACCCAGCAAGGTAGACAAAACACTACCGGACAACGCAGTGGAGTGGCTTAAAAACCGAAAGCTCTTCCTCGAGAGTTTTTATCTCGAACAGATGAACGTTATTGTTACATCCTTACAAAATAAAACAATGCTAGAGCCATATATGAATTTGTCTGCGGAGATAGAATTGAATGAACATGAATTACGCAGAGAACTTTCTCTGGAGATACAACGTTATATAAATTCACGCGGAACTACTTTGTATGACCGAATCAAAAACCAATTCCTTGATCGGCCTTTAGTAGTAATTTCTGTAATTACTATTGCTACGGTTACCGCAATCCTTTCATTCTTGGCCTTGGTACGTGCAGGAAGCTAATACGTCGTTCGAACGGTGCAGCGGCGTAGGTTAATGGTATGGACTCCTCCTCTTCCCTACGGCATCGTGGTGTGCCAAAGTGGAAGCGTATGTCAACCACCTAACTGAAGAAGAGGAATCCGCCATGAATATTACGACAATGGGTTTAGATCTTGCAAAGAATGTATTTCAGGTCCACGGTGTGGATGGCCATGGCAAAGCCTGGTAGGGTGGGCAAATGGCTTTATCGTTTGCCCACGCGAAGTCATTCCCCAAAGCTTAAGTCAAATCCATTACCTCCCCAATCAACCGAATAAACGCCTTGGGCAACATATCGGTGGAACGTTGAATACGGCCATTCCACCACCCGTGGGCAATGTTGATGTTTGACCGGATTGTAATGAATGTAATCAACATGCCGGATGAAATCGGTTTCGTCGCGAATTTGATGTTCCCAATAGCGACGTTGCCAAAATGTTGCTTCACGATGTTTTGTTTTAGATGCCGACATCCAATCGGCCCGATGATAATGTTGGCCGCATGCCAAAGTAACCGTGCGTTTTATTAAGCTCCAGCGCAATGAGTAATTCGCATCGCCCGGCGGTAGTGTCCAAACACAATGCAAATGATCGGGCAATAAAACCCAGGCATCGATAGTAAAAGGATGTCGTGATTGCACGGTTTTGATGGCATCGCGCAATACCGCACGTACCGGAGCATCACAAAGAATCGGACGACGGCGATAAGTGACCACGGTGAAGAAATAAGTTGCACCAGGCGTATCGGCACGGCGGTAACGTGACATAGTGATAATGGTTCAGCCAACGAATGAATTCAGTATAGCAGGCAATCAAATGTAGGGTGGGCAGGGTTTTTTGCCCACCGTTTGCATCACCGCGTTGTGCCGCGTGGGCAGAAAAACGCTTCCCACCCTACCCAAACTGGTTATTTCGCTTATATGTCGAAATTCAAAAGTGATCTTCAAATAGCTGCGTAGGTTAATGGTATGGACTCCTCCTCTTCCCTACGGCATCGTGGTGTGCCAAAGTGGAAGCGTATGTCAACCACCTAACTGAAGAAGAGGAATCCGCCATGAATATTACGACAATGGGT
>JABFRC010000154.1 GCA_013141375.1 Methylococcaceae bacterium | reverse complement strand
GCCTATAAGCAGAACTTATGAACACACTTAAATTGTTAACCTTATCTGCCTTATTTTTGTTGGCACCAATGGTAAGCCAGGCGGAAGATCAACCCGTCAAACAACTCCAGGCATTTTTAAAGAATTCAAAATCTTTTAGCGCCGATTTCAAGCAAGTCTTGCTCAATGAAGCGGGTACGCCCAAACAAACCAGTTTTGGCACCTTTTACTTACAGCATCCGGGAAGATTTCGCTGGGATTATCAAAAACCATTTCAACAACAAATTGTCTCCAACTCCGGGAAAGTCTGGTTTTATGATGCCGATCTGGAACAGGTTACCGTCAAAAAGCTTGATGAATCATTAGGCTCTACCCCTGCTCTATTGCTGACTGGCGATATTTCACTGGAAGACAACTTCACCATAGAAACACAAGGCGTTGATGGTGATATGCAATGGATCAGACTGTTACCTAAAAGCCAGGAAAGCACTTTTAAATATGTGTTGATCGGCCTTGAAAAAGGCTCACTGAGCGGCATGGAACTCAGCGATAATTTTGGCCAGCTCACACGCATTTATTTTTCTAATGTAAAGCTCAACGCCCCATTACAAGCCGGTTTATTCGATTTCAAAGCGCCCAAAGGCGTCGATGTCTTTTCCGAATAAAAAAATAAGAGCATCCCGTCTTGATCTTTGACGACTTCACCAAACCGCTGGCCGACCGGATGCGGCCAACTACGCTGGCTGATTATGTCGGTCAACAACATATATTGAAACCCGGCAAACCGCTCTATGAGGCCATCGCCTCGGGACGCTTGCACTCAATGATTTTTTGGGGCCCGCCGGGTACAGGCAAAACTACCTTGGCGCGGATGATTGCCCAGCACTCTGATGCGGAGTTCATGCCAATATCCGCGGTTTTATCCGGCGTCAAAGAAATACGCGCAGCTGTCGCAGAAGCTCAAAGCATCCAACAGCAACAAAATCGTCGCACTATTTTATTTGTCGATGAAGTACATCGCTTTAACAAAGCTCAGCAAGATGCCTTTCTGCCCCATGTCGAAGACGGCACCGTTTACTTTGTCGGCGCAACTACTGAAAATCCCTCCTTTGCGTTAAACAACGCCTTATTGTCCAGAGCGCGTGTTTACGTTCTCAACTCACTGACTACTGAAGACTTACTGGAAGTGATCAACAAAGCCTTAAGCGACCGCCAACATGGTCTGGGCTCGCAAGGTGTCGAAATTGCTGACGACATCAAACTTCAATTCGCCCAAGCTGCCGATGGAGATGCCCGTAGGCTTCTGAACTTACTTGAAATTGCCGTCGAACTGGCCTCAGCAAAACATAGCCACATAATTGATGAAGCCATCGCAACCGAAGTGTTAACTGGCGGAGTTAGGCGATTTGATAAACAGGGCGAAGAGTTTTACAACCAGATCTCTGCCTTGCACAAATCCGTGCGCGGCAGTGCACCGGATGCTGCATTGTATTGGCTATGCCGTATGCTGGACGGCGGCTGCGATGTTGCTTATCTGGCCAGGCGTATTGTCAGAATGGCTTCAGAAGATATTGGCAATGCTGATCCCAGAGCCTTGCAACTGTGTATGAATGCCTGGGATGCCCAAGAAAGAATGGGCAGTCCTGAAGGTGAACTCGCGCTGGCCCAAGCCGTCGTTTATATGGCCTGTGCGCCCAAAAGCAATGCCGTGTATGTCGCCTACAAAGCGGCAATGCAGGATGCCAAAACCAGCGGTAGTTTAGGCGTACCGGTACATCTAAGAAATGCACCGACCAAACTGATGAAATCGCTGGATTACGGCAAAGCCTATCGGTATGCCCACGATGAACCGGAAGCCTACGCCGCTGGCGAAAATTATTTTCCGGATGAATTGACTGGAACCCGCTATTACCAGCCCACGCCCAGAGGACTTGAAATTAAAATTAGTGAGAAGCTAAAACATCTAAAGGAGCTGGATAAAAAATCCAGTTGAATTTAGATAAAAGCACCACGGATCAACCGTGGTGTATAGAAACTAATCTTGTTGGTTAAAATATGGCTTTAAAGTATCACCTGACCAATCTTCTCGCCTAACTTCACGGGTTTATCCGCGCTGAAATCCTCAGCCCATTTCACGCTGTCTTTGCCAAACAACACAATGATGGTTGAGCCCATGTTAAACCGGCCCATTTCCTCGCCCTTTTGTAAAGTTACCGCTTTCTTCTTTTGATAGAACCAAGTCATAACTGTGCTTGCTGTCGGCGGCGTCACCACACCATGCCAAACGGTTTCTATGCTGGAGACAAAAATAGCGCCTACCAAGACCAATGCCATCGGCCCAACTTCGGTATCGAAAATAGCGACAACGCGTTCATTTTTGGCAAACAGTCCGGGTACGGAACGCGTCGTGGCAGTATTAACGCTAAACAATTTTCCAGGAATATGTACCATTTCTCTTAAGGTGCCGGTCAATGGCATGTGCAAACGGTGGTAATCCTTGGGCGAAAGATAAATCGTGGTAAATACCCCGTTATTGAACGGCTCGGCTCGCTCGGCATCGCCACCCAACAAATCAACTGCCGTAAAGCTTTTGCCTTTAGCCTGAAAAATATCGCCATTAGTTATTTGACCGGTTTGACTGACCTCGCCATCGGCGGGGCTGGCAACTGCACCAAGTTCAGACACCAAAGGCCTGACTTCAGGCTTTAATTGACGGGTAAAAAAATGGTTAAAACTTTTATAAGCATTAATATCCGGCTCCAAGGCTTCATCCATATTGACGCCGTAATGCTTGATAATCTGGCGAATAAACAGATTCTTCCAGATTTTGTTTTCGCAATGCGTTAGCTTACTCATCAAGCCGGACAAGGCATGTTGAGGTAATACATCTTGAAGCTTGTAAATAAGGGTATCTTTAATAGTCATGATTAGTTGTTACCAGGAGTTTTTCCGCTTAGAAAGTATGCGAATGCGATAACTTCTGCGACGGCAAGGTAGAGTTCTTTGGGTATTTCATCACCAAGCGGAATCTGGGCCAGTATATTGACCAGATCCGTGTCGGTTTGTAAGGGGATATTGTATTTTTCAGCCAGTTCAAGAATTTGCTGGGCCGTTAAGCCGGTGCCTTTGGCCGTAACCTTGGGCGCATTCTTGCCGTCGTATTTTAATGCGACGGCAATATCACTGGTGTAATACGTTTTGGCCATGAATTATGGCAGGTTAACCAACTCCGGCGCATGCCAGTTCTGGTCTTTGTGTTCAACAATGACAGTCGTATAAATGCCGCCACGTACATTAAACACACCGCGAATTCTAATGAAATTGGGCTGAATGGCTTTAACAATGTCGTCAAGAATTTCATTGGTAATCGCTTCGTGAAACGCGCCTTGCTCACGAAATGACCACATATATAACTTCAGTGATTTAAGCTCCACACACAATTTCGCCGGCACATATTCGATTTGAAACGTCGCAAAATCCGGTTGGCCGGTTTTTGGGCACAAACAGGTAAACTCAGGGACGTCAAAACGGATCGTATAATCACGGCCAGATTGCGGATTGTCGAAGGTTTCCAGATTTTTGCTTGGTTGTGTAGTCATGTTGTCTTTACTGTGATGTGTTAAAAAAGTCGAAACTCTAGGCAATATCGTTAATAATGCCCGGCTTCTTAGCTTATTACCGGGACATTCTACCAGTTATGCGACTGGAAAAAATCAAACTTTCTGGCTTCAAATCCTTTGTCGACACCACCGTTATCCCCATTACCGGCAACCTGACCGCGATAGTTGGGCCGAATGGTTGCGGTAAATCCAACATCATCGATGCGGTACGCTGGGTGATGGGAGAAAGCTCAGCCAAGCATTTGCGCGGCGGTAGCATGGCCGATGTGATTTTTAACGGCTCATCCGGGCGCAAGCCAGTCAGCACCGCTTCGGTCGAACTGGTTTTCGATAATAGCGAAGGCAAATTGGGCGGCGAATATTCCCAATATGACACCATATCCATCAAGCGCCAGGTTAGTCGTGACGGTCAGTCTTTATATATGCTCAATGGCTCGCGTTGCCGACGTAAGGATATTACCGATATCTTTCTTGGAACCGGCTTAGGCTCCCGAAGTTACGCGATTATCGAGCAAGGCACCATTTCCCGAATGGTGGAAGCCAAGCCGGAAGATCTGCGTATTCATATCGAAGAAGCGGCCGGCATCTCCAAATACAAAGAACGCCGCAGCGAAACCGAAACTCGCATGCAACACACCCGGGAAAATCTGGAGCGCTTGGATGACTTGCGCGAAGAAGTCGAAAAGCAACTCAAGCACCTGCAAAAACAAGCTGAAAAAGCCGAAAAATATACCGAGTTAAAGAAAGAAGAACGCCGCTACAAATTGGAATTACTGGCAATGCGTTGGCAAACCTATCACCAAGCCGCACAAACCCTGGAAAACAAATTGCACAGCGTCGCAGCTGAACACAATCGCCTGTTTGTGGAATTGCGCGATCTGGATACCAACATCGAAAACAAACGCGCCGAGCATAAAGCCCAGCAACAAAAACTGGATATTGCTCAGGGTGATTACTACGGCATCGTTGCTCAAGTCAGCAGCCTTGAACAAACCATCAAGCACAGCGAACTCAGCCACGAAGAAACTAGCAAGGAAATCAGCCGCTTGCAACAACAAGCCGAGCAATCTCAACAGCAACTGGAAATCGACTTTCAGCAACTGGAAGAAATTAAAGAAACCTTGTTGATGACAGAAGAGTCTCTGATTATTGCCCAGGAAAGACAGGAAGACTTTCTGCACAATCAGGAAGACATGCAGCAACAGCGTAGTAACTGGCAATCCCAATGGGATGAATACCGAACCACTAGCGCCAAATATCGGGAACAGGCCGAAATTCAACGCGTAAAAATCACTCAACTGGACAACCAGAACAGGCAATTACAAGGCCGTATAGACAAACTGCAAGAAGAGCACAGTCAACTTGTCGGCAGCCAGTTAAATGAAGATATTGCCACGCTGAACCACCATATTGAATTGATCGAAGATCAACGAGACGAACTTCACGACACACTTGAAAAGCTGCATCAAGAAATCGGCGAAAGACGCCAGCAAGTCAAGCATCATCATGACCAGCTGCATAGTTTTAGATCGGAATTGCATAATGTGCGCGGCAAAATCACCTCGCTGGAATTGTTGCAGCAGCACGCGATGGGCAAGGATAACAAGCACTTAAGCGCCTGGCTGGAACAGCATCAGTTAACAGGCAATCAACGTCTGGCCGAAATTATCGACGTACAACCCGGCTGGCACACGGCTGTTGAAACCGTGTTGGGCAGTTATTTGGAAGCGATTTGTATCGACAATGGCGATGCAATTATTGCGGCATTGACGCAACTTAACGAAGACTCCATCGCCTTGCTGGAAAAACGCGGCACTCAATCTGACATTGGCAACACCAAGGCTCAACGCTTACTCGATAAAGTCACTGCACCCTGGAATTTAGGCGCGCTACTTGCAGGCGTTTACCTTGCTGACAGCATTACAGAGGCTCGGCAACTGTCTTTACAGCTGCAAGCGCACGAATCAGTCATTACCGCAGATGGCACTTGGTTTGGTCCCGGCTGGATAAAAATCATCCGCAGCAAAGACAGCAAAACCGGCGTGTTGCAGCGTGAGCAAGAATTGCGTCTATTAAAACAACGTCAGGAAGAGCTGCATCTGCAAATTGATGAAAGTGAAGAACAGCTGGAAAGCACCGAAACCAGCCTTAAGCTTGCTGAGCATCAGCGCGAATCCATCCAGAGCCAACACAACCAATTGAGTTCGGAACTCTCACAAAAAAAATCCCAGGTCAGCGCTCAATCCGCTCACTTGGAACAACAGCAGCGCCGCTTAAAGCAATTGAACGATGAGCTGGAAGATATACAACGCAGCAAAACCGATTATGTCGAACAGATCGCCGAAGCGGAAATACTGCTGGAACAAGCCGAAATCGTTACAGAAAGCCAGGAGCAACAACGGCAAACCCTGGAATCGTTAAATCAGGAACTGCAAGCACTCCAGCAAAATACCGAGCAAACGGTCAACGAAGCCAGGCAGCAGGTCTACAGCCTGATCGCCAAGATTGAATCGTTGCGAAGCTCTGAAAGCTCGACCACCAAGCAAATCGAACGTTTGCAGATACAACATGAGCAATCATTGGAACGCATTGTAGAACTGGAGAACAAGCTTCATGTCACCTTAACGCCCCTCGATGATGAAAAATGTCGTCTGGAAGAATTGGGCCTGCAAAAACATCAGCTGGAAGCTGAGCTAAAAAACCAGCGTCTGCTGCAAACAGACATTGAAAACGCCATCAACGAATCTGCCGAACAACATACCCGTGTACAACGTGCGCTGGAACATCAAAAAGATGCTTTGGACAAACTCCGTTTTGAACTGCAAGAAAGCCAAGTCCGCCAGCAAACCGTTAATGAACAACTCAAAGAAATCGATGCTGATGCCAGTCTTGTGCTGCAAACGTTGCCTGCTCATGCCGATGAGCAGAGCTGGAAACGCACCGTTGATGATTTAGCCGGACAAATCGAGCGTTTGGGCACCATCAATCTAACCGCGATAGAGGAATACCAATCCCAATCCGCGCGCATGAACTTTTTAAACGAACAGCATGCCGATCTTATCGAAGCCTTGGAGACGCTGGAAAAGGCCATCAATCAAATTGACAAGGAAAGCCGGCTGCGCTTTAAAGAAACATTCGATAAAATAAATACCGGGTTACAGGAAAAATTTCCTAAATTATTCGGCGGCGGCCAGGCCTATTTGGAATTGACCGAAGAAGATTTGCTGGAATCCGGCGTTAACATTATTGCTAGGCCACCCGGTAAGAGAAACAGCTCCATTCATTTGTTATCGGGTGGAGAAAAAGCACTCACCGCAGTCGCTCTGGTGTTTTCAATTTTTGAACTCAATCCCGCACCGTTTTGTTTGCTGGACGAGGTTGATGCTCCTCTGGATGATGCCAATGTGGGTCGCTTTTCAAAAATGGTCGAAGAAATGTCGGCATCGGTTCAATTTTTATACATTTCCCATAATAAAGCGACGATGGAAATTGCAAAACAGCTGGCCGGTGTTACCATGAAAGAGCCCGGGGTGTCCCGGATGGTCGCAGTTGATATTGAAGAAGCAGTGAGTCTGGCGGAAAACTAATGGATAAAGAAATTTTAAGAATAGTAATTATTGCCACCGGTTTATTAGTCGTATTAGGCATGTTGGCTTGGGCCTATATCAAAGACAAAAACACCCGTGAAGACAGGGAAATATTCGAGGACGAACTCGACGTCAACCCGGACCCGTCGCTAAGAGTATCAGCCGAAGATGATTTTGAAGTCGTGCCACTAGACCCTCCTCTGGATCAAAAAAATGTCGATCATTACTTCGAAGACGATGATGACGATGAACCGGAAGACAATTGGTACGTCGGGGATATCGATGACGATGGAGAGCCACAGCCAAGACTGGTGACGCCGCCGATCATTCAATTCAGCATTATCACCAAAGCCGATGAAGACTTTAACGGTAGGAACTTGGTCGACGCCTTCAAGAGAGTCGGTCTCGAATATGGCAGTTTAAAAATATTTGAGCGCCTGGATGAAAACCGCCTGGTAGATTTTGGCGTTGCTTGCATGGTCGAACCTGGCACTTTTCCCGACCATGATCTGGATAATTTCTTTTGCCCCGGCATCGTATTTTTTATGCAACCCGAAGCCTTGGATGATGCTCAAGCCGTGTTCGATGATTATGTGGACACCATCAAATTGCTGGCTGAAGAGCTCGACGGTCTGATCCTTGATCATAGAAGACAGCCATTGACCGACGCGACCGTGTTGGCTTTGCGGCAGAGTTTATAATTAGAACAACACTCAGTTGTACAAACCATGCCCATCGATTCGAGCTTAACAACGCCCCATCTTTCTTCAGAGCGCATTCAACAATTAATTTCTCAAGCGGATTCCAGCCAGCTCGATGATCAAGAGCTGCTGGAATTCTTGCAGCTTTGCAATGCCCGCTATCGTGCGGGCAATTCAATAATTTCAGATGCCGTTTACGATAGCGTTTATCTGGCCGCCTTACAGATTCGATACCCCAATCATCCATTTTTAGAAGCGGTTGAACCTGAACCCGATAAAGTCATTGCCGGAAAAACTGTACAGCTACCCGAGCACATGCTTTCCACAGAGAAAACCTACTCCCTGGACGGCATCAAAAGATGGCTGGCTCGAATAGAAAAAGCAGCCGAAGAAATCGGCATCAACTCAGACGCTTTAATCTTCAGAGCCACGCCCAAACTGGATGGTTTTGCCGCCTATGATGATGGCACGTCACTTTATACCCGTGGCGACGGCCGTAAAGGCACCGATATTAGCCGAGTTTTTGAGCGCGGACTGATCGTCGCCGGCAACGGCATAAGAGGCCAGGGTCCAGGCGAAATTGTGGTGAGCAAAAGTTATTTTGAAACCAATTTGGCCGATGTGTTTGATAACACCCGGAATTTCCAAGCCAGCATCATCAAAGAAAAGGACCTCGAACAACCAGCGCTGGAAGCCATTCAGGAAAAAGCTGCAGTGTTTTATCCATTCGCTCAGCTCCCTAATTGGTCTGGTACTGCAACCAACTTAATCGATCAGTTTGATACAGTCGTCGACGAAATGCTGACAACTGTCGATTTCGATGTCGATGGTGTCGTTATAGAAGTCACTGATGAACAGATAAAGCGACATGTCGGCGCTACACGCCATCACCATCGCTGGCAGATTGCTTATAAAAGCAATATTGAAACCGCTGAAGTCAAGGTGCTGGCGGTGACTGCGCAAACTTCCCGATCCGGCCGTGTGAATCCTGTCGCTGAACTGGAACCTACCAAGCTTAGCGGTGCCATCATCTCCAGAGCTACTGCCCATCATTACGGCATGGTCAAAGAACAAGGCATCGGCCCCGGCACCTTAATTGAACTCACCCGCTCAGGACTGGTGCCGGGGCCGATGCCTTGTTCTTTGACCATGCCGTAATGA
>JABFRC010000204.1 GCA_013141375.1 Methylococcaceae bacterium | reverse complement strand
ACGATGAAGCCTTTTATTGCTTTGGCCGGTCTTGAATACAATGCAATCAGCTATGAACAGAAGCATTTTTGCCCTGGGTATTATCAGCTTCCGAATGTGACGCATAAATACCGGGACTGGAAAAAGTGCGGTCATGGCTCGGTTGATATGAATGAAGCAATCACCGAATCTTGCGACGTGTATTTTTACAATCTGGCTTCGGTGCTGGGCATTGACCGAATGCATCGGTTTCTACAGAAGTTTGGTTTTGGCGAAAAATCAGGGATAGATCTTCTCGGCGAGAAAGTTGGCTTATTGCCTTCGCAGGAATGGAAACGGCAGCAGAAAAAGCAGGCCTGGTATCCGGGAGAGACCATTATTACCGGCATCGGCCAAGGTTATTTACAAGTTTCTCCGCTGCAGCTTGCCAGGGCTACGGCGACTCTGGGCAATCATGGCGATATGGTGACGCCTTTTCTGGTGGATAAGATCATCAGTGCCCATACCACCTCGCCGGGCCCTGAGACGCACGAAGGATCAATGCATTTAAACCCTGAGAATGTGAATAAAATTATTGCGGCGATGACCAATGTGGTGCACAGCGATCATGGCACCGCCAAGCTGATAAGCAAGGGGATCTCTTATCAAATTGCAGGAAAAACAGGCACGGCACAGGTCTACAGTATCAAGCAGGAAGAAACCTACAACGAAAATAATATTCCCTTCAATCTACGTGATCATGCCTTGTTTATTGCGCTGGCACCTGCGGACGATCCGAAAATTGCGGTGGCCGTTATTGCCGAGCATGGTAGCCATGGCGGGTCAATGGCTGCGCCTATTGCTGCCAAGGTCATAAAGCAATTCTTAGAGGAAAGCCATGAAGAATGAAACCCGCAGTGAGCAATTTCAACCGCCTTCATTAATCGGAACCCTGCTAAGAAAGCTGCATATTGATATTCCTCTGCTCTTAGCTCTGCTGTTAATTTCGATGTTGAGCATGGTGATTCTTTATAGTGCCAGCGGTCAGGATATGGATGTCTTGATGCGACAAGGGGCAAGAGTAGGCCTGGCTTTTTTGCTAATGACCGCTTTGGCTCATGTTGATCCTTATCAATTCAAACGCTATTCGGCATTGTTATTTGGTATTGGTATTGTGTTGCTGGTTGCCGTGTTGATTCTTGGGCAAATTGGTAAAGGCGCACAACGTTGGCTTGATTTAGGATTTTTCCGCTTCCAGCCTTCGGAAATGATCAAAATCACCACACCGATGATGATTGCCTGGTATTTATCAGAGCACCCTTTACCGCCTCGAGCCAAAAATCTGTTTATCGCGACAGTGCTTATTATTGTACCGACGCTACTGATTGCTAAGCAGCCGGATTTGGGAACTGCTTTGCTGGTAGCCAGTTCCGGTGCGGCGGTATTATTTTTTGCCGGTTTGTCGTGGTGGTTGATGACTGCGATTGCCGCAACATTGGCAGGTTTAACGCCGGTGATTTGGCATTTTATGCGCGATTATCAGAAGGATAGAGTGCATACCTTCTTAAATCCGGAAGCAGATCCTTTGGGGCGTGGCTACCATATTATTCAGTCGAAAATTGCCATTGGTTCGGGTGGCATACACGGCAAAGGCTGGCTAGGTAGTACGCAATCTGAACTCGATTTTTTACCGGAAAGTTCAACCGATTTTATTTTTGCAGTATTTGCCGAAGAGTTTGGTTTGCTTGGCTGTGTCGGCTTGTTGATGTTGTATTTACTTATCATCGCGCGCTGCCTGTATATCGCTTCTCAAGCCAAAGATACTTACAGTCGATTGCTAGCCAGCAGCTTGGCGTTTACGTTTTTTGTCTATGTCTTTGTCAATATCGGCATGGTGATTGGTGTACTGCCGGTTGTAGGGGTGCCGTTGCCGCTTGTCAGCTATGGTGGGACGTCTATCGTTACGCTGCTGGCGGGTTTTGGCATACTAATGTCCATTCACACGCATAAAAAATTCTTAACGCATCCATGAAAATATCTCGAGCTCTCAATCGCATTGCGCTGACATTTGCCGGAATTTCCCTGGCAGCTTGTACTGGGGATGTCAAAGAGAGTCAGTCCAAGCAGCAGGTTTTCATTGAAAAAATGGTCAGCAAACATCAGTTTGATGAATCCGAGCTTGAGGAATTGTTTGCCAAAGTTGAGATCAAAGGCGACATCCTCAAACGTATTGCATCCCCTTCCGAGGGTATGCCCTGGCATAAATATCGGCGTATTTTTCTGACCGAAGAGCGGATCACTGCCGGTGTAATGTTTTGGCAAGCCAATGCCAAAGCTTTGGCTGATGCTGAACAAGTCTACGGTGTGCCTGCGTCAATAATTGTCGCCATCATTGGCGTGGAAACGTCTTACGGCAAGAACACCGGCAAACATCGCGTGGTCGATGCGCTGTCTACGCTGGCGTTTGCCTATCCTCCCCGAAGTACATTCTTTACCAGTGAGTTAGAAAATTATTTATTGCTTTGTCGTGACCAGCATTTTAATCCGGTTGATCAAAAGGGCTCTTATGCCGGAGCAATGGGTTTGCCGCAATTTATGCCCAGCAGTTTTAGAAGTTTTGCGGTGGATTACGATAAAGATGGTCAAAGCGATATCTGGCATAACCCCGGCGATGTGATTGCCAGTGTCGCTAATTATTTTGCCAAGCATGAATGGCAAACTGGTCAGGAAATCGCGTTTCCGGTAACAGCGACTGATGACCAATATAAAAAATTTCTTAATGACGGACTTAAGCCCGACTTAAGACTTGTCGAGCTAGAATCGCTCAACTTAAAAACTTCGAGGCAATTTCCTTTAGACACTAAAGTAAAACTGCTTAGCTTTGAACAGGCAAATGGCGAAGAACTTTGGGCGGCTTTAGACAACTTTTATGTCATTACCCGCTACAACCACAGTCCTTTATATGCGATGGCCGTTTATCAGCTAGGTGAAGCAATCTTAAAGACCAAAGGCGCATTCCCATGAAAAGATTACTAATAACGACCACGGTGTTTCTGTTGAGTGCTTGCTCGACGGAACAAATTAAATCTCCGGAAACATCACACTTATCAAGCTCCTCCGCAACATCCAATTATAAATTAAGACACCATTCAATTCTTCATCTTGGCAAGGCTGATGAATCATCTTCTTCTCCAGAAGATGATTTAAATGCGGCAACTACCGATATCAAACAGGGTATAGCTTCCTGGTATGGCCCAGAGTTCCACGGCAAAAAAACAGCATCCGGCGAAATCTACGATATGTATGCCATGACGGCAGCACATAACACCTTGCCTATCGCCTCTTACGCACAAGTTACCAATCTGCAAAATAATCGCAGTGCTGTTGTTCGAATTAACGATCGTGGCCCTTTTCATGGTGATCGCGTGATGGATTTATCGTACTCGGCGGCAAAAAAGCTGGGAATTGATCAAACCGGAACCGGTTCTGTAGAAATCAAAGCAATTGACTCAAAGCAAGCATTAGCGCATTTGCAAAACGCGGCTGCCAAAGAAGATAAAAATGTTTATTTGCAAGTGGGCTCGTTTGGCAACAAGAAAAAAGCCATCAAACTGCAACATAAAATTGCGGCAAATAACAATTTGCCAGCCCCTAAAATTCTTTCTTTAAAGCGCAAAGGCTCTGTTCTATATAAAGTACAAATGGGCCCTATTAAGACACCCGGCAATGTTGAAGCCATTAATCAGCAGCTAGCCAAAATTGGCGTAATAGATACCCAATACGTCACCGAAACCAGCCAAAACTAAACGCCTGCATGGTACAATGGGGCCCTGTTTTATCTAGGCCCCATAGTATAAGCAATGATATTTCTTAGTTATTTTTCGCGCTTCCCGATTCCTTTCCTCCTTAGTCTATTGATTGTCAGCTCCAGCGTTTTCGCTGAAGAAGCCGATTTACAGACGCCAGCCCCTCCTAGTATTGCCGCAACCAGCTATATCCTGCTGGATTACAATAGCGGCAAAGTGTTGGCGGAAAATAACGCTGATGCCAAGCTTGCACCGGCCAGTCTCACCAAAATCATGGCCGTTTATGTGGTGTTCAATGAAATCCGCAATGGTCATTTGCATCTTGATGACACCGCGACGATCAGCCAAAAAGCCTGGGCTACTGGCGGCTCCAAAATGTTTGTTAAGGTTGATGACAAGGTAAAAATTGAGGATTTGATTAAGGGAGTCATCATTCAGTCCGGCAATGACGCAAGTGTGGCGTTGGCCGAACATGTCGCCGGTGATGAATCTACTTTTGCAGAAATGATGAATCAACACGCGCAACGCTTGGGTATGAGTAATAGTCATTTTGCCGATAGTAACGGACTGCCTACCGAAAATCATTACACCACCGCGCGTGATTTATCGACCGTCACAAGAGCGATCATCAAAGAGTTTCCAGAGTTTTATCGCTGGTTTTCTCAACAAGAATTCACCTACAACAATATTACCCAGCATAATCGCAATACACTGCTATCACGTGATGGATCGGTAGACGGCGTGAAAACCGGCTTTACCGATGATGCCGGTTATTGCTTGGTGGCTTCTGCGTTACGCGATGATATGCGGTTGATTTCGGTAGTAATGAATACCAAGAGTCCGAATGCCAGGGCCGCTGAAAATCAAAGCTTGTTGAATTATGGTTTCCGCTTCTTCGAATCTCACAAGGTATTCCAGGGCAAAACATCATTGGCGGAAGCTAGAGTCTGGAAAGGCGATGAAAAAAATCTTGCGGTGGGTTTGGCTGAAGATCTCTATGTGACTATACCGCGCCGTCAATATGGCGATTTGAAAACAGCGATAAATGTCGACAAAAACATCCTGGCACCTGTTCAGGAAGGTGCCAAATTAGGTACTGTCAACGTGACGTTGAAAGGTGAACTGCTTGCCAACAAGGACTTGATTGCACTCAAAGCTGTACCACAAGGCGGTATCTTCCGTCGTTTGTATGACAGTGTTGCAATGTTGTTGGGAAAAAGTGATGACAGCAAATAAATCAGTTTATCTAAACGGCGAAATTCTGCCGATTAGTGAGGCTAAGGTGTCCGTGATGGATCGCGGATTTTTGTTCGGCGATAGTATCTACGAAGTCATTCCTGTTTACGGTAATAAGCTGTTTCGATTTGAAGAGCATCTAAGTCGACTGCAAAACAGTCTGTCTGCCATTCAGCTAGCGAATCCGCATTCTGCCCAGCAATGGCTCGACATATTCAATTCTTTGCTGGAGCCGGGCTATGATCAAGCTATTTACTTGCAAATTAGCCGAGGCGTTGCCGAGAAGCGTGATCATGCGTTTCCAACGCTGACGATACCGACGGTGTTTGCAATGTCTTCGCCTATCGAGCCTTTTACAGACCTGAACAAAGGTGTAAAAGCGATCAGTGTCGATGATATTCGCTGGCAAAATTGCTATATCAAATCCACCAACTTACTCGCCAATATATTATTAAGGCAGCAAGCCGTTGAAAAAGGCTGTGCAGAAGCCATAATGATCAAAGACGGTTATTTGACAGAAGGTGCCGCGAGCAATGTATTTGCGGTCATAGACGGCGTTCTGCTAACACCGCCGAAAAGTGCCGGTATAATAGCCGGCATTACAAGGGATGTGATTCTTGAGTTAGCCCAAATCCATTCGATACCATATAGCGAAGATATTATTTCGTTGGACGCCTTGCAGACAGCCAGTGAAATCTGGCTGGCAAGCTCCACTCGGGAAATTGTCCCCGTCATTGAATTAGATGGTCAGCCGATATCCGAAGCTGCGCCTGGGCCGCTATGGCATACGATGAATCAATTATTTCAGGATTTTAAAAAATCACTCTCATGAGCGAAGAAGATACCCTATTCGAATTTCCTTGCCAGTTTCCCATAAAAGCTATGGGAAAAAATGATGTGGAGCTTGATTTATTGGTCGTTGAAATCATCCGCCGTCATGTTGACAGCTTGGGTGAGGGCGCCGTCACTACAAGGCCCAGTAAAAGTGGTAATTACACAGCTGTTACGGTGATGATAGAGGCGACTAGCAAGAAGCAACTTGATGCCATTTATCAGGAACTCACTGACCACCCGCATGTATTGATGGCTTTGTAGCCAATGTCGCCAATCGTCCGCCAGTTGGATAGGCAGGATTACCAAACCACCTGGCAAGCCATGCAGCAGTTTACGTCGACGCGCAATAGCGACACCTCAGATGAAATTTGGGTAACCGAGCATCCGCCGGTTTATACCCTCGGTTTAAACGGCAAACCGGAACATTTACTTAATACCGGTGCTATTCCGGTAATCCATTCCGACCGCGGCGGACAGGTGACTTATCATGGACCCGGGCAAGTCGTTGTTTATACCTTGCTGGATATCAAGCGTAGAGACATCAATATCCGCCAATTAGTGACCTTGTTGGAGCAAGCCATGATCAGCGTGATTGCCGGATATGGCATTAATGCGAATGCCAAGCCCGAAGCACCAGGCGTTTATGTGCAAGAGAAAAAAATCGGTTCGATCGGTTTACGCATTAAAAAAAACTGTAGTTATCACGGCTTAAGTCTTAATAATCAAATGGATTTACAGCCATTTAACCATATCAATCCTTGTGGCTATCCAGGCTTACAAGTGACTCAGCTGGCAGATTTTGGCGTGGTCACAAGCAATGCTGAACTCACCAATTTGCTAGTTAATGCAATTTTAAAGGCATTATAACTATGGATCATCAAACGCCTTCGCGACAATCTCCCGATACCCATCAACGTAACGCTGAAAAGTTGTCGCGCATTCCAATCAAAGTGGAAACGACTGACACTGTGTTGCGCAAGCCGGATTGGATACGCATCAAAATATCTGCTAGCGATGAAGTGACACGCATTAAGCAATTACTGCGAGAAAAACAGCTACATAGCGTCTGCGAAGAAGCGGCTTGTCCCAATTTAAGCGAATGTTTTCAGCATGGCACGGCAACGTTCATGATCATGGGCGACCTGTGTACTCGGCGCTGCCCATTTTGCGATGTCGCTCATGGCAAACCTAAACCGCTGGATAAAAACGAACCCAGGCATCTGGCTGAAGCTATTCAGGCCCTGGCTTTAAAATATGTGGTGATTACATCGGTAGATCGCGATGATTTGCGCGACGGTGGTGCAGGACATTTTTCCGAGTGTATTAAAACCATTCGAGAATTGTCTCCATCCACCAAGATCGAAATACTTGTTCCCGACTTTCGCGGACGCATTGAAAAAGCGGTTGCAATATTGGCTGCAGAGCCTTGTGATGTGTTCAACCATAATCTGGAAACAGTTCCCAGGCTATACAAACAAGTCCGACCTGGCGCGGATTATCCCGGTTCGCTGGATTTGTTGCGGCAATATCACCAAGTCCAACCCGATACGCCAACCAAGTCAGGTTTAATGCTTGGGGTTGGCGAGACCGAAGAAGAAGTGTTGCAGGTGCTGGAGGACTTATTAGATCACGGTTGCTCGATGCTAACACTGGGACAATATTTGCAACCAAGTAAAGATCATCTGCCCGTTAAAAGCTATATCACGCCAATGCAATTTGAAGAATACGGGCGCATTGCCAAACATATGGGATTTAAACAAGTCGCCAGCGGACCGATGGTTAGATCGTCTTACCATGCAGACCTGCAGGCCAAATCATTAATTTAGTTTGACAAAACCAGAGCTAAATTGTGATTAATAATACTTTGTACTCCACATCGTTAAACGCTACGGTCCACTTTACAATTCAATTCGTTGATTAATTGACGAAAATAACCACTGAATTTTCGATTTATTTTAATTAGTGTGTTATGTACATTTAAGCCATATGCGACAAGTTAACAGACACTAAATGATTAGTTCTCCGGAGGCCGAGGCCAGAGGTTCGAATCTTCTATTGAATGACAGGCTAAATCAACAATACTCCGTGGGGGCCACTTTACCTAAACTTGTGATCAGCGCGGCAACTCGCTAGTCAAAATTAGCGACGACTACAGGGATGCAGGAGGTAATCCAATGCAGGGCATCAGCATCTTTACGGGTCATGAACCTACTGATCCTTGCCAGTATATTTTTTGCCCCAAGGAAAAGGAGGCTTCTTGTGATTTACTGAGCAGATTCTATTTCGGACCGCGTGCCCGGCGGCCACGCAAGCAG
This sequence comes from Methylococcaceae bacterium, assembly GCA_013141375.1. GTDB lineage: Bacteria > Pseudomonadota > Gammaproteobacteria > Methylococcales > Methylomonadaceae > JABFRC01. The sequence goes on along the minus strand of JABFRC010000204.1, from coordinate 946 downwards.
TCTCCTTGATTATGCACAAAGCCAGTAGTTAAGACATGCAACAGCATCTGGAAGTTATCTCATAGGCATTCGCTTCAGGCAAACATGCGGTACTCGTGGTTGACCGCGCCGCTTGGCATATCACTGCAAATGCGTCTGCCTGCCAACTTGTCAATCCTGTCCTTACCACCGTATTCGCCAGAACTCAATACTGTTGTTCGGCGACAATTACCCTGTCCGATTCGTGAGAGTGTAGGTCGTTTCGCGTTCGGACATCGCTTGCATCAGCTTGTGCTGAATCAACCAGGCGGTGGGGTATTTGACACCTAGATACCGTTTCAATGCCAGTGCTGATAAGCCGGTCTTCGCCTGGCTGATGAGATAAATCGCTAAAAACCAAGTAGTCAACGGCAGTTTGGTGCTCTGGAAGAGTGTGCCAGCAGTCAGCGAGATTTGGTGGCGACACGCCCGGCACTGAAACATTTTGTGTGACCCAACGATAAACACACTGGCGCCGGTTGCGCGACAGCAAGGGCAAACAAACCCTTGCGGCCAGCGTGATTGCTCCAGGGCAGCTTCACATTGTGCTTCGGTACCAAAGTGTTTGAGAAAGTCAGGCATCGATAGTCCTGGTTGGAACTGAATGCGATTGATCGACATAACACACTCCTATTGGATTGGCTTCCGGTCAGTCTACGCCCTTATTTTCGGCTTGGCTGAAGCAGCTAGCTAATCAAGTAATTCCATTCTGTTCATGTCTGCCAAAGTGGCAAACGTTAACATAACTAAGGATCTAGAGAGAAACATACTATGTGAAGGAAATATGAAATTGATCAACCAACCAACATAAATCAGCAACCGCTCCCACAAGAAGTGCGGCTGCTGATGGGCAAAGCTTATTTTTTAGCCGGTGCTGCTGGTTGTCCAGGCAGTCCCGGAGCGGCAGTATCCATTGCGGTGCTTGGTT
>JABFRC010000237.1 GCA_013141375.1 Methylococcaceae bacterium | reverse complement strand
CTTACAACATTTCGTTTTATAAATGTCAACAATTTTTACATTAAAATATTTAATGTTTTTAGATGAGTATTAAAGTTATATCTAATTGTTAAATGCTTGATCCATATCAATTATTTTAATGACGCATAGGGGTATTTAATTTTTCGCCAATTTTTTATTTTGTCTCCTTCTCCGCTAATTCACTTTTTGTAACTGTGTTTTTTTAAAAAAATCATGTGGTTACATCAGTTAAAGAGATCTATTTCAAATTCGGCATGGACATATGGAAAAGTGTCATTATTTTTTACACATTTGAAACGATCTGTCTTGATAATCAAATAGGTCCTGCAAAAACGATATTATTTTCAATGAAATCAACATGTTTTCCTGTTGGCATGGATGGTGCTTTTAGATTTTTTGAGGTTACAAAGCTCAAAACTAACCGCAACATTTCAAAATTCCCAGGGGAAAATCATGGCTACAAATTTTCAACTAAAACCCTTTCGCTTTAATCTTGATGATTTAAGTTTTATTAAGAAGCAAATAGACTTTCGTCCCTTATTCGATGCAGATGGCAACCCTATCATCGCTTGGAATGGTGTTGGTGCTGTTTATAACTCGAATGATTTAGCAACTCGTGTGGCTTATGCTGATCAAGGCAGTGCTTTTGCGAATATCACAGCTTACGGCACGTCTTATGATTCCATCACAGCCGCACAAGGTCTGCGTGATGTGACTGGACAAAACAATAACCTGTTACTGGTAAACAAATATCAAGGGGCTGTTGATCAGCCGTTCCTGCAAACGGTAGCGCCGGAATTCAATAACTATGTAAAGCCGTTAGCTTCAACCGATATCAATGCATTCTACGGCACTAAAGCCTTTGGGATTACAGCAACCGGCCCGGTTGACTATACCAAGTCGCCTGACACAGTGAATGCGGGTCCGAATCAACTTACCGGCAATATTACCGACTATACCCCGCGCATGATCAGCAAACTGGTCACTACCGGTGATGCAACGCCGTTGCTGGATGCTAACGGCCAGGTGCTGCATTGGAATGCGGCGCTATATGCGGCAGGAACTGACACTGCTTACAACGCCAAAGTTAACTCAGTAGCACCCGGTGGCGTTGGTTTGATCGAAGGCGCGACTATTATTAGCGACTACGGAATTCTCGCTGCTGGTCAAACCGACCCGCAAGACCCAACTAATGGTGAACATTTCTTTGGTGCAATCAACCCTGGCGTTGCACCTGGCAACAGCTTTCTGGCTTATTTTGGCCAGTTCTTCGACCATGGCCTGGATTTCATTGGCAAGGGCGGCGGCGCTCAACCTTCTAAAATCACCATTCCGCTGGCAACTGACGATCCACTTTATCGCGCACCGGGTACCAATGGCCCTGGTGATCTAGGCAATACCAAAATTACCGTATCCCGCGCTGACATCAGTGGCTTTGATGCCAATGGCAATGCCCAGTGGATCAACCACACATCCCCATATATAGACCAAAGCCAAACCTATGGTTCACATGCGCAAATGACCAGCCTGCTGCGCCAATGGGTTTCAACCGATGGAGGAGTAACATTTCAACCCGGCGCTCATTTGCTGGATGGCGCCACTTCTGTCGCTTGGACCAATTCCTGGGGTGAATCAACCAATGCGACGCTGCCTACTTTAGGTGAGTTGAATGCGCATTTGATTGCGACAGGTCGCGATGCGCTGACTTGGGATGATGTGCTCAATCTGCGTAACCGTGACGCGAATGGCGATGTGGATACCGGTCCGAATGAAGGTAATTCTAATCAGTCCTTGTTACTGGATATGAATCCACATTTTGACACTGCACACATGTCAGCCGCTACTGAGGCTGCCTTGGCGCTTCAAGGGATTGTCCCTGATGACAATGGCAACTATCCAATGGGTGGGCCGAATTCACTGAGCACCATCATCAATTTCGCCACTTTCGAGCCGATGGCTTCAAGCGGATCTGATCCGCTGAATGCCCTGGCTAAAAACGTATTATTTGACTCAGTGAGCGATCATTACATCGCTGGTGATGGTCGAGTGAATGAAAACATCGGTCTGACGACCATTCACCATGTCTTCCATGAAGAACACAACTTCCAGGTGCGTAATATTCAAGAGGCAATCTTGGGTCAAGACGCGCGTGCAGTTGAATTAGGTGACTCCTCACACACCATCGCTCATGATTGGCAAGTCAACACAGGCATTCCAGACGCTGATGGAAACTACTTGCTCTCTGCAAATGGCCCAATTGCCTGGAATGAAGCCAAGTTGTTTGATGCGGCTAAACTGACTGTGGAAATGGAATACCAACACGCGGCCGTTGACCAGTATGCACGTACCATCACGCCGGATATTGCCGAGTTCGTGGGTTACAACAGTGGTGAGAATGCCACGGTGTCGCTGGAATACGCCCAAGGTGCGTTCCGTTTCGGTCACTCGACCATGCGCGAAACCATCGACTTCATGGATCCGCAAGGCAGCATTACCGGCAAAGTAATGAGCGTGGCTTTGGAGCAAGCATTCTTAAATCCAAAGCTGTTTGCAGAAAAAGGCGCAGCCGCTATTGCATTGGGTTTGACGCATCAGCAAATGAACGAAGTTGATGAATTGTTAACGCCGGCGATGAACACCGGCTTGCTCGGTCAACCACTGGACTTGGCGGCTATCAACATTGCTCGTGGACGTGACCTGGGCCTGCCGACACTGAACGATTTCCGTGAAGCCATCAACCTGACTCGTTACACTGATTGGTCTGATTTCGGCGACAGCATGGTGCATCCGGAATCCCTGGTTAACTTCATTGCGGCGTATTCATTCGATGGCGATGTGGCCAGAGCTCAGGCCATCGTTGGTCTGCGTGACGGCACTATTGCTGAAGGTAGCGATGCCGCATTCGGTTACACCACGGACGAGGCGTTGGCTTTCTTGAGTGGCGGCGACCAAGGCTTTAACAAGATCGATACCTGGATTGGCGGCCTGGCTGAAGTTCACATCATGGGCGGTTTGTTGGGTGAGACCTTCAACGCCGTGTTTGTTGATCAAATTTCCCGCTTGATGGATGGCGACCGCTTCTACTACCTCTTCCGTTTGAACAACCTGAACATGGGTGATGAAATCGCCAATGCCCAATTGAAGGACATTGTTGAGCGCAATACCGGTGCAGAACATTTGAACGGCAGCATCTTTGCTTATGCCGATCAGTATGTGGATTTGACGACTGATGGCAATTTACTTGCTGCCGGACTGCAAGATGATGTGGTTAACCATAAATACGCGGCTACCTTGGCCTTGGCTGCCAATCAAAATCTGGGTGTATTCACTACCAAAGGCACCAGTACCAACAGTAATGGCTCGATTGTTACCGTGAATGGTGTGCAATATGTTCGTGATTTGCGTGTCGAAGCGAGTACAAAACCTGTTGCCTTGGACGATGCCCCGACAACGGGAGCAGATTCCAACGAAGTGCTGGTGGGTACTGACAATAATGATCTGCTCTATATGTGGGCAGGTGATGACACCGCTTACGGCGAAGATGGCAACGACATTATCTATGGCGGTGCAGGTATTGACCGTTTACAAGGCGGTGATGGCGACGACACTATCTACGGCGGCGATGGCGGTGATTTGATCGACGGCGGTGCAGGCGATGACATTCTCTGGGGTGAATCCAGCGGCACAGCGGCGGCTGGTCTGGACCAAATTATCGGTGGTGCAGGCAACGACATCATTCATGGCGGTGTCGGTATCGATAAAATTTCCGGTAGTTCCGGCGATGACGTTATTTATGGTGAAGGCGAAACCGATGCCTTTACCCACGGCGGCGATGGCAACGACTACATTGACGGTGGTGCGGGTGGAGACTTGTTATGGGGTGACGGCGGCGATGACTTGATTGTCGGCGGCAATGACCAAGACATCGTGGCAGGCCTCAACGGTGATGACATCCTACGTCCAGGTAATCTGTCTTCTGCTATGGGCGGCGGTCCGGATGAAGTATTAGGCGGCGACGGCAAAACGGATCTTGGCAATGACGGCAAGGGTACTGGTTTTGACTTGATCGATTTCAGTGATTATTTTGAAGCCCCGGTGGGTGTTAATGCAGATTTCGCAACCCAACAAAATCCATTGATAGCCATTGATGGCACCACACCATTCCCGGCCTGGGTGGGCATTGAAGGTCTGATTGGTTCTAGAAATAATGACACTGTACTTGCAGATGCGAATGGCAACTGGCTGTTTGGCGGCAGCGGTAACGATACCTTGGAAGGCGCCGCTGGCAACGATGTGATCGTCGGTGACGGCATTCGTCTGGACAGCTTGATCGGCACTTACAACAGCCCTTATACCTTTGAATTTGATGATGCAAGTCATCGTGCCCTGGGCCCGATCGGCAGCAATGGCTTGCTTGATAACGCGAATCTGGTTGGCTTATTCGATAAACACTTTACTGAAATGTTGAAATCGGACATGTTCAAAAATCTTGAACTGGGCGGCAGCGCAGTAACGCCACTTTGGGGCGGCGGTGTGATCGGTGATGGTGGTGTAGCGGGTACAGCCGATACTGCAGTATTCACTGGTGATATTGGGGATTATACAATCACGACATTCCAGTATCAGACCGCTAACCAGGGTGAGATTACTGCTTATAAAATCACCGACAACAACCTGGCCCGTTTAGACGTCAATGGTGTTCTTATTAACGATGGCAGCGATGTCGTGGTCGGTGTCGAGACACTGCAATTTGCAAATGGCGTAATTAACGTAGCCGTGGGCGTACCCGCCAATCCGGCGCCGGTGATTACTTCCAACGGTGGCGGTGCGACCGCAGCAATCTCTGTTCCCGAGAACAACCCCACGGCAACCACTGTGACAGCGACTGATGCAGGCCCTTTGAGCTACTCAATCGATGGCGGTGCCGATGCGGCAAAATTTGCTATCGATACCAATGGTGTGTTGAGCTTTGTAACAGTGCCAAACTTTGAAGCCCCTAACGATGCCGGTGCAAATCATGTTTATGAAGTTACAGTCAAAGTCAGTGATGGCAATTCCCATGACATCCAGGCACTGACAGTATCGGTTCAAAATGTCGATGAAGCGGCAACAGGCGCGCTGCACATCACCGGCTACACGGGCCCAACGACAGGTACGGTTGCCACTATAAACGGTAGTAATACCCTCTCTGATCCGGATGGCAGCAGTAACTTCTTGAAATATCAATGGCAGAGCTTTAATGGCACAAGTTGGGTGAATATCCCCGGCGCAGCAGGTAAAAAAGCCAGTATATCGACTAGCTTAACGGCGGCTCAAAACACCAAATTACACCTTGCTTCGGCATATACCGATGCCTTCGGTAACAAGACGGTGATTTCTGAGGAAACGGTTATTACTGGAAATGCTGCCAATAATGGCACGGCAACTGCGCCAGTAACAGGAACTACCGGTAAAGACATCGTGTTGGGATTGGCGGGTATTGATTACCTGGCCGGTGCCGAGGGCAATGATACTGTCGATGGTGGTGCTGGAAATGACATCTTAATTGCCAGTGTTAATGATGGCGATGACGTCTACATCGGTGGCTTGGGTGTTGATACTTACACCCTGGCAGCCACTTCGGCAGCAGCCAACATCAATCTGTCATTGGCAATACCGACGTCTACCAGTGCTCAAACCGGTTTAGATACCTTGTCAGGCATCGAATACGTGATCGGCAGTACCGGCGACGATGTTTTCATTGATGGCGTGGGGGCTTACACGCTCAATGGCGATGCCGGCAACGATACCTTCGTAGTGGCTGTTGACAACGTGCGTGATTCCATTGCTGGTGGCGCGGGTATCGATACGGTAGATTATTCTTCCGCAACGACCGATTTAACGGTAACCAGTCTGACCAATGTTGTGGCTGGCACAGGATCCACTCCGGCTAACAGCGATTCAATCTCTTTGATTGAGAATTTCATTTCAGGTTCCGGTAATGACATTATCATTGGCACCACCGCAGCCAACGTCATTAACGGTGGCGCAGGAAATGATACGTTGACTGGCGGTGCTGGCGCCGATGTTCTGGATGGCGGCGAAGGTAATGATCTGTTCCATGTCGGCGGTGCCGAACTGACCGGTGATGTAATCACTGGCGGAATCGGCGTTGATACCCTGCATTTAACCAGTAATGTGTCGCTGGCAGCAGCAAGCTTTACACATACGGGTCTTGAAGTGCTGGATACCGGTACATTTACGCTGACTATTGCCGGCACGACAGCGCTGGATCTTTCAGGGCTCACCAGACTCGGCACTGGCGCGATCATTGGTGATCCGGCAAACAACACCATCAAGGGCACGCAAGGCAATGATGTTATCAACGGTGCAGCCGGGGCCGATAATTTGGATGGCGGTCTGGGGATAGATGTACTGACGGGCGGTTTAGGAGCTGACACTCTGACTGGGGGCGCTGATGCGGACGTGTTCACTTACACTTTGGCGACTGAATCCGGTATTGGTGGCGCACTTCGCGACAGCATCCTCGACTTCTTAAGCGGCACGGATAAGATTGATTTGTCATTGATTGATGCGGATGCTATTACGGCTATCGCAACAGCCAACGAGGCATTTACATTCAATCCTACAGCGGGTACTGCATTTTCCGCAGCCGCCCAGTTGGTGTACCACTATGAAGGATCAGGTGCGAGTGAAATTACTGTGATCGAAGGTAATATCAATGCAAATCTATCACCAGATTTCCAAATAGCGTTGGTGGGCCATATTAACCTTGCTGCAAGCGATTTCGTTCTTTAATCGGTAAGCTTAAAGCCCACTGGTAATCAGCACAATCGACGACCAGAGGCGGTATATAAACGCAGTTAAACTAACCCCGCTAACGCGGGGTTTTTTTTTCCTGATTCCTCTAGTTCCCACGCGCTGCGTCACTGCCATTAAGTTAAGCCGTTCGTGGTGAGCTTGTCGAACCATGAGCGGCTTAACTGTGGGCTTCGGACTTTTCCATTCACCCTTCGACAAGCTCAGGACGAACGGAAGAAGGCTTAACTTAATGGCAGTGACGCGCTGCGTGGGAACTCATCCTCTACGCGCTGCGGTCTACACATTGACGATGCGCTTCACAGCGTTCAGCTCATCCTACTTGTGTTTCCCAAATCGGCTACGCCTGACCTGAGCGACCTGGAGATACCATTTGTCGAACACTTCGCTCTGTCTTATCATGCCTCATCGCTATTGTTAAACCAGTCAGGAATCAGGATGCATACCAAAGCACTCAGGCATTTAACGCACGGACACGAATTTGCGGTCTTTAATAAAAAAGGTGAGCGACGGACCAAAGTGGTGCTGTTGCTTACTTTTTTTACAATGTTGCTGGAAATAACCGCCGGTTTTTTTTCCGGTTCTATGGCGCTACTGGCCGATGGCTGGCACATGAGTACCCATGTCGTCGCTTTCATGATTACGGTATTTGCCTATCGTTATACCCGTAGACATGCCCGCGACCAGACTTTTGCCTTTGGCCCCGGTAAAGTAGGCGTACTGGGCGGCTTTGCCAGTTCGATTGTGTTGGGCATGGTGGCTTTGCTGATGATCGTTGAATCCGGTCTAAGGTTTATTAAGCCAGGTGTCATTTTTTATGATGAAGCCCTGATGGTGGCTGGCTTTGGCTTATTTATCAATTTAGTCAGTGCGCTTTTATTGAGTGGACACCATCATCATGGTGAAGACCACGACCATGCTCATCATGCGCATGAACACGAGCATCACCATCACCACGACCATAATCTAAAAGCCGCCTATCTGCATGTATTGGCGGATGCCTTGACCTCGGTACTGGCGATTATTGCGCTGATCCTGGCCAAATATTATGGCTGGCAGTGGCTGGATCCGGTGATGGGCATCGTTGGGGCAATCATTATCTCCCGCTGGTCGTTTTCAATTATGAAAGACACCGGTCCGGTATTGCTGGATGAAAGCATCGATCAAAAATATAAAGCGGCCATCAAGGAACGAATAGAAAGCGATGCCGATAATCGTATCGCTGATCTGCATGTGTGGCGAGTAGGGCCTAACCACTTTGCGGCGATACTCTCAGTGATTTCTCATACGCCTAAAGCGCCGGACTATTACAAAGGCTTGTTAAGCAGTTTCCACAAACTGGCGCACGTGACGGTTGAAGTCAATCAATGCACTGAGGAAGGGTGTGAGTGAGCTTGCGAGTGGAAACAAGTAAATCTCCTAATTTCTCCGCCAATCATTAAATTTTCTTAGCCAGCTTAAGGCCCATTTGGGGCTATGCTGCCGACGCCATACCCCGGCGACGGCTTTATTGGCTTCCGCCAGCGTTGGGTAGATATGAATCGTGCTCAATACTTTGTTCAAGCCGATATTGCATTTCATTGCCAGCACGAACTCGGCCAGCAAGTCTCCGGCATGTTCCCCGACGATAGTCACCCCTAAAATCTTGTCGCTCCCAGGTATTGTCAGTACCTTGATAAACCCGGTTCTGATGCCATCGGTAATGGCTCTGTCCAGGTCATTTAAATCAAAGCGGCTGAGTTCATAGGCGATGCCTTTTTCTTGGGCTTGTTGTTCGTTGAGGCCGACGCGAGCGACTTCCGGATCGATAAACGTCGCCCAGGGGATGGCAGAGTAATCAGTGCGCAGTTTTACGATATCACCGAAGGCTGCATTAAAGGTGCAATACCAAGCCTGATGTGCGGCGGTATGGGTAAATTGAAACGGCCCGGACACATCGCCGCAGGCGAAAATATTCGGGAAATTGGTTTGCTGGAATTCATTGATGGTTACCGTTTTGGCGGCGGATAGCTCCACGCCAAGCTCTTCCAGTCCATAGCCTTCGGTGTTTGCCGTGCGGCCAACGGCCAGTAATAAGTGGTCGAAATCGATACTGACTTCAGTGCCGTTGTGTTCTGCGATCAGGGTTTTCTTTTTGCCTTTGACCACAATTCGCTTGGCGCTATGCTCCAGTAATACTTCTATGCCCTCATTCTGAAACTTGGCCAGCACCAGATCGGAGACGTCGCTATCTTCGCGAATCAATAAACGCGGTGCCAGTTCAACCTGTGTGACTTGACTGCCCAGGCGGGCAAAGCTTTGC
>JABFRC010000016.1 GCA_013141375.1 Methylococcaceae bacterium | reverse complement strand
CAATAATCTTACTTGGCAGCTCAGGTGCAGTCTGTATTTTACTTCTCAGAGCAATTTGAATTTGTTGGCATGAGATACATACATCCGCGATGCAATCAGCTCAGAACTTTCACCCTTTAAAACCGCAATAACATCTTTGGCGACTTTGTCATCTTCAACGTGATAGGAATGCTCGCTAATGCCCCTTACGACACCACTGACATCGACAATGACAACTTTGGCAGGTATTTGATGCGGCTTATTGGGGCCATCATGCCCCAATCGATCAGGGTTGCCTTTGGTGTAATCACTGGTAGTAAGCGCTAAATCACCATTATTGAAGTAAACCGTTACTCGCTGAGCCAGTTCAGGTAGCTTTGCCAGCTTATGCTCAAACTCAAAGGCATCGTTGTCTTCATCCGGAGCCGTCAAGACGATATTATCGAAAACGCGGGATAATGGTGCGCCATTAGAAATTTTCTTGGCTTGTTGGAGTGCATGCCTTAATACGTAGTTACCCATACTGTGAGCGATCAGATTAATACTTTGCTGGCAGGCTTCTTCCTTGGTGGCGCCCCGCAAAAAACCGGCAAGCTTCAATAAGCCACGAGCAAAGGCATAACCTGAGGCTTCGGCATCATGGCGGTCATTAAAATAACTGGTTACTTCACCATCCGATGGCCAGGAAAATACAAAAATATTCGGCTGATAGGTTTTATCCGATAGCTTTGAATAGCGTTCACCGATTAGTGCGGCAGATTCGACCGCAGCTTTGAAACTTACGTTAAAGCCATGAATAAAAATTAATGAATCCTTAGACTGGGACTTCATGGTCTTACGCAATTGATCAAATAACACCTCAGAGCCCTGACTGGGCTTATCCGGCAATACTTTGATCGAAGCAGTATCTAATTTACCCTTTTTAACATCCGCCTGGCCGAATCGAAGATCGCCAAGACTGACATTGGAAAAACCCTTGCCAAAATCGGTTGGGGCCTTGGGATTATTAGGATTACGGTTAGTCGCGAAATAAATAGTTGCCATAAAGTCTCCTTAAAAATTTTTAAAAAGTCACAAACGATAAATGGTTTACTAAAGAAAACACTCCAATCGACTCAGAATCGCTTTAATAGTCGATGTAAAAACCAACTCCAAGCCGGAAGGTCCGGCACGAATATTAAGCGTTAGCCATTGATTTAGCAAAGCCAAGTGAACACCTAACACTGATTAGACTTCAAACTATGTAGCAATAAAAATCCTCTTTACTACCAGCAAGGGAAATGCACCTAGGCTTTAGGTTACCCGCCATTTACAATAGCGCGATAAATTGTCATTTTATTTTCGGTCAATGCCCAAAAAATATTTAGTTATCATTTTGCTATTGTGTGCCGCGCTAATTGGCGTTGTCGTCAAGCTGCTACCAAGTTACTCTCAAAAAGCCGGTGTTAATCCACCTGCAACGGTTTATGGTCAAGCGGGAGGCGCCGATGGTACTGAAAAACCTTGCGCCAACGAACACCCCGAATGGCAAGCCGCCCAGGTAATTGATAATGTCAGTATTGATGAGTCGATTTCTTGTGAGCCTGACAATCCCTACAACATAGCGTTGTCAGTGAAGGGCGCCAATAATGTTTCCATGGCAACCTTGATGCAGTCGGATTTTGCGCAAGATGCGCTGACGATGTCTGATGATTTGGATCATGATGGTGACCCGGATGTGATTCGCATCAAGCTGGAAGTAGTTGAGCTGAACGGCTCCAGCCCGGACGGCCAATTTTTGATCAACACCTACGACATTGCCCCAGGTATTCAACCCGGTCTCTGGATGTATGCACCAAAATCCAGCGGCATGGCGGTAAAAAACTTTAATTCGTTAGTAGCCCGTCCCTTTTTACGTGCGCCCTCCCCTGTCATCCGTGTCGAGCAAGGCGATAAAGTCTATGTCACACTGGAAAACACCCATTATTTACCGCACACCATTCATCTGCATGGCGTCGATCATGCTTGGCATATTGGTCATTCTGACAACGATGGCGGTGAGGAACACCCTGTATTTCCCGGCACCAGCCACACCTACGAAATTCAGCCCAGACACACCGGCACCATGTTTTATCACTGCCATGTACAGACTGCGCAGCATTTTATGATGGGCTTAAACGGCATGTTTATCATTGAAGAAAACGCGCCGAATAACTTTCCGCAAACCTTCAATATCGGTGCAGGCAAAGTCCGTCATCCTGCTGCCGCTGTTAAAAAGACATACGACCAGGAATATGATTTGTATTATCAATCGGTCGACAAACGTCTGGCCGGAATTATTCAGAATGCTAATGACCCAAGACTGGTTGCGCAACGCATGGCGCGCGACTACAACATGACCGAGTCTTTCGAAAACTACTTTATGCTTAATGGGCGGTCATTTCCTTACACCTTGCGCGACGGTTTGGTGGTGGTCAATGAAAACGAACATATCAAACTGCATGTCGCCAATGCCCAGCGCTCTGCCGTGGCAATTCATATTCACGGCCACAAAGCCACTATTACCGCTTATGACGGTGTCGAGCAAGCCGCAGCCGGACAAATCACTCGCGATGTATTCGACATTGCCCCGGCACAACGCATAGACCTGCATTTGCAAACCACCAACGATGGCTTACACAGTTACAGCCCCGGCCTATGGATGTTTCATGATCATGTACCCACCGGCACTACCACTGACGGTATGGAACCCGGCGGTAATATGGCTATCCTGGCCTATCGACCCTTTGTCGACGAGCAAGGCATGCCGAAAATGCATGATGCTTTATTCGACGAAGTCTTCAACAAAAACTACTACGCCAAAAAGCAACCGGTGTGGGGAACAGGCGAATTTGCCCACTACCTGGCTGATGCCGGAAAAATTGCACCGGATTATCTGCGTATAATTTTATTTGGCTTAGCAGCGGGCTTATTGGTCGGGCTGGTATTGATTCTCGCCCTGTTTCTACGCAGGAAATCACAATCATGAAAATCTTAATGTTTTTTTGTGGCTTGCTGATTGTCAGCACTTGCCCGGCAGCAATGATGAATCACGGCGGCATGATGATGGATGAAACCGGCATGATCATGAACGCCAACACAGACAAGCTACCTCGAGATTGCAGCAAAATTGCCGGTGACGTTAATATCACCATCCGTGCCGGTCACAAATATGCCGAAAAATTCAACGGCAAAATGTTCGCTTTCGATAATCAGGAATGGGATGTCGCGCCCTGCTCCCGCATTAACATCACTTTCATCAACGACGACCAGATCCGCCATCAGCTGATGATTCACGGTTTACCTGGCTATATCTATCCGCAAGGCATGTTTCATCTGGAACTGTATGGCCAGGGTGAGCTAAAAGCTTCTTTGATCATGCCCGCACTCAAGAAAACTTATTTAGTGCATTGCGAACTTTCCCAGCACATGGAAAAAGGCATGAAAGCGCAATTAAAAGTCGATGGTGGTGATGGCGATTTGCCCAGTATTCCTGGGATTAGCGAACCCGTCAAAGCTGATATTTATCCGGTAGATATGGAAACCAACACTTGGTTGGTGATCTTGATTTGCGTATTGGCAGGAGGCATCCTGCCAATTTTTGTGTTGAGAAATAAGCTTTGATATCTCGTTCAATGCCATTCATTATTTATCTATTCTTGCTTATTTCATCGGATGCTATTTCAGCAGTAACCATTGCCAATGATTGGGCTAAAGTAACTCGACCCACCCAGAAAATCGGTCATGCTGAAAGCATCGGCACTTACTCTGCGGGTTGTTTGCGTGGCGCAGCAGAGCTGCCTGTATCTGGGAATGGCTATCAGGTAATGCGTTTATCGCGAAAACGTAATTTTGGCCATCCCAATCTGCTGAGCTTTATCGAGAAGATGGGCAATGCCGCTAGCCAGCAGCATTGGGGAGTTTTATTAATTGGCGATTTGGGGCAGCCTCGCGGCGGCCCCACCTTGAGCGGTCATCGCAGCCATCAAACCGGACTGGATGTAGACATCTGGTTTCGATTGGCATCAGAAGCCACCGGTAATCAGTTAAGCCTTGATGACCGTGAAACATGGGTCGCAAATTCCGTACTTGCCAACAAATCGGATGCCATTAATACCGCACAGTGGTCACCCATTAATGAACGCGTTTTAGAAGCCGCAGCAAATTTCCCTGAAGTTGAACGTATTTTTGTTAACGCCAGCGTCAAAAGACATTTATGCGAAGACAACAAAGGCCAGAATTGGTTAAGAAAAATCCGCCCTTGGTATGGTCATGATGATCACTTCCATGTGCGTTTGAAATGTCCTAACAACAATCTTGATTGTCGCTTCCAAGATAGCGTTCCTAAAGGCGATGGCTGCGATGCCAGCTTGGCATGGTGGTTTTCTACAGAAGCAAAAGCCGAATTATCAGCCCCTAAAAAGCCAACGGCTCCGCTGGCACTACCTGCCCAATGCGAAGCCGTATTGAAGGAATAACAAATATTTGTAATGATCTTATGCTAGACCGGGCTCATATCTGAAAGTTTTGGAGCCGCTGACCGTTCTATAATCTCAACCGCATTTCCATCCGGATCACGGCAAAACAACGCTTTTCGACCAGAAATACTTAAGGTGAAAGCAATCCCTGAGTTTTCCAGAGTCGCTCGAACAGGCTCCAGTTCCGAAACTGTCAACGCAAAATGACGATCGCGCCCACCATGCACCGGGCGACCGGTAATCGGATCGGGGTTATTCAATTCCATGATATGAACTTGCTGTTCGCCTAATTGAAACCATGCGCCAGGAAATCCCATATCCGGGCGGTGAACTTGCTGTAAGCCTAAAATATCCCGGTAGAATCGCAAGGAGACTTCGGTATCGGCAACGATAACGCTGGCATGGTGTAACGCAAAATCGGGTTTTGACATGATTTCCTAAAAGTAATTTACGGTTAAATCTTTGCAATAAAGTAATGAGTCGGTATTACCAGCTTTTTATTTTTTCCAACACTTCTTGAGCATGACCTTCATGGTTTACACCGTAAATCACTTCGGCCAAATTGCCTTGTTTGTCGATAATGAAGGTAGACCGTAATACGGCCATGCTTTTAACGCCGTTTTTTTCTCTTTCCCGCCAGACATCATAAGCGACACAGAGTTCGCCTTCGACATCTGCAAGCAAGTCGACTTTTAGATCGTATTTTTTTATGAAATCGACGTGACTACTGCAGGAGTCTTTACTTACGCCGATGATAACTGTATCAAGCTTGGCAAATTCACTCGCCAGTCGAGTAAAGTCATTGGCTTCAATCGTACAACCTGGCGTGTCGTCCTTTGGATAAAAATACAGTACGACATGTTTCTTGTCTTTGAAGTCATTCAAATTGACTGTTTCGTTATGTTGATTTTTGCTGCTAAACAATGGCGCGGGTTGATTTACTTGTAACATTGGTATCTCCAGAGGTGGGGGGATCTTTTAATTGGCTTATTTGGTAACACTGCTTAACGCTGATAAATCCTGCTTGCATCATAAGTGAGCTGGCTGTTTAAAGTCCAGGCCGGTTGATCAATGTGTCTGCATTAATCCATCCAGGGTCAAACCGCAACTGGGCACAAACACCGTCATAAAAAAAATCACTTCCGGTTGTTCAGACTGTCCTAAGGTTTGCACTAAATACTCGGCAGCGGTTTCAAATTCCCTGTTGCCGGCTTTTAACTCTGCCTGACATTTTAGATAAGCTGAAATTTTGTCGGCGGCTTTTATAATCAGTTTGTGCTCTTCAGGCAGTTGGTCGTGATGTATAAATGCCATAAAGTCTTCCTTTAATTCGGAGGGAAGTAGCCCCAGTAATTCCTTTTCTGCTTGTTTTTCAATTTGCTTATAGGCTGCACTGATAGCAGGTGAATGGTATTTGATCGGTGTCGGCAAATCACCGGTAATCACTTCGGTAATGTCGTGATACAAGGCCGCTGTTGCTACCGCATTGGCATCGACCTGCCCGTTAAAATAGCGATTTTTAATCAAGGCCAGGGTATGAGCAATCACAGCCACTTCCCAACTGTGCTCCATCACATTTTCATCATGGGCATTACGTTTCAGGCCCCAGCGTTTAATCCATCTTAAACGAGATAAATAAGCATAAAAACTGCTGGTAAACTTAGGTCTGTTCATAAACTATTTGTAAAATTATTTAGTAATTCGGCAACTATCATCCTGGCAGCGCTTAGCGCCGAATAATCCGCCAAGATTCAATCGATATTTGGCAAACAACAAGTAAAGACCGTCAAATAGCTGCTTCAGTATTGGCCATGCGGTGGGTGCCATTAACCAGCCCAAACCCACAGCTCGATATGCTTCCCGAAACACTGGCATGCCTTTAACCACGTTACCATCCGGATAAATCCCATGAATTTCTGCCATCAACTGTGCAAACGATTTGTTAATCTGTTTGGGTTCAAAGTGTGGTGAGTTGATATCTGTAAAGCCAAGTTTGCCCTGTTTATTTAAACGGGTTAACCAAGCGACTTCTTTTTGACAGATTGGACAGAGACCGTCATAAAGCAAGGTGAATTGGATTTGTGTCGAGGTCGATGACTCTGATTTCATGCAAACTCCTTCATAAAGGCTGGTAGGCTGCTATCATGCACCCACAAAAGTCAACCATACAAACTTAATACAATACATCATGTTAATACAGTGGTACCCAGGCCATATGCACAAGGCCAGTAAAGAAGTTAAAGAAATCCTGCCACAAGTGGATCTCGTCATTGAAATCCTCGATGCACGTATTCCATTCAGCAGCCAGAACCCGATGCTCGCCAGTATTCGCGGCAATAAACCCTGTATCAAAGTACTTAATAAAAGTGACTTGGCTGATCCTGATCTCACTCAGCAATGGCAAAGCTACTTTGAGCAAGAGCAAAGCGTAAAAACACTGGCCTTAACCATTGAGCACCCGGAAAAAATACGCCAGCTTCCTGAGTTATGCCACAAAATGTTGCCCGATAAAGACAATCAATCCAAATTGCTGCACGCATTGATTATGGGCATCCCCAATGTCGGCAAATCAACGTTAATCAATATTTTGGCTGGTCGCACCATTGCCAAAACGGGTAATGAGCCTGCTGTTACCAAACATCAGCAACGCATTGATATTGGTGGTGGCATCATCCTATTGGATACACCAGGGATGCTTTGGCCAAATCTCGAAAATAAAAACACGGGCTACCGCTTAGCCACAACAGGTGCTATTAAAGACACTGCTATCGATCATGAAAGCATTTCGTTATTTGCCATTGAATACTTTTTAAAGCAATACCCTGATTTTTTACAAAATCGCTTTCAGCTAACAGATATGCCGGTTGGCGCAGAAGAGTGCTTGGCAGCCATCGGTAAAAAACGGGGTTGCCTGCGCTCAGGTGGAAAAGTTGAAATGGATAAGGCCGCGAAAATTTTGTTGGCGGAACTACGCGCCGGCACGCTTGGCCGCATTACCTTAGAAACCCCGGCAATGATGGAACAAGAACTGGCAGAATTGGCCATTATTCGTGCAGAAAAAGCCGATCGCAAGAAGGAACGCAAAAAGAACTGGAAAGCTTCCCGATAATTAACAAGCTAAAGGCCTATCGCAACGATAGGCCTTTTATCACTTAACCCTACTCTACTGCTTCAGGCTTAACCGGTTCTTCATAAATCCCAGTTAATTTGCGTTTAAATTCATCAGAAATTACCCGTGCGTCTTGTTTGCTTTTGACTACTCGAGGTGTAATTAGCACCACCAATTCTGTTTTTATTTTATCGTTAGTTGTGTTGCCAAACATTGGCCCAATCAGCGGCAGCTCGTGTAAAAATGGGATTCCAGCTTTATTGTAAGTGTCCGTTTCTTTAATCATGCCACCCAAGACAATGGTTTCGCCATCCTGGACGGCTACCGAGCTATTAATCTCTTTTTTAGAAATTGATGCCGACTGGGTAACACCGATGGTCGTCTCGACAGGGTCACTAACACTTTGCTGGATTTGCATAATGACCATGCCGTTGGCATTTACTCGGGGAATTACACCTAGCTTAACGCCTGTATCCTTATAACTAATCGAGTTACTTGACGTTAAGCCGGCAGTACCGGAGCTGCCGATGCCGGAGTTTAACGAGCCAACACCAACCCCCGCCAATGAATTAGTCAAAATAGGTATTTGGGTACCCACTTCTATTGTTGCTTCTTGGTTATTTAATACCATTAAAGAAGGTGATGAAATTACGTTAACATTGCCATCGGAGGCTTGAGCGCTTAACAAAGCCTGAACAGCACCGGAATTTTGCACCAAGCTCAACCCGCCTGTTGCAAAGGCGGCTGCGCCCTTATTCGCTAAATCGCCTAAATTAACTCCCGACAAGCCACTACCCACAGCAGTATTTCCTTCTCTTAAGTACCATTCGATACCGTATTTAAGCTTATCCGTCAATGCAACTTCGGCTATCGTCGCATCAATCAACACCTGCAAAGGCAAGATATCCAACTGCTTGATAATCGGCAAAATCACTCCATATTCTTGCGCAGTTGCCACAATCACCAACGAATTATTCGCCGCATCGGCAATAATTTTAATCTCACCCACATTGGCTACTTTGGCATCACCACTTGAAGTGCTGCCGCCGCCAGCAGCATTGCCCGCGGAATTGGTATTGGCAGCACTTTTAAGCCCTGCTCCGGCTTTTGACCCAGATTGACTACTATCGGATTTACCACCTAGTTTATTACTGACAGACACGGCCTTTTTCCCTGGGGCCAGCTTTGCAGAACTGCCTGAAGATTGTCCACCGCCAACAAAAATATCACCTAAAGTTGCAGCAAGCTCCAAGGCATCGACATTTTGGACTTTATAGACATTGACGCCACCACCGGTAGCGGTGTTGGCGCGATCAAGTCTTGATATCCAGCTTTCGATATCTTTTAAATATCTTGCTTGATGGGTGATCGCCATCACTGAGTTCAATCGCTCAATCGGGATGAAGCGGAAGAAACTTGATTCTTCCGCGCCCTTCTTGCTGAAGACTTCTTCCAATTCCTTGATGATGGTTTCGGGATTAACGTGAGTCAACGGAAACAGGGCAAACGACCTTCCTTTCAAAACATCGATATCAAAGGTGCTGACCATATCA
>JABFRC010000161.1 GCA_013141375.1 Methylococcaceae bacterium | reverse complement strand
AAGTAGGCATTGTGATGTTTTTGTTTACCGAAAAAGTGCTGTACAACAGTATCGATAATGAAAAATACAGTAAGCTGTTCATGGTATTTTTGTTTGTTGCAGGTGTGACGTTAATCCTTAAATCATTGTAATTGCGGAGAAACCAGTGAAAGACTTATTCAAAAAACCTTTTAATTATTTTCTGATCGGCGTATTGGCGGTGATCCCTGTGGTTATCGTCCTGCAAATTATGATCTTTGTCAGGGATCGGGTGTCGGATCTGTTCCAGCTGGTGTATGGCTACTCGGATAATTATTTCTATACAGTGCTGTTTTTTTCACTCAGCTTTTTATTGCTTGTGTACATCGGCCATAAAATCGCTCAGGAAGGTCGATCCTGGGTGATTGCAATCATCGATTCCATTATTGAAAGAATTCCTTTTCTGAATACGATCTATCGCGTTCTCAAAAAGGTGATCAGCATGTTTTCATCGCATGATCAAACTATCGCCAAGGAAGTGGTTTATGTGGAATACCCCAAAGATGGCGTCTGGGTGCCCGCCTATGTCACAAATCGCTATGGCGATAAATATGTCTTGTTTATTCCTACCTCACCGAACCCCACCTCCGGTTTTACGGTGATTGTCGATAAATCCAAAGTTGTCGCATCTTCGATGAACATTGAAGAGGCGACCAGTTTTATTGTCAGTGTCGGGGTGGATTTTGAGAAAGCCTCGGAAACCAGCCTTTTACAATAAGATTTTGGGAGTCATCAGATGAATTTGATATTTAAGGCAGTGGCTTTGCTCTTGTTGTTGCTGACAACCGCCTGTAATGAAACAGCCAACACACCTAAAACCGAAAAAACGCAAGTTTTTAAGACACAAATCGATGCGCTGGAAAAATCCAAACAGGTGGAACAGGTACTTCAGGACAGCGCTCAACAACAGCGTCAGGAAGCTGATAAACAAACCCAATAGAGTTGAATATGGCCAAGATTCTTGCATTTTCCGGTAGTACCCGGATCGATTCCTTCAACCAGAAGCTGGTCAGAATTGCAGCAACTGGTGCTGAGCAGGCGGGTGCTCAGGTCACAATCATTAGTTTGGCGGATTTTCCGATGCCTGTGTTTAATCAGGATCTTGAAGCGGCTGAAGGAATGCCGGCGTCCGCGAAACAATTCAAACAGCTACTGATAGAACATGACGGATTTTTGATTGCATCTCCCGAATACAATAGCGCCTTCAGTCCCTTGCTGAAAAATGCAATCGACTGGGCTAGCCGAAGAGAAGGCGATGAGCCGCCATTACTGGCATATCGTGGCAAACTGGCCTCGATTTTAGCCGCGTCGCCAGGAGCTTTAGGAGGCTTGCGCGGGTTGGTTTTTTTGAGATTAGTGCTGGGCAATATCGGTGTCAACGTGTTGCCCGATCAGTATGCATTGGCTCTGGCCAGCCAGGCATTTGATGCAGATAACCAGTTAATCGATAAAGCGGTTGAAAATACCGTGAAGAATCTGGGTGCCGTATTGGCTAAAACAGCAAGCAAACTTCAGTAGTCAAGTTAAAATCCTCCGTAAATAGTATTTAGTATGAGGGGATATTAAGTTTTAATTGATGGCTTCAGGGAGATTCAAATGATAGAAAAACATCCTGCTAAAACGCCAGTGATAGATGATGAGAAACTGACACCGGAACAATTCAGCATTTGCCGTCTCAAGACTACGGAAGCCCCTTTTACGGGTAAATATGTGGATTGTAAAACTGACGGCGTTTATCGCTGTGTGTGTTGCGGAAATCCCTTATTTGATTCGGGCACCAAATACGATTCGGGTTCAGGCTGGCCCAGTTTTTGGCAAGTATTATCCGAACAGAGCGTGGCCGAACACGCAGACAGCAGTCATGGTATGCGACGGGTTGAAGTTACTTGTAAAGTTTGCGACGCTCACTTGGGACATGTATTTAATGATGGTCCGCAACCAACAGGGCTTCGATATTGCATCAACTCGGCGTCATTGGATTTACAGGCCAGAGTATGAGAGCGAGGCTGCAAGTTCAACACCTACTTGATTTTATCGATGCCAGCCCCAGCCCCTGGCATGCGGTTGCCAGTGTTGAGGCCTTACTTGCAAAAAGCGGTTTTATTAAACTGGACGAAGCCGCCAAGTGGGAATTGCAAGCCGGTGGACGTTATTATGTTGTGAGGGATGGCTCTTCGATTATTATCTTTGTTGTCGGGCACAAATCCTTGCCGGAAACCGGTTTTAAACTTGTCGGTGCTCACACCGACTCACCCGGTCTGAGGATAAAACCTAAACCGTCTACCCATGTCGAGGGATTATTGCGTTTGGGTGTTGAAGTCTATGGCGGCCCTATTCTGGCGACCTTTGCCGATAGGGATTTAAGCCTAGCCGGGCGTCTGGCTTATAAAAATGATCAAGGCCAGGTAACTACGCAATTGATTCACTTCAAGCAATCCTTGTTACGGTTGCCAAATCTGGCGATACATATGAATCGCACTGTCAATGATGAAGGACTGAAGTTTCATAGGCAATTCGAGCTGCCGTTGCTGTTATCTCGGGTGTCTGAACAACAACTTCCCGCGGATTATTTTCGGGAGTTGTTGCAGCAACAATCGGGTATCGATGCACAGCGCCTGCAATCATGGGAGCTTAACGTTTACGATACTCA
This sequence comes from Methylococcaceae bacterium, assembly GCA_013141375.1. Taxonomy (GTDB): domain Bacteria; phylum Pseudomonadota; class Gammaproteobacteria; order Methylococcales; family Methylomonadaceae; genus JABFRC01. Next base: position 6,654 of record JABFRC010000161.1, on the reverse strand, counting down.
AAAAGGTGCTTTTTGGGGTGCCGACCAGGAGTTTTATGCCGATAGTCAGCTCGATAATCTCGCGTCTTGCCATGGCGCGGTGCAAGCCTTATTGGATGATGCGGTCTTGCAGTCAGGTAATACCGTGGTCTGCGCATTGTTTGATCACGAAGAAATCGGCAGCGAAAGTAATAAAGGCGCCGATGGCAGTTTTTTACCCGATGTCTTGCAGCGTATAGCCTGGTTGCAGCAAATTCAGGGTGAAGGCTGGGCCAGAACCCTGGCGAACAGCTTTTTGATCAGTGCCGATATGGCCCATGCCTACCAACCTAACTTTCCGAATGCTTACGATCCAGAACATAAAGTCCGTGTTAACGATGGCCCGGTAATCAAGGTAAATGTTAACCAGCGTTACAGTTCGGAAAGTGTTTCTGCGGCACAATTTGCGGGCTGGTGTGAGGAAGCCGGTGTGCCTTATCAAACTTACTCTCATCGCTGTGAGCTGGCTTGCGGTAGCACTATCGGGCCAATGGCATCTGCACGTTTGGGTATCCGTTCTGTTGATGTCGGATGCCCGCTTTGGGCTATGCATAGCATCCGTGAAAGCGCCGGAGTGGTTGATCATGAGTATCTGATAAAAGTGCTCAGGCAATTCTATCAGGCTGGTATTTAATCAATTGTTGACTAGCCTTATGCCCATTGAGAAATACACTGTGGTCCGGGATATCGCCTGCTAGATCCGGCCTGCGCAGAGATACTATGAAACTTATTCACCTGACATTGCTGCTGTTCAGCTTCAGCTTCTGCCTGATGCCAGGACAGTTGCAAGCTGAGGATGGCAATACCGAATACAAGGTGAAAGCAGGTTATTTGTTTAACTTCACCAAATTTATCGCTTGGCCTAAAGACGATTCAGAGACTTTCAATATTTGCATTATCGGGCAAGATCCGTTTGGCCCCTTGCTTGATCCCATCGAAAAACGCACCGCGTTTGATTTGCCAATCAAGTTATTTAGATTTAATGGCATAAACAAGGCACAGCGTTGTCATATCGTTTTTCTCGGAGCGGGAAATAAAGAAGAATTTACTGAGAAAGGTGCGCTGTTAGTCCGAGATTTAGGTAAAAGTCTTTCGGTAGGCGATGGAGAAGCGTTTGCCGAAGGCGGGGGCATGATTGGATTTGTAAATAGGGAAGGCAGGATAAAGTTACAAATCAATATGAAAGCTTTGCAACAGAGCGGACTAACAGTCAGTGCAAAATTGCTGGAAGTTGCCGAAATTGTTGGGGGAAATGGTCATGACTAAGTTGATTCGCGATCTCCCTATCAATCGTAAGCTGTTATTGATTTTGTTGTTTTCAAGTATTACGTCTTTGTTATTTGCCGGCGTATTTCTAATCGTTCTGGAAATATCAGAGTTTCAGCGAACGACCAAGGATGATCTTTCTACGTTTGCTCAAATTGTTGGCAATCGAAGCAGTGCGGCATTGTTATTTGAAGATAAAAAGTTGGCGCAGGAAAACCTTGCGGTATTGCATACCTTATCGACAGTCAAAGTATCTTGTCTTTACGATGCACATGGCGCTGTTTTTGCCCAGCTACACAAAAATGAGGGTAAACGCTGGAATTGTCCTGCACTTATAAAGTCTGAAAATACACACTTTGAATTGGATCACTTGGCTGTCGTGCAGCCGATAATTGAAGATGGTTCAGAGATTGGTACGGTTTATATTCTTGCCGATTTGGTGGATGGGTATTGGCAAAAAATTCAGTTCACTGGCCTGATTTTCTTGGTGTTGATAGGTGTATCTGTGCTTACCTTTATGTTATCGACACCCTTGCTGAAGTTGATTTCGGCGCCGATTAAAAAGCTGGTAAATACCGTAAAACAAATTAGCGAAACCCAGGATTTCTCGTTGCGCGCTGTTAAGGTGAATAATGACGAATTAGGGGTGTTGGTAGATGCCTTCAATGCCTTGATATTAACAGTTAATAATCAGAATAAAGCATTGACGAGGGCTAAAGATCGCTATTTGGCTCTATACGACAATAACCCGACAATGATTTTCAATCTGAATGAATTCGGCGTTATTTTGTCGGTTAACCGAACTGGCGCTAAACATCTGGGTATACCCGTTCGGGACTTGGTAGGCGGATCAATCTTCGATTCCGTACATATCGAAGATTTGCCGAGTTTGCATGAATTACTTGAAGATTGCTTGTTCAGGCCAACCCAGGTACACAAACATGACTTTAGACAAGTCTGTCAAAACGGTCAGATCATCTGGGTGAGGGCGACCGGCAAAAGAATTACCAATGAAGCCGGGCAAATCAGTTTTCTGTTGGTCTGTGAGGATATAACTGAAGCGCGCCAATTGAGTGAAAAAATTGCCTATCAGGCCAGCCATGATTCCCTGACAGGATTAGCCAATCGTAGTCAGTTTGATAATTACATAAAATTGGCAGTGACTTCGGCGCAGGCACATAATTTACAGCATGCTTTATGCTATCTGGATCTGGACCAATTTAAAATTGTCAACGATACCTGCGGACATCTTGCCGGCGACGAATTATTAAGGCAGCTAGGCGATTTACTCAAAAAGAATATTCGTCGCCATGATTTTGTGGCCCGCTTGGGGGGCGATGAGTTCGGCATTTTGATGCATGACTGTTCCTTAAGTGAAGCCTTCATAGCGTGTGAGAAGTTACGCGATATCGTTAAGGACTTTCATTTCGCTTGGGAAAACAGGAGCTTTACTGTGGGTGTCAGTATCGGCGTTTCGGCGATTACTTTGACTAGCGGTAATGCCGTCGATTTGCTAAAAGAGGCCGATGCGGCTTGTTATGCGGCCAAAGATAGAGGTCGAAATCGGGTGCATGTGTATCGTCCAGACGATGAAGAACTGGCGCTGCGTCAAGGTGAAATGCAATGGGTGGAAAGAATACAACAAGGTTTGCTGCAAAATCGTTTTTGCTTGTATGGTCAACCTATTGTGCCGATTGGTCATTTTGAAGAAGGCTTGCACTTTGAGACTTTGGTGCGTTATCGGGATGAACATGGTCGAATTATTCCGCCAGGGGCCTTTTTGCCTGCGGCTGAACGCTACGGACTGGCCTCCTCATTGGATCGTTGGGTCATCAAGCAACTCTTTGAATGGATGGCTCTAAAAAAAGGCTTTTTGGAGGTTTTGGGCGTCTGTTCTGTGAATCTCTCCGGCGTGTCGATGTCGGATGAAAATATGCTGGAATTCATTTCTGAGCAGTTCGATCTTTGGAATATTCCGGCACATAAAATTTGCTTTGAGGTGACTGAAACTGCCGCCATCGCTAACTTGTCTTATGCGACAAAATTTATCAATCAACTTCGAGATAAAGGCTGTGCATTTTCACTGGATGATTTTGGAAGCGGTTTGTCTTCTTTTGCGTATTTAAAAAACCTGCCGGTCGATTATTTGAAGATTGATGGTTTGTTTGTTAAAGATATCCTTGACGATAAAGTAGATTTGGCAATGGTTAAATCGATAAATGAGGTAGGTCATGTGATGGAGAAAAAAACTATTGCCGAATTTGTTGAAAACGAGCAAATTTTTAACTTATTGAAGGAATTAGGCGTCGATTACGCGCAAGGCTATGGTATCGGAAAGCCGGTGCCGCTTGATGAATTGAGGCTGATAGACCCCTTTTCAGTGACTACAAAATGAAAGTAAATACGACGTTTTTAAGAAGTGTTGGGTTGATTTGGTATGCTGTGGCCGGCACACTAAATGCTGCTGATGAGATGGATGATATTTTTGATAAATCGTTAGTCGAATTGGCGTCAATGCCCGTTACTATTGCTACCGGTACCGCCAGACCGTTGGCAGAAGCTGCCGCTGTGACGACAGTCATTACCGCTGAGCAGATCAAATCCATGGGGGCAACCGAGCTGCACGAGGTACTTGAAACCGTGCCGGGCATGCACGCCAGTGTGCAAGGAGTCACCGGCGATTATCATTACACTATGCGTGGCATTCGTAACGCCACTAACTCTCAGATACTGTTTTTATTAAACGGCACACGCTTCACAACTCCTTTCCGCGGCACGCTAATGACCGGGTTGGAGTTGCCTGTGGACGCCATACAAAAAGTCGAAGTCATTCGCGGTCCTGGTTCGGCTTTATATGGTGCTGATGCATTTGCCGGCGTTATCAATATCGTCACAAAAAAAGCAAAAGACCTTAACGGAGCAACTATCGGGGGACGAGTCGGTGACCATGATACCCAAAGCGGCTGGGGTCAATATGGGGCTGAATGGGCGGGCTGGGAGGTAGCGACCAGTCTTCAGCATCAGCATACTGGCGGTGATTCTGGACGGGTATTGCAAAGAGATTCACAAACGGTAATGGATGATTTGTTTCATACAAATGCCTCACATGCGCCCGGTGCCTTAAATACTCGTTTGGATAGCTTGAATGGGCACTTAAATTTGCGTCGAAAATATTGGGAATTGGGCTTTTGGGCGGCGGATGTTGAAGGGGCTGCTCGTGCTGGAATAGCTGGTGCTCTAAATCCCAGTGGTGTTGCCAATGGACGGCAATATTTAGCTGATGCCCGGTTTTCAAGTGAAGATTGGTTTGAAGATTGGGAATTGTTAGGTCACGTCAGCTATCTACATACCAATGTGGATTCAGATCTCCAGTTATTTCCGGATGGAGCCATGTTGCCTCTGGATGCGACAGGTAATATCAATCCCGCCGTTTTAGCTACCGGGCAGGCAAAGCTCGGTTTGTTTACTCAGGGTGTCAGGAGTAACACCAATCAAGCCGAAAACATTCCAGCCGTTGAGCTTAGTACCATCTATCGAGGCATAGAGAAACACTTGTTGCGATTTTCAGCAGGGTTTCGTTTTGAGTCGCTTACCAATAGTGAACGAAAAAATTACGGTCCGGGCGTAATTAACAGTGCGTTATTGCCCCCAATTACTTCAGGCCCCGGTCTTATTAACGGTAAGTTGACTGAGACGACAGGGACGGCTTACGTATTTTTGCCTAATACACAACGCACAATCTGGTCTCTGGTTGTTCAGGATGAGTGGCAGTTGGCAGATGATTGGCACCTGACTGCCGGTCTTCGATATGACGAATATTCAGATTTCGGTGGGACGTTCAATCCGCGTGCGGCATTGGTATGGAATATCAATCCGAAATTAACCTCAAAACTTTTGTATGGCAAAGCATTCAGGGCTCCAAATTTTTCAGAGCTGGGTAATCAAAATAATCCTGTCTTGCTAGGCAACAGTAGCCTGAAGCCGGAAACTATAAATACCTACGAATGGGCGGTTGATTATCGACCGTTCTCTACATTTAGAACTGCAGCCAATATCTATTTTTATCAGATAGATGATCACATTGATTTAGTGTCCAATGAGAACAACACTAGTGCTCAATTCATGAATAATGGCGACCAAAAAGGTGTCGGCACCGAGTTGGAAGCCAGTTGGCAAGTGCACGAGCAATGGCGTCTGATGGGCAATTTCGCCTGGCAACAAACCCGTCTTGATCATGGCTATATCAATAAAGTGGCCGGTGTTCCTGAGCAGCATATTTATTTTGCTGCGGCCTGGCAGTTTAAGCCTAAATGGCAGCTACAGCCGCAGATAAACTGGATTGGCAATCGACAAAACCCATTGAAAGGCAATGGGCCGCTGGATGAATATCAGACGGTTGATTTTACCTTAAGAGGCAAGCAACTGTTTGGACACCTTAATTTGAACGCATCTTTGCGCAATGCGTTTGATACAACTCCTTATGAGCCTTCTTCACTTGAAATGGGCAGCAATTTACCTATGCCAGGCAGAAGCTTTTACCTTGAGGCTGCGATTAACTTTTGATGGGTTAACCTTAAAAAAAATAGCCATATTATGCGAGCGTTAAAAAGCGCATTTTTGGCATGCAAATCGATTATTCCATTAGTTTGCCGGGTTAATCTCGGCTTGAAAGTCATTTGTACTGCGGAGATGTAACTTTTACCTATCAATTAACATCGGCATTGATAACAATTTAACGATGCCGACGCAGTTTTTATCTCGAAGCTTCTCTCTCTAGCTCCAGTTTTTCTCTATTGAAACATCCACTTAGGTTTTGTCGCTCTATATGCCTTGATTGGAGGACGCCGATTGGTCGATAACGTGAATAGTTTCAACCAAAGATGCTCAGCTCGCCATGTTCGGTTTTGCTCAAGTTTTGGGGTATTATTCACGGAGTATCAATAGGAGACCTAAGAAATGATCGATCCCAGTGGTTTTTTTGTCCAGTTCATCAAGTTGGCGGGGCCCTATTGGCAGTCCGAGCGTAAAGATACTATTCGCAAACTGAGTCTGGGGTTGTTCGTTCTTACGATCATGCAAATTGCTATTGCGGTCGTAATCACCGAGTGGAGTGCGGCGCTTTTCAATGCCTTGGACCAGCGATCGATGTCGGGTTTTTTTACTCAGATTGGCTTGGTGGTGCTGATATTTTTTGCCAATATCGCAGTAACTACCATGCATTTTAAAATCAAACGCCGTCTACAGCTTGACTGGCGCCGCTGGCTTACCGAGCAGCTGACAGGGCAATGGATGAACAACGGTCGGCATTTTTTGGTTATTCATACGATTGGTAAGCATGACAACCCGGATGGTCGTATCGCTGAGGATGTT
>JABFRC010000274.1 GCA_013141375.1 Methylococcaceae bacterium | reverse complement strand
AATATTTTTGGATTTGTCTGGCATGCCAGGTGACTTAACCAGTTATTGCCAGGGAATATGTCGCACGGTGAAGCAATGGACCGGCATCCCGATTTCCATCGGCATTGCCCCGACTAAAACACTGGCAAAGCTGGCCAATCGATTGGTCAAAAAGGGCTTTTCTGCACATGGTGCCGTCTTGGATTGGCGAATATTAGAATCTCCGGATGAGGTTTTAGCCAGCATTGCCCTGGATGATATTTGGGGGATTTCCAGGCGCTGGTCGGAAAAATTACAGGCATTAGGTATTCACAACGCCCTGGCATTGCAGCAAACCGAACCTAAACGCATGCGGCAACACTTTGGTGTCGTCATGGAACGCATTGTCTGTGAACTGCGCGGCAGCTCCTGTATTCCGTTAGAAGCGATGCCACCGGCCAAAAAACAAATAATGACCTCACGCAGCTTTGGTGAAAAGTTAACCGAGTTTGCCGACCTGCGCGCAGCAGTCACCCATTTTGCCGCGCGTGCCGGGGAAAAATGTCGTCGTCAGCAATTGGCCGCGCAAGCCTTGACGGTGTTTGTGCAAACCAGTCCGTTTGATACTCAGCATCCGCAATACGGCAACAGTGCCACCACGGAATTTGAGTTACCCACCGATGATTCAGCGACACTAATTCGATCCGCACATCAGGGCCTGAAGCGTATTTTTAGAGAGGGTGTTAGTTATCAACGGGCGGGTATTTTATTGCCGGATTTGTTACCGGCAGGTGTCGCGCAAATGTCATTATTTGAGTCCGGTGAACGGTCGGTTCGCTCAGAACAATTAATGGCTACACTGGATAATATCAACCGACTGCATGGCAAAAAAACCATTCACTATGCCAGTGAGACCCTCAGCAACCGCTGGCACATGCGGCAACAGTTTAAATCACAGTCATATACGACTAATTGGCGGGAGTTGTTGACCATTAACATCTAAGGATTCGGGGTCCTATTTAGCCTAAAACTATCTGCAGAATCGAGTAAAAATAACATACAAAATATAGTAGTTCTGATAGGCTACCGCTGCCATCAAGATTTGATGGCAGCGGTAGCCTAAGTTTTAAATAATGACAAGGATCTTATTCGAGATCTACATAAATTATATTATATATTCATGAGGTTAAAACAAAATGATTAGCTTCGATACAGATATTAAGCCTTTATTCCGTCAAAAAGATGTTGTCGCTATGAAAAAATATGGAGCATTTGATTTACACAGTTTCGAAGATGTAAAAACAAACTCAAATGAGATTTTAAAAAGGCTTCAGGATGGAACAATGCCTTGTGATGGTGCTTGGCAAAAAGACAATATTGATAAATTTAATACTTGGATTCAGGAAGGTATGAATCCATAACAACTAAGTTTAATAACCTATTCATTTTTTGAGCGTATAGCAAAAAGGTAATGAGTATGAAAAATAAAAAATTAGTGACCGTATTTTTAGTTATTTTATTGACTCCCTTCGTTCTAAGTAGAGCTTATGCAGAGGAAGAATGTAAAGCAGAGTCTAAATGGTTTCCGAAAACACCGATGGATTTGAGCTTAAAGCTTGATCCAAAAGATGATTGTGGTTTTTACAAATGGGCATGGCAAACATTTTTGTATGTAATGCAAACAGGGAAAAAAAATCCTGATACTCCCCGCTTCTTAAAATTTGATACTCCATCTACCTTGTTTGGTAGTAATGCCACACCTCAATTTTTTAGTCTAGCTTTCGATAAAATAGAACATGATAATATTTTATTATTGACACCTCGGGTCGCCAAAGATAAAGATCCAATAGATGTTGAAGATATACTTCAAGCAGATAACGGTATCGTTATTGACCAGTCAGGAAGACCACTCTACTATGCTAGCCATTTAAACAACACTTACTTTGAATTTATTGATTCTAATGGTTATACCGCTCCAGAAAATGTAAAAAATGCCCCTCCAACTCAGGAGTTTCCTCGGGGCACCTTAGAATTAAAATCATCATGGAAGGTGGTCAGTAACACCGAAACAGAAAGTACTCACTTTATAACTACAGCAAAACTTCCGTGGTTAAAAAATGGTTTAGACGGTAAGTTGGAAATTGACCGAAGCAAGGATGCTTATTCTGCAAAAGTTGCTTTAGTGGGATTGCATATTGTTGGGGTAATAGATGGGCACCCGGAATTTGTCTGGGCGACATTTGAGCACTCAAGTAATACACCACCTGTAAATTTTAAACCTGAAGACGATTGGGAAAAACATAAAGAAGAAGTGATCGATCCTGTTAATAATTGGACGTTTTATGCAAAAGGCACTCCTTATAAAGATTGCAATATTAAAGGAAAAAACACCCTAAAATTAGCTGATATAGAAAAACAGACGTTTAATCCGCCTTTCACGCAAATATGTAGAACTTTTAAAATTGAGGATCCAGCTGTTATAAGTTTAAATAAGGACGTAAAAGAAAAGCTTAAGGATTCTGTTTTAAAAAACTATGAGCTTGAAGGTGGAGTATGGTTTAATCAACCTGATAAAGATTTTAAAGAAGGTCTAGATTTTTCCAGTGTATTTGAAAATGGAAAGAATCAAAATGGAGAAGTTGTTTACGGGGGGGAAATTAATTTAACAAATTCCACCATGGAAACTTTTACGCAGGGAACGCCCCAACAAAATAAAAACGCCCCGCAAAATTGTTTTGGGTGCCATACTACAGATAAAAAACCTGTACGACATACTAATATTCAGTTTCCAGCTATCCGTTTAGGTGTAAGTCACTTCTTGGTAAATTCTTTTGCGTACCCTAAGCAAATTGAAATAATGAACTTAAATCTAGAGGGGCTTGCAAAACCCACCAAAACTAACGAAATTAGTGGTAGTAAAAAAAGGAAATAGAAGGTGTCCAGCTTACTCTAAAGAATGGGCTTAACTAAGAAGCCCATTCTTTTAATTGCAACCGGCTTTTATGCCCATGAATCTTTAATATACAAAGCCTAATTATGCTAATTTGGGGACATAAAAAGTCGGCCCGAGAAGAATCTTCCCGAGCCGACTTTAATTGATAATATTACTGGCAAACAGGGCTTGTACCTTTAGGTTTGTCTCCACAGACTCGCTCTGAAATAGCTTCACTCGGTTTTGACTTGTCACCTGATTGGCTATCACCACCTTTTCCGCCGGAGCCGCCGTCACCCGAAGGATTACCTGCTGATGTTGCTGTACTTCCTGAATCAGTGCTTTTTCCGGAACCAACCGCTCCTAAAATTCCCTTTGGTATTGAAAGAACAACATCAAAGAAGCCTTTGAATGAACTGTCGGACTGCGATTTGTATGATGCTAACATCCCGTTGTCGAATACGTAGCTTGAACTCGACTTTGCAATTAACGAATGCTTAGGCTGATATACCGTTAGGTTTGATGGGATATAGGCTGTGTAACGAAAATCTTTCGTACGCGATTTTAATTTTGCCTTTATTAAAGGTTCAATTGTTAACGCCAAAGCTATATCAGCCCCCCAAGATCCCATAGTTAATTTCTTCCCACAATAATTAATTGATCGTTCTACAACAACTTGAATGGGCTTTCTATCAAATCCGACAATACCATCTATTTTTGGATGTGACTTCGAACATAAAGGGAATTTTTTCTCGTCGATGTTTTGTTTGTCGATAAACACCTTAATAAAAGTTCCAGGTTTGTTAGCTGTTATATTTGCTATTGTAGTATTTACATTATCCAGATCTGTTGGATCACATGGATTAATCAGGACATGAATTGGCTCTGACACTACAGGGGCAGTCTCAACGCCATCGCGATCAAGTCCAGATTTCTGAGACTTAGTCCATCTATTTAAGATATTTGCATAACTATTAATATTACCTTTTGTAAGGCGAGGCACTTTGCCATTGGGAAATTTTTTTGTATCGTAATTCTCTTTGTTATCTCTCATCACTGTTGCCGCAAAATTAAGAACGTCGTTCTGAATATCCAATGAACACTGATCAAAATCTTCTCCGCTCAAATCATCTAATAAATAATTTGCTAAATCATTAATCCGACTTGAGGCTGCGGGTAGACCTGATTCTTCATTACTGAGTAATGTCGCAGACGATAGTTTCGTGCTTAATTCCAGCGACTTTCCAGCGATCTGACTAAGGGTATCGATAGTCTGTGCAACCTGAGGAGTTGACTTACTATCCGCGCCTGAAAGGCGCTGATTTCCGTTGACGCTTACGGATATGTCTTTATCACTTAGATAGTTGGTTGGCCAAAAACCACCCAGTAATTTGTTATATGTCAGGTCGTATGCAAGATCTTCATTTCGGTCTTCGCTAGTGAAACCAATTGTATATCCAGAATTGCAATTGGTTTCACTAGCGACGCCAGTATCAGGTGATGTTTTCGCATCCTTTTGGTCTTTGGCTTTAGCAACTTTATCCTTATTGTTTGGATCCGACGCTTCCGGAGTTTCAGTGTTAGTTTTTTGACACTCCTTAATATCAATTCCTACATATGTTTTAGGAATAAAATATCGGGTTATTTTTTCTTCTGATTCGTTGCTGAGATTGTTGAAGTCTACCTTATTTGATTGATACATATTACATGCTGTACATGACATAAGTAAGCCAACGACCAATACATATTTAGTTGTTTTCATATATTTATCTCCTTGCAATCAAATATAAATCTTTGCGGATTGTTTGTGGTCTGTGGTCATCTGGTTGACGCCATTAATATTTGATGTGCCAACACTTTTTCGGACACATGTTTTAGCAGTTTTGTTTTGTACTGCAATTTCTAGTCAACAGGCGACAAATGACCATTGACTGAAACAATCGCTCGCGGTTATAAAATATTCCAATACAGCCTGCCAGCCTCCGTTCTAGTTTTGTAAGTCTAATAATGTATTTTCCTGCTGCTATCTTCCTGGCCAAACAGAATATTCTTTTCTAATGTGATCTATCGCAGCCTGACGGCGCAAAGAGAATTGATTTGCATAAGTTCCTTGTTTTACGAAGTAGTGGTTTACAGTATCTGTAGTTGGTGCGTCTACGGCAAGGCAATCATGATCCGGCAAAGTTTGGCGATCTTTGCGCTGTGAATTTAGGTCGTTAGGGTAGCCAGCAAACCAACGGAACCATTGCCCACTGATCAGTTTTCCATTCCAATGTTGAGCCGCGTCTTGAGGGGTTAATATTGAATCAGGTAAATCTAACCCTGAAAAATCATACAAAAGAGGTTTTCCATATTGTGTTTCCGGATTGACTAATGGGTCGAACGGAATGATGGAATTACTTCCAGGTTGAAGTTTCGCAAATTCACCATACATGGAATGAGCGTAAAAGTCGGCAATTGCATGTGTAGCTAATCCGAAGTCCGTCAAATTACCGGTTGCAAGATGTGTTTGAACACGAGCCCAGCCTTCAGCCATATAAGCTGAGTCGAAATGATCGCGGGGATCATAGGACGCAGTATTGACATCAATACCCAAACTTACTGATTTCACAAACAAGCGATCCCATAACCCCATTTCCGAAAGAGCCTCATCGAAAATACTATTATGAACACCAGCTGCAAATTTCGGATTGAAATTCTTCCAAAAAGTTCTTTGGTTCAGATAAGTTTGCAGACTATCAGTCGTAACAGATGCTTCGGGTGTACTGGCCAACCATAAGTGGTCGTTATTGAAAACAAAGACTGGCACATACTCAATTTCTGTAGTTTCCATTTTTGGCTGGTCAACGGCGTTTGGGTACCTAACTCTAGCCAGTGGATCGAATATTTCCCATCCACCGCTCTCCTTTTGGTATACAACCCATGCATGGTCGTGCTTCCTGGTCTTTTTGGGGCCAATACTATTGTGGATCTGGACTGAGCCAAGAACGACACGAACGCAATACGAACTGATCCCGCTCTGCATTAGTAAGGCTGCAAATAAAAATGCCAAATCTTCACAGTCGCCTCCACCTAAGGCAAGAGTTTCCTCGGGAAAATACCACTGGTCAAAGCTCCTTTTTCCAGGCAAGTAATTAAGTGTCCTTAGCCACTCAAAAATAACATCCGCTCTGAAATCAAAGTGACCATTCCCTCGGGTATAGAATCGTAACCGAAGATGATCTGGTAAATTCTTTGTAGCTTCCTTTATTGCCTCACCGACGATTGCATTATTGCTAAATGAAAGGAATTCGCGAATATCTATTCGATAGTTTTTAATCTTGGTACCTGGGATAGTGCGGCTAGCAGGAATAATAGTATCGTGAAAAATTTGATCTCCGCCCCAACGCCACCGTTGATAAGGCCTGACATTGCTGGTTTGCATGCACATAATGATCCTTCTATTTATGAGTGGTTATGGCCTTTCATGAACTTCAAAAGGGCGCTCGGCGTGACAACGAAGGGGCGCATCATCTCTTGGTCTTCATGTTCAAGAATGTGGCAGTGATACATGTATCGTCCTGCGTGACCGGTGAATTGAGCGGCTAAGGTAAGCATTTCAGCAGTTTGAATATTGTCGTTATCATCTCGATTTCCTGGGTTGACTCGAATCGTATCTTTCCAACCTTGTTCATTGATTGCAAGTTCATTGAAGGGTAATTGGAGCTCGAATTCAAAATTATTTTCTTCCTTGGGATATGCAGTTTGTCCTGGGGAGAACTTTGGCGTGAGCGTATAGCGTTTTAAGCCCTGGAATTGCACAAGATGAATGTGGAATGGATGGGTATCTGGGCTAAGGTTAATGATTCGCCAAACTCGCCACGAATACTTCTCGATATGAATAGTTGTGGTGTCGTTGAACCCCTTAGCGACAGTAACGTAAGGAATAAGTTTAAGCGAACTATCTGGTTGTATATCAGGAATAACCACTTTTATGCCTACCGGGGTTGGAGTTCCAGTGCCGTCCGGATCTGCAAGAACAGTATGCATATTCATTCCCATAGCATTCGCCTCTGACTCCTCCATCATCTCATGCAAGAACAGCATTCCGTTTTCTTCGCGTAAGACGATGAGCGTATGATCGTGGGTCTGAGGTAGCTGGTGATGATCAAGTCGATGAAATTTTTCAGCTAATAAAGTTTTGCCTTGGATGTTTTTTGGTTTCACATCGTCTGCATCACCTTCAATATCAAATCGCATTACAGCAGGATATGGGCGAAGGTCAGATGGGGTCGGCGTGTAAATTTTTTCTACCGATTGCAGATCCGACGAGCCCGCACCGAATGGAGCTCGGGCGCTGTTATAGACAACAACATAGTCCCAACCAGCTTTCTTGATCCCACCAAGATCAATTAAAATATCGGCCCGTTCGCCAGGAGCAAGGAGTAGACATCCAGCATTCTCAATGCCGTCAATCGGCAAATCTACTGCTTTGCCCAGCAGCCCGCCGTCGGTACCGATTTGTTGCACGAAGTTTGTTGGCAATATATCAGGAGTTGCTTGCCCTTGTGATTTAAGCCCCATGAAATGAAGACGATAGAAACGTGCATTAGAACCGTTAACGATACGAAGACGATAAAGCTCGGCTTCTACTTTGGCATGTGGCCATAGTTTCCCATTAACTAATGTTGCGGGAGCAAAGCATTCCATAACATTCTCTTGAACTTTATGTAGAAGCTGTCCCGTAAGAATACCATTTTGCTCACCATTAATGGTCTCAAAATTCCTATCTTGAATGACTAGAGGTAATTCGTACTTACCGGTTGGCAAACCGAGATCCTGTTCGACAGGATGACGCACTAGCCACATGCCAGCAAGACCCGCATATACATTAAAACGCGTCACTCCCATTGCATGATCGTGATACCAGTATGTAGGCGCTATTCCCCCATCAAATTTACTGCTTTTATCTAACAGCCAATATTGTTCTACTGGGAAATCATAAACCTTTTCAGCTATTTCTCCTGCAGTTGCCATGTTATCAGTCCAGCCGTCGCTGTCACCTTGGGCTGGAGCTCCGTGTAAATGTGTGACTGTCCATGCCGTCAATGAATTAAGGCGATCGTCCTTAGTTGCACCTCCAGATCCGATTTCACTTCCTGTATACAGCATTGGCATCGCAGGGGCAGGATCAGGAACAACGTAGCTGGAAAACGGAATTATTGCTGGTTGTGTACTGCCATTTAATGAAGTGAAAAGCTGATTGATGTATTTCACTCGCACCCGTTGTGCCGTATCAACCACAATAGTCGGCCCTGGAACACTGCCTTCATAAGACCAGAAATCAGTTTTAGGCATCTGGCTATGCACTTTGGCGCTAACAGGTTGAAGATGTAGGGAAATTCGCCACGGATCAATCGGTGGAGTACCCACAGGATTTGATGGCAATTTGAGTGCCGGAAATGTAAGTGTTTCAGCGAATAAATACTGTGCGTAAATTTGGGAGAGCTTTATTGTCATAGTCGACTCCGCAGGATTAATGATTAAGGATTCAAATGACCTATCAATTATTGTGAGTAATGGGATGCTAAGGATATTTATACTTAAGTAATACCAGTGAATAACAACACATCAACTAGGATCAACAAGACTATCGGGCGTCATTATCTTGGCTGGTTACTGTCATCAAATTATCTAGTATTAATTCCAATTTAACATATATCTTATTCAAAATTTCTACCATTTCGTACTGGTACGAAAGTACTATATATCAAATTATGAACGGCTAGATTGATATTTAAAGAGGACTTAGAAAGCTTGGTTTCTAATGAGAATTCAAAATTATTAGACGAAGAGCTTGTACTGCGTATTATCGGTAAGCTTAAAGGAATAGGTTATGCATTAACTAACAAAGACAAGCCTAGAATATCCGCTTGTCGATATGCGCAGCCTCAGCTGCGGCATGGACAGCCCGGTTGAAAAAGGCTGGCTAAACCAGCCTTTTGTCGACAATTATCCGTTCTTGGCCGCCCTGCGTGGCCGCTGCTCCTTCTTCTGAGTATGCGCTTGTTGCTGCTCAATTCTCGCCTGGTGTTTCTCAATCACGGAATCGACAATAGAACACACCTGCCGCTCGATACCTTCTTTGCCCAGTACGCTGTTATTCGCAAGATCATTGAAATCGGTGAAGCCTTTGGGATTGGCGGCCTGCTCACCAGGTGCGAAGATGGGTAGTAAGACCTTGCCACCGACTGCCTTTGAGGCTTCTTCGGCTTTACTGCGGCCTGGATTGACGCCCTGGGTAGCTTCCAGGTGTTCATCGTCGTCACCGGCAATGACAATGGGTTTGTCTGAAAACTTTTCATGCAACGCTTTGGCAACGAGCGGTAAGTTGCCCGAGTCAAACGCCGCGACGGTGGCAAAGCCCAATGCTTGCGACAGGCTAGCGGCGGTCGCGTAGCCTTCACTGATGACCAGCGCGGGAGCCTTAGCCAAGGCTTCCATGCCGCCGATCACATGAAAGCACCCTTCTTTCCGGCTGTCTTTCGCGAATCGCTTGATGC
>JABFRC010000205.1 GCA_013141375.1 Methylococcaceae bacterium | reverse complement strand
TTTCATTGACTCAACCATGCCTTTAGTGATCAGCTTGGGTGCGGGTTTGCCGGGAATGAGTGCGGTGGTGACGATAATGTCCACTTCCATGGCTTGCCGTGCGAACAGCGCCATTTCCGCTTCAATGAATTCCTTGGACATGGTTTTGGCATAACCGCCGGTGCCGCTGCCTTCTTCCTTGAAGTCAAGCATCAGGAACTCGGCGTCCATACTTTCGATTTGTTCTTTAACTTCTGGGCGTGTATCAAAGGCCCGGACGATTGCGCCCATGCCTTTGGCGGCACCAATCGCGGCAAGACCGGCGACACCTGCACCGATCACCAGCACTTTAGCCGGTGGGATTTTGCCCGCTGCGGTGATTTGTCCGGTAAAAAAACGACCGAAGTGCTGAGCAGCCTCAACAATGGCACGGTAACCTGCAATATTGGCCATGGAGCTTAACGCATCCAGTTTTTGTGCTCTGGACATACGAGGCACGCTATCCATCGCCAATACCGTGGCTTGCTTGGAAGCCAATTTGTCCATTAATTCCGGGTTTTGTGCCGGCCAGATAAAGCTGATCAGCTTGCCGCCTTCCCGTAACAAATCGGTTTCATCAGTTGTTAATTCCGGGTGTCGTTCGGGAGCGCGCACTTTAATAACAATGTCCGATTGCTCCCATAATGCTTTGGCATTGTTGACAATTTCAACGCCCGCTTCTTTATAAGCCTCATCGGAAATATTAGCGCCGAGTCCGGCACCGCTTTCAACTAATACAGAAAAGCCGAGTTTAATGATTTGTTCGGCTGCTTCGGGGGTGGTGGCGACACGTTTTTCGCCGGGGTGGATTTCTTTAGGTATACCGATCTTCATAACATCTCCTACACATTGGTTTAGAGCATGGCTAGCGAAGCTTTTGAGTGTCCAGGTCAAAACGCTGGGCGGGTTGAGGATAGGAGATTGAGCGGCGTTAAGCAATAAAAAACAAAGGGGAATTTATTATTTGACCGGTAAAGATTGGGGCGGAGTGGCAAATGGGGGCAAGCAGAGCATCTGCTTGCCCGACGTTTGATGTCTATTTGAAGCTTTTAGAGGCAACTTTCAGCAACGGTTTGGGTTTGGCAGTTGCAATTTTTAGGGGTTGTCTGATAGTGCTTTTGGCAATTACTGCGTGTTGGGCTTTCGGGACGGCAGTGCGCTGGCTAACTTTGACCGATTTGGCGGATTTATAGAGTGCTTGGGTTATCGCTGCTTTGCTTACTGTCTTAGGGGCATGGCGGGCAACTTGTATGTGTTTGGAGGCATGTGCATGTCGGACGTGGGCTAGTTTTGGGGCTGCGTAACTATGTCGACGTGTTGGTAAGCTTACCGGTGTTGCTTGGCGATTCGCAGCTGCGTAGCTGTTGGCCGCACCATTGCCACAATCCAGTTGATAAGGAGGAGTGCCGGGTGAGCCGGTAGGCATGGTTTGGATGGTTCTTGATGGGTCTGCATAGCTATTGGCAAAGCCGGCATCCATTTTTTGGATCATCAATTTATAGCGTTCCTGGCTAGTCATTCCGCCCATGACGACGCCAATCAGACGCTTGCCATTTTGCTGTGCTGCGCCGATCAAATTAAAGCCGGAACCACAAGTGAAACCGGTTTTCATGCCCTCTGCACCAGGATAGCTGGCAGTAAATTTATTGATTGCGCGAAGTTCAGAGCCTCTGAAATTCATGCTCTTCGCCGAGAACAAGTGATAATGCTCCGGGAAGTTATGCAGTGTTTTGCTGGCTAAGACCGCCAAATCTCTAGGTGTCGTCACCTGGAAGTCATTCGGAAGTCCGGTCGCGTTCATGAAATGGCTGTCAGCCATTCCCAAGGCGTGGGCTTTTTCAGTCATTAACGCGGCAAAGTTTTCTTCAGAGCCGCCGATATGTTCGGCCAAAACCACAGAAGCGTCATTGGCAGAGCGGGTGACAATGGCCAGAATGGCATCCTGCACGGAAATGCGTTCGCCGCGTCTTAAGCCTAGTTTGCTATTGGGTTGGCTGGCGGCATGGCTGGAAGCGGTCATCGGCTCAGATAAACTTATGTGGCCTGACTTGATTGCATCAAAGGTCATATACACGGTCATGAGCTTGGTAAGCGAAGCCGGATACCAGGCATGTGTTGCATTTACTTCATGGAGCACAGCGCCACTATCAGCATCAATGATAATCGCGGCATGGTTTGCGGAACTTGTTGTTGGCATAGCCAATAAAAGAACAGCGTTTAAAAGTAAGAGCAAAAATTTCAGATGAGTCATGTAGCGCTGATTAGAAGTAGATAGTAAAAAAGAAACCCTGTCACCAGTATAGATCAAGGTTTTTAGGATTGGTGGTGTAACAGCGTTAAAAATAGGACATATTTATGGTTAACACTGTGAGTTTAATCAGGCGCTTAACCAATATTATTAATGTAACATTCTAGCAAAATCCAACACGGGATAAAACGTTATTCTCGATTGTTGTGGGTACATTTAATAAGCTATAAGACTTTATAGATTGTACTTTTTTCGTTTACGCCAAAAGGTAGCCCGGCTCATGTCCGCATGCCGGGCGGCGACGTTCAGATTGCCATTAGCAATCCTTAACGCTTCGCGGAGCAATTTTTCTTCATCAGCATATTTTGCACGGGTACGGAGTGAGATTTTGTTTGAAGTCGTGCTGTTTACGGGCTCATGGAATTCGGGCGGCAAGTCATTCAGGCTTAATTCGTTACCACGGCCAACAGCGAAAGCGTATTCAATGACATTTTTTAATTCCCGGACATTTCCTGGCCAGGGGTAATCGAGCAAACGCCGCATTGCATCTGGGGCAATGCCGTCGATATGTCTTGGACCCTGAAGGTTATGTTGCTTAATGTTGTACCAAAGCAGCAAGCTCAAATCCAATCGCCGTTCACGCAACGGCGGCAGAAATATCGGAACCACGCGAAGCCTGTACATTAAATCTTCACGAAATCGGCCGATTTTTACCTCTTCACGCAATGAGCGATGGGTGGCGGCAATAATTCTGACATCGACACTGATTGCAGTGTCGCCGCCTACCGGAATAAAACTTTGTTCCTGTAAGACCCGCAATAGCTTTGCCTGCAGTTCCAAAGGGAGTTCCGCTACTTCATCAAGAAACAGAGTGCCGCCATTGGCGCGTTGAAATAAGCCTGCATGACTGCGTATTGCGCCGGTAAATGCGCCTTTGACATGACCGAACAGCTCGCTTTCTAACAGGCTGGGGGTCAATGCCGCGCAATTAATGGCCAGAAAAGGCTGGTTACGACGATTACTTTCGAGGTGTAGTGCCTGGGCAACCAATTCCTTGCCGGTGCCTGATTCTCCGCGAATCAGAACGGTGGCCTCGGTTTCAGCGACATTGCGGATGATCTTGATCGCATCCTGCATTGTAGGGTCGTTCGATAAAATACCGTGAAACGTTTCGGTTTCTTTCTGGCTTTTTATAGAAGGTGCTGTGACGGGTTGCGGCTGGAGAAATTCCAATGAGCCTAGGTGTTGCCCATTGGCATCAAAAAATGCACGCGTTTTGCGATTACAGGTGATTGTCCCTCCAGCGTGTTGCAATTGCACAGCTTGGGGTGTTGTCGCATTCTTATCCGGAGTTATTTCTTCGATCGCGCCAAGCACATGGCGGCGATCCCGGCCAAATGCGGCTTCGGCCGGTATGCCCAGCAGTTTTTCTGCGCCTGTGCTCCAGAAAATCACTTTGTTATTGGCATCTAAAGCGACAACCGCGCCAAGATCAATCAGATCGGCGAGTGAGGTAACGACGTTATCAGCGCCGATCTGGTTCAGCCAGCTATTAAAAAGCGCAGAGAATTGACTCATGTTATTACTACGTATGTTTCATAAAATGTTGAAAATGTAACATGTTTGTTTCAATGTTTCACAATGAAACATTGATTTTTGGGGCCTTGAAAATTTAATTTTTTAAAAACAATGGGTTATGTTTTTTAAATAGTTGGCACAAGTCTTGATATAAGATTATTAGTAAATTCTAATATTGATAGGGGAAAGCACATGATATTTAGACAACTGTTTGAAGCAGAAACGTCCACCTACAGTTATTTGCTGGGTTGCGAGCGTACGCGGCGAGCATGCTTGGTTGATCCTGTCGCCTCTGAAATCAATGACTATATCGAAATACTTCAGGCGTTGAATCTAAAGTTGATTTACACCATGGAAACCCATGTCCATGCCGATCATATTACGGGCGCTGGTCTGTTGCGTGAACAGCTGGGCAGCAAAAGTGTGGTCCATAGGGATGCTGGTGCAATGTGTGCCGATTTACTAGTGACTGACGGCGTGTTGCTGCAGATTGGCGACTTGGAATTCGAAATCCGCCACACCAGCGGTCATACCAGTGGCTGTGTCAGTTATGTGATGACTGATCGAGTATTTACCGGCGATGCGCTGCTCATTGGCGGTAGTGGGCGCACCGATTTTCAACAAGGCGATGCAGGGCAGTTATTTGACAATATTACCGGCAAATTATTTACCTTACCGCCCGATACCTTGGTGTATCCGGGCCACGATTATAACGGTAATACCGTTTCTACCATCAAACAGGAAATGGCAACCAATGCTCGTTTGGGTGGTGGCCGTTCGCGCGATGAATTTATCGAAATCATGGGTGACTTGAACTTAGCCTATCCCAAAAATATTGATCGGGCTTTGCCGGCCAATCAGTCCTGCGGCAAGACGAACGAGCCGCAATCATGACATTGATCTTGGCAATGTCGGTAGTAATCGGCATGTTGCTCGGTTTGCTTGGCGGTGGAGGTTCGATTTTAACCGTGCCGATGTTGGTTTATCTGGGGCATGTTGATCCTAAAATCGCGATCGTCAGCTCTTTTGTTGTTGTCGGCACGTCCAGTTTAATGGCATTAATTCCTCATGCAAGGCGGGGCTTTGTGTGCTGGAAAAGCGGCGTTTTTTTTGGCTTGGCCGGCATGGTGGGGGCATTTTGTGGCGGACGCTTGGCGGGGCATTTTTCCAGCGACATACTCATGGCGCTGTTTGGTGTCGTGAGTTTGTCGACCGGATTATTGATGTTTGTTAGTGCTAAAACCTCCTCAACCCAAGCTGATGCAGTCCTGCCCTTAAGAATTTGCCCATTGCATGTGCCTTTTTTACGCGTGCTGTTTGACGGCTTTTTTGTCGGAGCACTGACCGGCATGGTGGGTGTGGGTGGCGGCTTTTTAATTGTGCCGGCCTTGACGCTGTTGGTGGGCTTGCCCATGCAAGGCGCGGTTGGCACATCATTGTTAGTGATAGTGATGAATGCTGTCGCAGGACTCGCCGGCTACAGCCAGCATGTCGAATTGGATTTGAATCTGACATTAATCGTTGCAGGCGGTGCTGTGATTGGCAGCGCCTTTGGTGGGTTGCTGTCGGTTCATGTGAAGCCGGAGTCATTGCGCCGTAGTTTTGGTTTGATGGTGGTGTTAGTCGCAGCTTACGTGCTGTACCAAACCGTCTCTCTACAACTGTTATTAACAGCCATGCACTGGTTACAAAACCCTCAAAATCCCAGTTGGACCATAGTTGGTCTGCTGCTGTTTTGGGTGTTGTTACGCATAGCGGGCTGGATCCATAAAACTGATACGTCGGAAGACAATTTTACCAGGATAGCAGATGAGTAATCTTTCTAAGATTGAGCGAAGCGTTCCGCGTGCCGGCTTGTTTCGCTGGGAAATTGGTCTTGCGTTGCTGCTAAAAATTATTTTGCTAACCGGATTGTGGTTCCTGATTTTTCGCTGGGATGGCAAGCATGTAGAAAAACCCGATGTCGCTGCTCGTTTTTCATTACCTGCTATCCAACCCTCAACAACGCCTGTTTTTTAATTTAACCACCAAAGGAGTATCGCCATGTTCGGTGATGATATTGTCATGCTGTCCAGGATGCAATTCGGCCTGACCGCGCTCTACCACTTTTTATTTGTGCCGCTGACCTTGGGCATGACTTTTATCCTCGGCATTATGGAATCGGTCTATGTGATGACCGGTCGCGAGGTCTATAAAGACATGACCAAGTTCTGGGGCAAGCTGTTCGGCATCAATTTCGCGATGGGTGTGACAACCGGTTTAACGCTGGAATTCCAGTTCGGCACCAACTGGGCCTATTACTCGCATTATGTTGGCGATATTTTCGGGCCTCTGCTGGCCAGCGAAGGCTGGATGGCGTTCTTCCTGGAATCAACCTTCGTCGGTTTGTTTTTCTTTGGCTGGGATAAGCTCACCAAAGTGCAGCACTTGACCGTCACCTGGCTGTTGGCCGTAGGCACCAGTTTGTCGGCGTTATGGATTCTGATCGCCAACGGCTGGATGCAACATCCGGTCGGTGCTGAATTCAACTACGAAACCCTGCGCATGGAAATGACCAGTTTCGCCGATGTATTTTTCAACCCGGTCGCACAGGTCAAATTCGTGCATACCGTTGCTGCAGGCTATGTGACCGGTTCGATGTTCGTACTTGGCATCAGCTCTTGGTATTTGCTGAACAAGCGCGACATCGGCTTTGCCCGTCGCTCATTCTCGATAGCCTCTGCCTTTGGTTTGGCTTCGGTGTTATCGGTCATTGTGCTCGGCGATGAGAGCGGCTACACCTCTGGCGAAACTCAAAAAATGAAGCTGGCCGCTATCGAATCGGAATGGGAAACCCATCCGGCGCCCGCTGGATTTACCGTATTCGGCTTCCCCGACCAAGAAAATGAGCGCACTGATTTCGCGGTTAAGGTGCCTTTCGTACTGGGATTGATAGCTACACGTTCTATCGATGAAGACGTAAAGGGTTTAAAAGAATTGCGTACGAAAAGTGCTGAACGGATCAAAGGCGGCATGTTGGCTTATGCCGAATTGCAAAAACTGCGTGGCGGCGACCTCAGTGAGGTCACCAAACAAGCGTTTGCTGCGCACAAAGTAGATCTGGGCTATGGCCTCTTGCTGAAAAAATACACTGACAAGGTAGTTGATGCTGATGCGGCAATGATTGAAAAAGCCGCCAACGACACGATTCCCAAAGTTGCACCATTGTTTTGGACCTTTCGAATCATGGTCGCTTGCGGTTTCACCATGCTGTTTATTTTCGCAATGTCCTTTTATTACTGCGCCACTCGCGTTGCCGATCAAAAGCGTTGGCTGATGCGTCTGGCCGTCTGGGGCATTCCGTTACCCTGGATTGCGGCAGAAACCGGCTGGTTTGTTGCTGAATTCGGTCGCCAGCCCTGGACGATTTCCGGAATATTGCCCACCCATCTCAGCGTTTCCAGCATCAGCAGTGAGCAGCTTTGGTTCAGCATCGGTGGTTTTATTCTGTTCTATACCGTTCTGCTGATCATCGAACTGTACCTGATGTTCAAATACGTTCGCTTGGGGCCAAGTAGTCTGCATACCGGGCGTTATTACCACGAACAAGCCACTCTATAACCAGACGAGGAAAATACTATGTTCGATTATGAAACTATCCGCCTGATTTGGTGGCTGTTCATCGGCATTGTTGCCATTGCCTTTGCCTTGACCGAAGGCTTCGATTTCGGCATCGGCACGTTGCTGCCGTTGCTGGGCAAAACCGATGTCGAACGCCGAGTCATCATTAACACCGTCGGCGCTACCTGGGAAGGCAATCAGGTCTGGCTGGTATTGCTGGGTGGAGCGATTTTCGCGATTTGGCCCGCAGTCTACGCCACGCTGTTTTCCGGCTTATACGCCGCTATGCTGCTGGTATTGTTTGCGTTATTTTTCAGACCGGTAGGCTTTGATTACCGCAGCAAGCTCGACAATCCCAGTTGGCGTAATGCCTGGGATTGGGGATTGTTTATCGGCGGAACCCTGCCGCCGATTCTGTTCGGCGTACTGGTCGGCAATTTAATCCTGGGGCTGCCTTTTCATCTTGATCAGGATTTACGAACCTTTTACGACGGCACATTTTTGGCTTTGCTAAGTCCGTTTGCTTTGCTGTGTGGCGTGATCGGCGTGTTAATCACCACATTTCACGGCGCGTTATTTCTGAAATGGCGTACTGAAGGTGTTATTCACGAGCGTGCTACAAATACGGTATCAACTATCGGGCCGCTATTGTTGATCGCCCTGATGGCTGCGATGTTGTGGGTATTTCTGGGGTTGGATCGTCCTGAAATCACCCAGATGGCAGGCACCGCTGCCCCCTCCAATCCTCTTAATAAAACCGTAACCGCGATTGGCCCCGGCTGGATAGCGCATTTTCTCAATCATCCCTGGATGATTGTCGCTCCAGTCTTGGGTTTTGTTGGTTTAAGTTTGGCTTTGTTGCTTGGTAAGGGCCAGTCGAGGATGGCAGCATTCCTGTTCAGCTGCCTCGGCATTATAGGCATGCTACTGACATTGGGTTTCGGCTTGTTTCCGTTCTTGCTGATTTCCACAAGTGATCCTAGATCCAGCCTGACGCTATGGGATGCCAGTTCCAGTCATACCACTTTATTACTGGCTTTCTGGATTACCGTGATTTTTCTGCCGATTGTGCTGCTTTATACACGCTGGGTTTACAAAGTGTTGTGGGGCAGCGTGACTGAAGCGGCAATTTTGAAAGATTCTCACACTCTTTATTAAGGAGAAATTTATGTGGTACTTCACCTGGATACTCGGCGTCGGTTTTGCGTCGTCATTTGCGATTATTAATGCGATGTGGCTGGAGTCGGTGTGTGACATCGATACCCACGGCATTGATCAGTCATGCGATAGCTTAGCTAAACAGTCAAAGGAGACCTCTCAATGACTACAGAACGCCTTGTTCGTATCGTTGCCGGTTCTTTTATCCTGCTTTCCTTATCGCTAGGCGTGGAAGGCAGTCCCTTATTTCACAATAGTAATTGGCTGTGGTTTACCACATTTGTCGGCGCCAATCTTTTGCAAAGCGGTTTTACCCAATTCTGTCCGCTGGAAATCATATTGAAAAAACTGGGCATTAAAGAAATAAGCCAATAACACTGGC
Organism: Methylococcaceae bacterium; assembly: GCA_013141375.1. Taxonomy (GTDB): domain Bacteria; phylum Pseudomonadota; class Gammaproteobacteria; order Methylococcales; family Methylomonadaceae; genus JABFRC01. The sequence goes on along the minus strand of JABFRC010000205.1, from coordinate 562 downwards.
AATAATAAATCTCTTATCGAGGAGCATTAAAAATGGCAAAAATAGTAATCATCGGCGCTGGTATTGGCGGCATCCCAATGGCGTTTGAAATGAAAGAAATGGCCCGTAAAGAAGACGAAGTTGTCGTCATAGCCGACACACCGACTTTTCATTTCGTTCCTTCCAATCCCTGGGTCGGTGTGAATTGGCGTAAACCGGAAGATATCAAAGTCGAATTGGAGCCGGTATTCAAAAAGAAAAAAATCACCTTCATACAGCAAAAAATGACGCGCGTTCATCCTGAGAATAATCAGGTTGAATTGGCCGATGGATCACAGGTTGATTACGATTTTCTGATTATAGCTACCGGCCCAAAACTGGCATTTGACGAAGTACCTGGCCTTGGCCCCAATGGTCATACCCAATCCGTGTGTCATGTTGATCATGCCGGTGAATCCGGCGAGTTCTGGAACTCATTTGTTGAAGATCCAGGTCCGATCGTCATCGGTGCCGTGCAAGGTGCCTCGTGCTTTGGCCCGGCTTACGAATATATGTTTATTGCGGAAACCGATCTGCGCAAACG
>JABFRC010000246.1 GCA_013141375.1 Methylococcaceae bacterium | reverse complement strand
CCGCTGTGCCGCTGCCTGGAGCTATTTGGTTGTTCGTAACCGGGATAGCCGGGGTGTTGGGCTTGAGGCGGCGGCGTTGATTAATGGCATTACCTGCCAAATAGACAAAATTTCAAGTCCCTGGTTTTCAACTTACCCATTTATGGCTTGCATTGCCGAGAATGGCCAAAACAGATTTTTTCAATGACATCTCTTAGGTAAAAGAATAGGAGTAAAACGTGAACACAAAACCAATGAAAGTGGGCAGAGGAGAGTATTTGAATCTGATCCGCGCGACGCTAGCTATTAGTCTATCCAGTTTCTTATCAATGCCTGCCTACACCGCTCAGATTGCCTGCCCAGCTTCAGGAACGGTGTTCGGAGAGAATAATATAGTTTGCGCGGTGAATGATGCGATCAGTATTGAAATCAATACTACATTGCTTAACACCGGCACGCTCGGGAATTCTCTTCTCAGTTCGACAGGATTAGGCGGCACCCAGATAACTAATGCCGGTATCATAGAAAACACCGGACAGATCTTAAACAGAGGGGCGTCGTTAAAAGGTCTGGATAATACGATTACCAACCTTAGCACCGGCCTTATAAAAAACAATGGATCTATCGAAAATGATAATCTGTATTTCTCTTTCTTTCCTCTCTCAAGAGGATCTTTCATTAATTTGGGAACTTTAGAGAATCATTTTGTGATTTTGAACCACGTTAACTCCCTGTTTATTAATGGGGGCTCCCTAACCAGCGATCATCGATTTACTAATGAGGGTACGTTTGACAATCAGTCGGGAGGACTCATTATCAATAGCAATGATTTGTCCAACTCGCTGCAAGGCACGTTGATAAACAGTGGTGGATTGATTAACCAGGCTGCTGGCATATTTTCTAATCAAGGGACATTGACCAATAAAGCGGGTGGCATTGTTGAAAATAACGGCGTGTTAAGCAATAAGGGGACGATAGCTAATGAGACTGGCGGTATTTTGAGCAACAACGGAAGCTTGTCATCTGTCCTCCAGTTCAGTAATTCAGGCCAATTCAATAATTTGATATCTGGTAAGACTACAAGCCAGGTTAAATTTGATAATAATAGTGGTGGACAAATAAACAATAGCGGTGAGTTGATTATTGGATTGTCTACCCTCTCTCTTGAAAATGTGGTGCTTTCAAATAGCGGCACACTGACCAACAATAGCAGTGGGCGCATTATTAACTACGGTCAAATTGTCAATACAGCCAATGCCGAGATCAACAATGCCGGAGAAATCAGCATTGTCCCTGGCAACTTGACGATGGATAATTCCGGCAAATTTACCAATCAACTTGGCGGTAAGCTGACGACTGAATATGGCAATATTGTGAATAATCTCTCGGGCGGGAGCTTTGTGAATGCTGGTAATCTCGTCAATAAATTTATCATTAATAATGACGGTGATCTTAATAACCAGGCGGACGCTACTTTTACAAATCGTGCTTTCAGAAATCATTCTACTGGAAGGTTTGTGAATGCCGGTGCTATGACTAGTGGAATATTGATTGAGAATAGCGGCCATTTTGAAGTGACGAATACCGGCTCACTACTACCATCTCCTTCTTCTCAATCGGCAGAAAGGTACATCCAGTTTGCTGGTGATACAGTACTGGATGGGCAAATGAGTCTTGGCAATATTGATATTCAATCGGGCACCCTGTCGGGAGTTGGCAGCCTTAAATCAACCAATACCCCCATCAAAATCGGCACTACAGCCAGCGTCAACCCTGGTGATTCATTCGGTACGCTAACCCTGCTTGGTGATGTGGATTTCAGCGGAAAACTGGTTGTTGAAATCGATAGCTTGTCGTCGTTTGATATCTTGAAACAAATTGGGACAACAAACTTCCTTCAGGGTAGCAACGTAGAGTTTGTGTTTGATTCAGGGTTTAAGGCGACTGATGGATCAAGTTTGACCTTTCTTGATGCAAACTCGATTTTTGGCAGTCAATTCTTGAGTTATTACGCACTAGGATTACCTGCTGGTGTCAAATGGGATATTAGCACCAACGCTGTATCAGACACTGCGAACGTAGCATCAATGACTATTAACTTTCATGTGGCCGCTGTGCCATTGCCGGCAGGATTGCCGCTATTTGCCTCAGGCTTAGGTATGCTTTTTGCCGGAAGAAGAGCCAGGAAGGGCGGGAGAATTCATGCGGTTTCTGCTTAAGGCAAGTCATGATACAGGCGTGATCACAATAGGTGATTGTGCCCATGTTTTTAAGCCGGATAATTTCAGGAGAACCGGATATGGTCGATTTTAATAAATACAGCGTTCAAAAAATTAAAGTGGATGGTAAAGATGCAGCGGATGGAAACCACCCCATCGCTCATAGTCTTGCAAATGTGACGTTGATTTTTTACGGGCATAGCGCTGATAGTATTATTTCATTTTTGAAAACGAAGGGAGGAGAGACAATCAGAAGTCCGCATGAAGACGGCATCGTTGTTTGGGGGTGTTATGAAAAAACAGTACTAATAGGAAAAACAGAAACGTTTGATTCGCTAAATCTTCGGCATAACGGATGGGCGGAAGGCGTGCTGAAAATGGCTTCGCCCGGCACAGTAGAAATAATTCCTGGGTTGGATGCGATGGATATTCTTGGGAATCCATTGATGGCAGCCTTGTCCGCAAAACGCTATTTTGTGGCGTTATGTCGCAAGGATCACGGTGGAAAATTTGTGCATGGTCAAACGTTCTCTGCTGTGCTTGGCTTAATACCTCAAGGAAATCCTGGTAAGCAGTTGGGGGAAATAGCTAAAGAAGTCGAGAGATTTCGCCGAAAATAACCGAAGAGCAAGCCGCTTTTATTCCACAGGTACTCAATCTATATGACGTAGGCGGCACTGTTTCTTTCCTATATTTCGCCGGATTTTCAATTTAGATCGATTAGTGGATGGGCTGAACAAATTGACTTAGCTCATGCTGCCCTTCGACTACTCTCAGTAGGGCCCTGTCGAAGTATTTATTCAGCGAATCCTTAAATAGCCTTGTCGATAGCGAAAACTATGTGTCGGAATAATTCGCTTGGCGATACTGGTTTGTGTAGAAGAGGCAGACCGCTTCTAGTTGCTTCACGGAGCCGGTCTGGTGCGGTATCTCCCGTAATCAGCAGTGCGGGTAGTGAGCTTCCCAGAGCAGTGCGGAGTGTGGCAATCGCAGTTAATCCCGAAGCTTGTTCGCGTAAACGATAGTCGCTGATGATCAGGTCGGGTTTTTGTACACTAGCCATGGCTAGTGCTTCTTCGATTGATTGTGCTGCCTGACAGAGACATCCCCATTCGCTAAGCAGGAGCAACATCCCGGCGCGAACTGATTCGTCATCATCAATAACGAGAACGTTGACGCCTTTGAGTTGCACCCTGATGGGAACAGAATTGAGTTCTTCATGGATGATGGCTGAGTGGGCGATGGGCAGTGCGAGTTTGAACACACTGCCTTTATCGGGGGTCGAGCCCAGTAATAAATTATGTCCCAGAGTGCGTGTCAAACCTTCCACGATTGCCAGGCCCAGCCCCAGTCCTTTGCGATGATCCCGTTCCGGATTGCCTAATTGGTGGAATTCACGGAAGATTTCCTGATGTTGATTAGGCTCAATACCAACCCCGGTGTCCCAAACTTCCAAAATCACCTGTCGGCCTCGTTTACGGCATCCGACAAGAATGCCCCCTTGTTCGGTATAGCGGATGGCGTTCGATACCAAATTTCGAAAAATCAGTTCCACCAATGCGATATCAGAATTGACTGAAAACTGCGTTTCGTGAGACCGATAAACTATTCCCTTGGCCTCTGCTTGAGGGGAGAGCTCATTCTCGATTTTGTTAATCAAATGTTGTAGACGAAAAGGTTGTATGTTGGGTTGGATGACCCCCGCTTCAATTCTGGAAAAATTCAGCAGCGTGTTTAGCATATCGGCAGAAGCATCTGAAGAAGCTTGTGCGCTCACCAGAACATCACGCTGATCTTCTGACAAGGAGCTGCGCGAGAGGACTTCCAGAAACAGCCCGAGCGCATAAATAGGTTGGCGTAGATCATGGCTTGCGGCTGCGAGGAATTTGGATTTTGTATGATTGGCATGTTCTGCATCTAAGCGTGCCGCTTGAGCATTTTCGGTTTCTACCAACAGTTTCGACATTAAATCCATATTTTCAAATTTCACTTTGATGGCTATTTTCGCGGCTTGTGAACTGTTTTTGGCTTGAATAGCGAGAAGAATTAAGAAAAGGACGGCTGAACCACAAATGTTGTAGTAATCAGGCCCCATGGAATATAGTTTGATCGTCATAGAGGTGAGTAACATGCCCGCAAAACCGAAATAAGCGGGCAAAACCGGCGACATCAGTGCCACCGCTCCACCAGCCATCCCAGCCAAATAGGTCAGTATCAGCATTATGCCAACTGAGGTATCCTTAACTTGAGCGATCCACGGAAACACGCCCCAAAGCGCACCGTAGCATGTGTAATACGCAATTAGGCTGAGTGACAGATACTTGACATGGGCGATGCTTACAGAGGATACGTCAAGCGCGAGTATGCGTCCGGCACGGCGCCAACTGTAAAAGTTTCCCAGCATAACTAAACCGCTCCAACTCAATAGTAAAGTGGTGTTGCCTTGATCAAAGTACGCCCAGACAAGAAACAGACTAAATATAGAGATGCCTAAACGTGAACCGGATGCATTACCCTGCATCAGCCGAATTTGTTCCAGCAGAATTTGATTTTCTGTCAACGGTGTCATCATTAACCCACCAAGCCTGAACGCCTGGCGGCAAAGGAGGCTTCACCACGACTGGAAACTTGCAGGAAGGTAAGGATCGCTTGGACATGGCTTCTAACCGTATTTTCAGAAAGCGATAGTTGACGCCCGATGATTTTATTCGACATCCCCTGACACAGTAAATCCAGTACCTCGAGCTGGCGCCGAGTGAGATGTGTTTGCATGCCGCTATTGGCAACATTTTGACGTACAGACGCCTGTCTTATGTGGGGTGCGGTATTTCCCTGCAACACCAGCAAGATTGCATTCACGATTTCATCTGCCGTATTCGCCTTCGAAATGAAACGTGTCGCCCCGCGCTCGAGCGCCTGTCTAGCAGTTTCTGGTTCATCTTGGGAGGAAAGAACCAGTATTGGTGTTAATGGCCATTTGCGCTTTAGCAAATTGATACCTTCTAAGCCATTTAGTCCGGGTAGTTTGATATCCAACAATATAACATCAGGCTTATTTGTTGTGCTGTTAATCCCCTCGTTGAGGGTTCCTGCCTCAATTACTTCAATGTCTTTTAATCCTGTATTCAATACCATGCGCAGCCCGGTGCGGAACATCGCGTGATCGTCAATCAAAAGTATGTACTTATTAGGCATGGCGGTAATAAAACTGGTGGGTTATGCACTTATTACTTGAATTCACGACTGATATTACTCAGCTGTGCAAGGGTTTTTCTAAAACTAATCCAAATGGACTATATGTCGCTTTTACTATGCAACATACAATTGTGCGCAGGTGATGAGTGTGTCCTAACCATTCTATGAACAATCGAACAATAATCCCGGAGAATCGCGCATGTTTTTGCTTATTGTTTTCATATTAGAAATAGAACAAGGATAAATAAAATAAGTTGGGTTAATACTGCATTAATGGGCAATTTTTTATAAATAATAAGGAAACAGAAATGACTGAATATACACAAAATACCGGATTTGTACGAGGAAGTGATTTAGAAACAGATACATTAATTGCAGACTACAGTCAAACTGCCATATATCCTAATGGAATACATTTAGGTTATTTGGGAGCGTCAGATGTTAAGAGCCGGACAAATGGGCAGTCAATTCTAACTTTTTCGTCTATTGAAACCTTTAATATTACGGGAACAATCAGTAATGATGTACTTGAAGGTCGCTCATTCAATGATTTTTTTAACGGTGGCAAAGGCAATGATACTTTATACGGTAACGGAGGGGACGACATCCTTTTGGGCGGATCAGGCGATGATTATTTGGACGGCGGCGCAGGCGCAGATTTTATTTATGGAGAATCCGGTAACGACATACTCATTGGCAGTGCTGGCGATACTCTCGAGGATACAATTGGGAACAATAACTTTTATGCCACTGAATCCGCCTTGGTTAAAGGTTCAAAGGGAGGTGTCTTGCACTCCAATTATTCTATTAATAGTTCCGGTATTCACTTACAAGGCCAATGGTTGGGCGGTATTATAGATGCTGGACAGGGACGTTTTCTTCGTTTTGATGGGGATTTAGCTTTTGATATAGCAGGTACTCAATACAACGACATTATTGGAGATACTTATAATCTTTCTAATAACGATATTCTTCGTGGTTATGCCGGTAATGACACAATATACGGCGGCCATGGCAATGACTATATAAGCGGCGATTTAGGTGATGACATTCTCAATGGTGGTGAGGGTGTCGACCAGATCTTTGGCGGCGAAGGAGACGACCTGATAACTGATACTGAAGGCACTATTTCCGGCGGCGTTGGTACCGATACCCTTATCGCCGACTATTCACAAAAAAGTTACAACAAAGCTGGCGTTCATCTTGGTTTTCTTGGTGACTCTACAATTAGAGAGCGTGGTGCCGGGAAAATTATTCTTAGCCACAACGGCATTGAAAAATTCAATATTACAGGAACTGAGTCTGCCGATGTTTTAGTTGGCGGTTCTTCCGATGATATTCTTGATGGCTGGAAGGGTGACGACATTATCGAAGGCGGTGCCGGTAATGACCACCTACATGCTACTTATGGTGCCGATACTGTAAACGGTGGTGATGGGGATGATGTTATTTATGCAGTATCCGGGATTGAAAAAGTCGCTAAGCAACTCACTGGCGGTGCTGGTGAAGATCGATTCGTTCTTGATGTCTCGGGAGAGGTGACGCAAAGTTTTAGTTTTAATACTTCACTGTTGGCGCAGTTCATCAACGATATTACTTTGCCTGAGAATACCTCTCCTGACTGGAAAAATATAGGTATTGATATCGCTTTTGATGCCGCTGCTGCTGGTTTAGGCGCAATACCAGTGGTTGGTCCTTTGGCAGGATTTCTGGCATCCATTGGCAAAACCGGATATGACATTAATAAAGGTCAACAAGACCTTGAGGGCACAATTAATTCACAATTAGCAAAAGCCCAGCAGACTGCCGGCAATTATAAAGATGCCAATTGGGGAGTAATTACTCAAAATGGTGCCAGAGATTTGGTCATAATCAATGATTTTGAAATAGGTAAAGATACTATTGTTTTACCTAAATTAACTAGTGGTACCCATGCTTATAATGCCCAATTTGAATATCTAAAGGATCAGAGTGGAATTGATCAATTTGGAGTATATATAAATATTATTCAGCATGCGACTTCTAATGCAACGGAGGTAATAAAACCGATTGTTTTTATTGCTAATACTTATTCTTCGGCAGGAATGACTGACGCTGACTTCCAAGAAACAATTCAAGATTTATTTAGTAACGGACAAATTGGAAAGTTCACTAGAACGCCTATTTTAGGTTCTACTATTAATAATATAATTGATATGGTCACCTCTCATGTTTCTTTTGCTAATGATAATATTAAAACCGGTGCCGGTGACTATAAAGTGTTAGGGTACTATGGCGATGATGTTATTCAGGGACAAGAAGGAAATGATACCCTCTATGGCGGTACAGGTTATGACATTGATTTAATAAATCAATATGAGTCGAAATATGTTAATGATGGTAATGATTTCATTAGTGGCGGCGCTGGAAATGACAAGCTTTATGGGGAATCCGGCTATGATTTTCTCAATGGTGGCGATGGAGATGATATTTTAATTGACACGGAAGCTGACATTTTAGGTGGGGCCGGGACTGATACTCTTGTCGCCGACTATAGCAAATCGGGTTATAACGGCGCAGGGATTTGGCTAGGTTACGATGGAAAAGCAAATATCATAGAACGTTCTGAGGGGAATGTTCTTTTAACATTCGCCGGCATTGAAAGATTCAATGTGACAGGTACCCAATATGGTGATTATCTTGAAGGCGGCTCATTTAAAGACGAACTTAGTGGCGATGAAGGCAATGATGCTCTTATCGGTGGCGCGGGCGATGATATCCTTTCCGGTGGTTTAGGATATGACTTGCTAAATGGCGGTATCGGGAACGATCTTTTAATTGATACCGAAGGCACCGTTTCTGGTAGCGATGGGATTGATACTCTAAAGACTGACTATAGTGATTTGAATTATAGCGGTTCGGGTATTCATCTCGGTTTCAATGGTGAACTTACAATTCGAGAACGTTCTCATGGGCAAATTATTCTTACCCACGACGGTATTGAAAAATTCGATATCACAGGCACTAATTTTGATGATTATCTTGAAGCGGGTCCGTCCCTAGATAAGCTTAACGGCGGTGACGGCAACGATACCCTCATCGGTGCGGCAGGCAATGACGTTCTTAACGGCGGTACAGGAAATGACATTTTGAGTGGGGGTGTCGGCCTTGATCGGTTTGTATTTGACACAGCGTTGGGAGCGAGCAGCAGCGACACCATTACGGACTACAACTTCAATGAAGATGCTATCATTTTGGCAAAAACTATCTTCACCATATTTGATGTGACCGGCGCGATTGATCCGGACAGTTTTGTAACGGGTAATAGCGCCTTGGATGCTTTCGATTTCCTGATCTACAACCCCGCAACAGGCGCATTATCTTACGATGCCGACGGTAACGGTGCCGAAGCGGCGGTTCAGTTTGTTACCTTAGTGGGCGCTCCCTCGTTGACAGCGGCAGGCTTTTTAATCGCTTAACGATCATTTCATAAAAAACAGGGTTCTTTCTTTTCGTTCAGAGGTTTTAGGTTAGCGTGTTTAATCTGACAATTGGTGAATACTGACCGACACTTATGGGAACCTCTAAAAATTATCCATTCATGCTTCGACAGGCTCAGCACGAACGGATAAGTTATTGAGGAACTTGCAAAACCCCTTAAAGCGAGCGTAATTAGTAGCCAGATCGGCTAAAAAAGAAAAAACCTGTTCAAAAATGATAAAATTGAATCGTCTAAAAACCAATAAATATCAATAATATGAACAGGTTAAACGAAACTTTATCACAAACATGGCTTAACATACAAAGCTCATTATTTCCTTGGCTAACCGAAGAACTGGGGCCATTGACAGAGAACCAACAAGCCTTGGTCACCACCTTGGAAATCGTGCGCATTGAGGAGTTTCTTTATTCCTGCAGAGGATATCCAGGTCGACCGCGCCAAGACCGCACCGCCATTGCACGGGCGTATGTTGCGAAAACGATTTATCACCTACCGACGACGCGCGCCTTGCTGGATCGATTGTCCACCGATAGCGCCTTAAGACGGATTTGCGGCTGGGAGCGTCGCCGTGATGTCCCCGACGAATCGACCTTCTCGCGGGCTTTCGCCGAGTTCTCCGCCGCCCATTTGCCTGAACGGGTCCATGAAGCCTTTATTAAGAACAGCTATGCGGGCG
>JABFRC010000199.1 GCA_013141375.1 Methylococcaceae bacterium | reverse complement strand
ATTTTGGGCCGGTCTGCACAATGCCAGGCGCGCACAATGATTAAGGCTAACGAGACATAATGCCCCCTGTTGGCACGTACTTCCGCGACGGGGTGTTTATTGAAATCACGCGCTGCGGGTGTTTCACAAGCTGGATCAAGCGTAATGGTTAACGTCCGCCGGGTCATATCCCGCACCGGTTCAACATTGTTGCCGCTGGATAGAAATAAGGCACGGGTGCCGACTTCTGCGGTTTTGCTTTGGCCAAGTACCCGCCCGGAAATAAACTCACTGGTCAGCGTTGTGCATAGCGATTTGTGCGGAATTAAATCACTGGTCAAATTATCAAACTCAACCACGGCGGGCGCGGTCAGTAATTCAGCCAATAATAGTTTTCGACATTCTTCATCATCGGCTGGGAAAGCATGGGGCGTGCCTTTTTGTGGCGTGGCAAACGCCGTCAGCAACTCACACAAATAGCTTTTCCCGCTAGCAATGCTGGGCGCTTTAACATGAAACATGGGCGCTTGCGGTAAAGACGATCTAAGAACAGCGGTTAAAATAGCAGCCAGGGCCGCGGCTTTGTCATGCTCTGTTTTAAAGGCAAACTCACTTAACAAGTCAGACAATGTAGCCAAGGCAAGTTCTGCTTGTTGCCGTGTTGGTATCGCTGGCATTTTAAATTGCCGGGCATTGAATACACCAAACATCCCGGTGGCCACGTCATAGCCTGCATCGGTCATTAAACTGCCGTCCGGTCTTAAATACGGCTGGCGGGCAATGCCATTAAGTACCGGCAAATGTGGATAGCCGGTCGCATCATGTAATATCCGGGCATGCTTCTCTGGGGGATCGCAGACCACCCAATCTTCGGCACGTTTGTCATAACGCATCCAAACAGCCAAGCCCGCCATTGCGCGAGTTAAACTGGGCAATGACAAAGGTTTGACCGCGGTTTCCCGTGTACCGGGATCGGTGGTAATCATCACAATGACTCCGCCGCGCTGGTAATGCCTCAAGGTCTTAGCCAATTCCAATTCGGTGGCATCGCAAATGCGCGGGAGTTCACCGGCTTGCACCAAAATCATCGGCTTATGTTTAGCTTCGATTTTGCTGATCTCAAAAAAGCCATGTAAAGCACTGACACGCCGATCCGCACAATGCCCATGCATGCACTTGAAACCGCCCAAGGGATAAGACTCACTGGGTTCAAAATAAGCGGTGCCTTGATCCAATTGGTCAGTATGCTCATGTACCCAGGGACAGGTTATATCGTGTTTGCCATCACCCAAGGGCTGTTTATAGCGGCCAGAGTTTTTAAGTGCGGCAATGACCGGATTTTCATCGGCACGCGGGATATGCACATCATCCTGATGCTGTTCACCTACGGTGCCGGATTTTTGCCCGGATGCACGGCGTTGTTTTGATGTTTCTTTTAATTCAATTTGCAGACCATCAACAATGTCTTGCACTGAATAACGCAAATGGGGTTGCCAGCGTGTCAGAACACAAGGCCATATGCTGCCATCGGCGCATTCATGCTTACCATTGATCGCCACAGGCAAGCGACCAAGCCGGGAGCATGGCCCGCTGGCGCCGGGGTCAGTCAATCCAGCGTCAATAATAGCCGTCAGTAAGCCGTCAGCTTCAGCAGGGTTTGTAATGGCGGCATCCAGAATAAAACCAATCTGAAAATTATCCTTGGATGTCTCAATCATCCAACTAGGCTCAAGACTGATTCTATCCAAAGACACCTTACTACCAATATCATCCAGCATCACCGCATACAGCGCGGCGAATTGTTTTTTCTGCCGCCGATACCTGCCTTCGTCATCCGGTCTAAACGTGGCAAAACTGGTGTAATTATTGTGCTTATTAGCTAACGGCGTTTTATCTTCAATCCACGGTTTACCGTACCAAGCATTTTTGCTAACGGTCGCAGGATTACCGGCAAATCCAATCACTATGGGGCGTTCAGAGCCGACAATATCGCCAAACACACCAAACATAAAATCGGCGTTGCTAATTGCTAAATTATCGGTTTTGTCGCTTTTATCGGTTTCGAATTGTTCGGATTGGATATTTGGCAAGTGTGAAATTTTGCTCATAATAGCGAACCTCCTACGATACTTAACCAAGCCGCCAACCGAATAAACATTGCTTTCAATGTCCCGCCAAGTTGGTTAAAATTTGTTCTGTAAATGTTTTGACGAGCCGCTTCAGTGTCCCCACACTGGGCGGCTTTTTTGCTTATCATCATTCCGCCCCCTTAAACTATGCGTTCGATCAAGGCGCGTATGTCTTCCACTCGCCAGGCAGTTGTGCGTGGGCCAAGCTTTACAGACTTGGGAAAACGTCCGTCTTTAACTCCTTGCCACCAAGTCGATTTGCTGACCGGGATGACGGCAGGGATTGGCGGTTCTGCTTTGGGATTACCCAAAATTTGAGGTAGCCGTAAATAGCCAGTTGAAGGTAGTTGGTGCATTGTGGATTATCTCCGTCCGATTAAAATCGAGATAATCTTGATTGTTCTGATAACCGTTTAGGCCGATCTCGGTTATAACTTGACCGGTTCGGTTATGGTCTGCGCCGATAAAGGGCTGGGGGCTATATTAACTCTTTAGCTTCGTTTAAATACTTGCGGATAGTGTCATCATTTATGTTAATGCCGCGCGTTTTTAGCTTTGCACTGATACCGTTTTTCTCGCCGGTGGCGCTGTTTCGGGTATTGTTTTGGTCATAACCATAGCCATCTATCGCCATGCCGATAATCAGCTTTAACATAGTGTTACGCTCGGTTCCGCTGGCCTCGACTTTGATAGGTGTTGAACTACCAATTACCTTTAAATCAAAGTCTTTTGATTTATCAATAACAAAATAACTTCCAATATCAAAATCCTCTGGGGAATCACCCACAGCAGCTAGAGTACCCATACGGTCATCTACATAAAGTTCATCCCAGTCAATAACGGGCGGCAAAGCCCTGTCAGGGTGATTTGAAGACGGGTAAAGATAATATGCACCTTCAAGAGTATTGTTGTATTTGTGCTCTATTTCGCTGTCTCTATCCAGCTCAAAAAAACCACATACAGATTGCTGCCTCGCGAGGGTTGTAGAATACATTGGATAGATTGGGTCCCCTCGGTGAATGGGGTCGATCATCTCTTTACTCCTTATATTTGTTATCCATTGCCCAAACCCGCGAAAAAATACTTCCATAAAAACACACCTCGTTAAAGTGTAATCGTTAGATTAGGATTAACCAGAAACGGGTAATGACTTCCGCTTGTCGCTCCGTCGAGCTTCCCGGTTAAATTTTGATTATGGCCTATGTCAAAAAAAACTGTGCTTGGCCTCCTTTCCATATTCTATTGAAAATTGGGTTTTCATCCGCTTACAGCATCGGCGCGGATGAGGTAGTGGTTTAAATATCCAATACCGGTAAGGCGTTAACGATTTTCATCGTTTCCAAGCTGACCGTTACCACGCGCTGGAATAGTTCCAAGGGATAGCGCGGGGTGTTCATGGTGTCATGGCCCAGTCGTTCGTATTAACGCTGTTTTTGTCGGTATTGCTCAGGTAACAATCATAAGCTTAGGCATTTTTAAGCCTAATACGCTCATTTGTTGATCTGTATTTTTCAATTTTATTCTTTCTAACTAAGGATTCGACTGCCTTAAACACCTTTTTCTCGAATTGTTTTCTAGGATTACCTCTTGTAACAATCCCAAGCACCCTTAACACTCTTGATACAATTGAGTCTGTTGTACAAGAATGGTTGGGGCAGTGAGTCAGCACATTTAAAATTGTCAGTTGTATTTCAGAAGATTCAATAGCTTCCAATCGATTTTGATTTTCATGGTCAACTGATTCTTCAATTATGTCATCGGCAAACAAATCCTCATTATGTGGAGTGGAAAAGTCTTCTGGTTCATTAGTATTTATAGGGGGGGCTATCTCTAATTCATCTGTTATTGAATTTTCAATGTCATCCATCACAACTTGGTAAGGATCAACCTCTTTAGATAAAACCCATTGCGAATTATCAACAGAATCGGAACCTAGTGGTTCAATACCCATTGAATTCAATGTGGCAATTAAATCCTCGATAACTTCTTGTCGCCGCATCACAAAGCTGGATGCGAAACATCGCCAAAATGTCCAGCCCGCCCGTTCAAGAACACGTTGCCGTGTCATATCGCTCATCCATTGACCAGGGCCATGAAATCTATCACCATCGCATTCCACGGCTAGCCTACGACCTTCCGCACCTTCGACCACAAAGTCGATTCGGTATGCCCCACAACGAACTTGAGGTTTAACGCGATAGTTTCGTTCAACCAGTAAATCAAAAACTTCCCGTTCAAAATCTGATTCGCACAATTCACGCAAGGAAGAAATTTGCGTGGCATCCTGGGTAAAAGGGGATTTAAAATGACTAAAAACCTTAGCAGTTAAACTGTTGGGGTTTATATCGTTCTCACCAATCGAGCGAAATAAATACATACGGTCTCGGGCTCTGGATAGTGCTACATTGAACCGCTGCTGATAGGTTAAATCGTTTGAAATACCTCTATCACCTTTTTGCAATACATTGGATATAAACATAATGTCTCGTTCACGTCCTTGAAATATCGTTGGCGCACCAACTGAAATAGATCGCTCAATAATGTCTGTTTGTGAAATCTCAGCATTTACCAAATTCCAAATCTGTTTTGCTTGCTCAGTACCTAGCAGGGTTACAACCCCAATACTACGTCCACTCATTTCAGGATTGGCAATAATGTCTTTGATTTCATTCACTATCGCTTTGGCTTCAGGTTGATTGTAATCACCTTTTCCTTTTCGATTACCACCTATGACCAAAACATCGATCAATGGGGGTACCAGTCGTTCAGTGTTTTTAGGAACTCGCAAAGGTTTTATTTTGTTATCGTAAAACTCTCTATTTGAAAATTCGATAATCGGATGAACGCAGCGAAAATGTTCTTTTAGCATTACTTCATTGCCGCTAAAAACTACGCTTGCTAAATCGTAAATTGATTTTCCAGGGGCCATCTGTGCTTGGTGCGGTTGATTTTTTAAAAATCTATTTAATAAATCCTGAATTTTGATTTCTTTGAATGCAACTAGCGATGGAGATACTTGCTTATCATCACCGACAACCAGTAACTTTTTCCCCCGCAACAACGCTGGCAAAGCCCAAATATCAGATTGCGAGGCTTCATCGATTATGACCAAATCAAACAAGCCAATTTCTGATGGTATTGTTTCTGATACTCGCCATTGTGGAAGAATCCAACAGGGTACTGCTTTATAAGCCCGTGCCATTGCATTCCGTGCATCTCTTCTAAATCTAATTGCACGCACACCATTGCCTGCCCCCATAGATCGGATTGCTATTAAATATTCTTTTAGTGCTTGCCGGACAATATTAGGTGAATTGTTATAAACACCAAGCCAAGTTTTCTCGGCAATTAAATCCTGATAAGTTTTAGATAAAGATTTTTCAAGCAACTGTCTTTCATTAAACAGTTTTTTTAACTTTCGGTGACCATCAATTTGTTCGATAAAGGTTTTAGCCGCCCGCCAGTTCCACGCTTCCAACCAATCGTAAGCAGTAATGGATTCATTTTCCCGATAAGGTTGGGTATAAGCGTCATGTGCCCAGTTGGAAGCACCGGATTCTTTCAAAAGTTCGTTAACTCTTTGAATTTCTCTGAACGCAGGCTGAAGACCATTCAACCTATTTAACTCGCTCATTAGTTCATGCCATGTGTTTTTCAACAATGACTCGTCAACTGATGGATTGCCAAGTGAATGAAGAAAAAAATCTGAAAGAGTATCGACAAGACTACCCGTATGTCCTTCAAGTGCTATTAATAATCTTGAGGCTTGCTGCTGGTCATACTCGAATCGTTCGCGGTCTAAATGTTGTAACAGACTTGATCTTATTATTTCTAGTTGTTGAGTTGAAATATTGGACATATCAACAGTTGCGTGACCAAATACAGTTAATATCTGGTCTCTCAACTGACTATCAAACTCTTCAACTAGACACTTAATAGCTTTAATATGATCTTTGTATTTAGTCATCGACCGAAACGAAATCTCTAAATCGCCATGAACGGTATCAATATCAACGAGTTCAGCGGTAACATTCCAACGAGACAATAATTTCCGGGCATTTAGACGATATTCGGCGTGATTTAAAACATATTGCCATTCTTGATGTTTTGCAGGTATTGGCTTTAAATTTAGACCGGTAACCATTACCAATGACAATAATTGCTTAGCGATTTTTGAACCGATGAATTTGAATGGTCTTTTACCTTGAGATAAGCGTTTGACGGCATCAATAAACTCGTCGTTTATTTCCGCATCCTCAGGCAAGGCCACTGCATTGACCGAATTGGCTTTACGCATGGCATCCAATACTTCAATTTCCTCACATAATGCAAATAAATGCGTAATGGCAAGATCATCATTGGGTATTGAAAATCGCTTTCGAAGAATCACTGACCAAGTAAACTGTTCTTGATCAAGCTTATATTCATGGATTTGTCGTTGAATAAGAAATTCAAGTAAATTTTTTGCTTGTTCGATTTTGTCCGGTTCGTTATTGGCCAATGGCAGGACAATCCCCGAAGCTACTTTTTCTTTATAGTGCCGCGCCTGAATTAGATCATTATGCAAATTAGAGAGTATTTGCCAGTCTGGAAAAACATCGTTTACCGGTAAAGAGTGCTCAATATTAACAATGGCATCACCGACAGTAGCACGCGCAATCCTCAAAGATTTAATATCCTCATTATTGAATTGAAGGGGATTAGTTTTTGAATTGATTTCATCTTCCAGCCAGCCATAGGCATCTTGATTTTCCAAAACATATTTTGCTAACTCCGCCGTTGATACCTCTGCACCTTGAAAGGAGTGTTGGCGCATATGCTTTTCGGCAAAGCTATTGATCGCATGATCAACCGCCGAAATTCGGGCATGTAATCTATCCAATTGCTCTTCTAGCGATTGGATAGTTTTGCTTGATTGGTTGGGATTTAGGTTGTTGACATTGCTGGCAATTTCTTGAATCGAGAATTCAAATTGCTTTTTGCCGTCTCGTTCGTCGGTTAACAATGCAACGCTTAACGGACGAATTTGATCGGGTAGCTTTTCTTGCAGAACTGATAATGCGGATTCGCCTGAAGCCGTGACCAGTACGCGCTTACCTTGAGCCAGATAATGACAAATAATGTTGGCGATAGTATGAGTTTTCCCTGTACCCGGCGGCCCCTGCACGACAACACCATCGTTGGTTTCAAGTTTCTCAATAATTGAAACCTGCTCTTCGTTATAGGCCATAGGAAAGTAAAGTTCCTTCATTCCGGGGCTATTGTCGCTAGATGACAATCCTCGAAAACTGACAGACTCCCTAGATCTTACTTCAGAGTCCCCAGGTTGGACAAAGCATTGGATGACGGCAGGTATATTGATGTCATCAGAAATTGTTTTCTTGAGCCGTTCAATATCCTGAATAAATATGTGTTCAGAACGTTTGCGGCCGAATAATACCCAAATGTCGGTAATGGTTAGCTTGTCAGTTGGTATTGGTAGAATGATCTCTGGTTGATTGGCGAGATATTGCCCATTAGTATCTAAATGCCCGACAGCGGCTTTGATTATCCCTTCGTAGGTAGAAGCTTCAAATGGATTGGCTCGATCTATTGCGTTTTCATTGGCACTTTTCCAAAACGCCATTAGGGGGCGAATGCCAGGATTTTGCTGATCCTCATAGCAACTTAGTTCTAATTTTGGATCAAGATCGCGTGGCCTTATTTCTAAATCAAAATTTGAAGGGTTTAGATGAAGTTCGCATGATTGCGTAATCAGTGGATATTTGATTGTGTTGCTGCTGCCCGGTATCGACCATAGTGAAAAGCCAATACCCCAAGCCAGTTCAATCGGTGAGTCAGTGCTATCGGATGAGATCGTTTGCTGTACTGCAAATAGTTTGTTGTAAACACTGATGGTTTTTCGCCTTGGTTTTTCTGCCTGAGCCCAAGGCTCCCATCGCGTGTTAACGTAAAGATCAAACTCAATTTGAATTTCAGGGTGTTGTTCAAGGGTTTCAACACCAATCTCGACTTTGTCCTGATAAATACGGTACTCGTTTTCAAGTTTTGGGAGTGTCTCTGGAGATTTGGGGAGTTTTACCCAAGGTCTCAGTTGTTCGCTGAGTTCTGGAGCATGCGTTTCTTTCAAACGTGTAATTTGAAGCCAAACATCGTCCTGATCGGTCTGTAGATTAAATTCAATGCCCGGAAGTCCTTTTAAGTCCGCTTGATAGACTGCAAAAATGTCACTTTGAACTTGGTAATCAGGTTTTCTATTGAGCTTTTCGACTTGTTCGATGTAGTCCAGCAAGTCGACGAGTAATTGATTAGTTTCTTTCATTTAAGCCCTATCCCTGCCTACAGATTTGATCGCACCTGAATTAAATAACTTGTTTGAACGGTAGTATTGTCGCACTAGCTTTTAGATTGTCCAGATAATCAGCCCAGGCTTGCATCATTTTATGTCGTGCTGGTAAGTGTGCAGTTCTGTTATAGGCGCGTCCGTTGGGATCGCGTACCGCATGGGCTAATTGATGCTCTATAAAATCAGGCCGAAAGCCTAGCACCTCATCCAGAATTGTGCGAGCCAATGCCCTAAATCCGTGAACGCTGGCTTCATCTTTACTAAAGCCCATGCGCCGCAAAGCAGCCAATAATGCTACGTCCGACATGGGGCGGGAACCGTTCGGCGTTCTGGCCGATGGAAAGACATAGCGACCTTTTCCAGTGAGTGCGTGTAACTCTTTGAGCATTTCAACCGCTTGGCTTGCTAATGGCACTATATGGGCTGTGTTGGTTTTAGTGACGGTGTAACGCCATTCCGCCGCATCCAGATCAAAATGCTCCCATTCGGCTTGTCGTAACTCGCCGGGCCTAACGAAAAACATCGGAGCCAACTTCAACGCGCATTGCACAGTAAATGTGCCTTGATAATCATCAATCGCTCGTAATAATTCTGCCACCTGTTTGGGTTCGGTAATAGCGGCAAAGTGACCACTCTTGACCGGCGGCAATGCACCTTTTAAATCAGCGGAGATGTCACGCTCAGCACGTCCGGTGGCTATGGCATAACGAAAAATCTGCCCGCAATTCTGCAAAGCCCGGTGTGCTGTTTCGACTGCACCGCGTGATTCAATCCGTCGAAGTGCCCCCAACAATTTGGGGGCATCTATGGTGCGGATGGGGGCATTTCCCAGCCAAGGGATATATCCCGCTCCAATCGACGAATAAAGCGATTGCTGTGATTTTCCGCCCAGGTAGGGGAGTTTTTAGCGAACCATTCCCGTGCCACAACCTCAAAAGTTTCCGCGTCTGCTATTTGTGAGGCTTTCATTGCCTTGCGGGTTTCACCCGGATCAGCGCCATCGGCCAATAATTTACGGGCATCATCACGCTTGGCTCTGGCTTCTTTCAATCCAACTTCGGGATAGACACCAAACGCCTGTCGCTTTTCTTTGCCGCCGTATCGATACTTCAT
>JABFRC010000125.1 GCA_013141375.1 Methylococcaceae bacterium | reverse complement strand
CCCAGGTGGAAAACGAACTGGCGCCGGTTGTCTACACCATTCCTTTGCAATTGCTGTCGTACCATGTTGCCGTTTTAAAAGGCACCGATGTTGACCAGCCCAGAAATTTGGCCAAGTCAGTTACGGTCGAATAAATTTAAAATCAATGCTGATGACTATGCCCCATCTGTGCCTGCACTTTAACGACAAAAGGATCGTATTCCTTGTCACCTAAATCTGCAAAATCGATGACGTCATAGTTATTGGCGGGAGTCGGTTGCCATGGGGCTTCTGGTAATGCATAGGCATGTACCAGTTCCGTCCGTTCCGAGCCGTGCTCATGCTTTCTTTCTATAAGCACGGGCAAGGCCAAATCCATGCGCATGACAATATGCCATTCTGAATCGGCCACTTTGCCCAAGTATTCTCTGACTGGGTAACCATCAGACCATTCAATTTCGCCGGCTTGCAATTGTGCCAAGACGTTTTGATCGAGCAAGAGTGAGAGTTTTTGCCAGGATGGTGCAGTACCGAGCATGCGTAAATCGTCCGGTTGGAACTCAATGGCGCGTTGGTCATTATGATAGAGCTTGCGATGAATCACTGATTGACCATCGCGTTGCCACAGTTCACCCAGACCGAGTTGCGGTCTTTCTATGGTCAGTTGGTTGGTATTACGCCAGAAACGCCAGGTGACATTATTGGCGATCTCTTCGTGTTCATGCTCGTCATGCTCGGGATGAGTTTCTTCACGGGTGGTGATGAACTCTGCAGCTACTCCAGGTAAGCTGGTAGATGATAGATCAATAATGTTGGCTGCTGAGGCATGTTGGCTCGGGGTTGTGGAGCAAGCGGTCAGTGCGGTTAAAAAACTAAGGACTATCAATTTAAATAGGTTGGGCATGGGGCCTGTACTCTAACGGTAAGCTCAAAAAAAAATCAGGGACGGCAAGCGTCCCTGAATGAATGGTTACAGCTTAAAACATGGATTTTCCTGCGATTAATTCCAGCCTAATGCATTAGTCAAAACGTGATAAATCACATTTTGTTCCAACGTGCCGCGAACCAAATAAGCGCCTGGGCCGTTGGCATAGATGGCGACATCTTCACCTGCATGGGTTTCAGAACCCATGGGTACGGTTGCTTCCTGCAAGTAGTTCGGGTTGGTGGTATCTATGGTCGTTAAATCCGGACGTTTGTTGGTGCCGATATAAGGAGCAGCAACATAGCCTTCATTGGCTGGGTTAAACGTTTTACGTTCAGTGCCGCCGGTCCAGCCTGGGCCGTTTGCATAGGTCAACGTGGTATAAGGCAAGCCCAGTGAATCAGTCAGAGCCACGCCGTCAACTGCTGTTTTTCCAAGAATCGGATTGCCGCGTGAAGGGTAGCCTGCGATTGTAAATACATGACTGTGATCGGCAGTCACCACGATTAAGGTTTCTTCTTCATCGGTCAGTTCTCTGGCTTTTTTAACAGCCTCCGACAGGGCAATCGCGTCTGTCAAAGCCCGGTATGCATTGCCGGCGTGGTGGGCGTGATCGACACGGCCGCCTTCAACCATCAAGTAATAACCCTTTTTGTTTTTTTGCAGAATTTTGATGGCTTTGTCCGTCATTTCTGCCAGAGAAGGTTCGCCTGCACCATCCAAGCTGCGATCAGCTTCGTAGCGCATGTGTGAGCGTTCAAACAGGCCCAGTAAATGATCGGTAGTAGCTGGGTTAACTGCGTCGAAATCGGCTTTATTCCAGACATAGTGGGAATTATTGTAATTTGACGTCCACTCTTGTGTTAAATCGCGGCCGTCAGCACGGCGACCTTTTTGAGTAGGATATTCCGGATCATTGCTGGTTTTTGGCAAAAAGTAACTACGACCACCGCCTAATGCGACTTCCAGGCCATTGCCATAAGGAAATTCAAGTAACTGACGCGCAATGTCCTTAACGCTTGCACCGGCAGGTAAGTTGCTGTCGGCTTCCCAGTCACGATCAGGGGTATGGGCATAGTTCACCGCAGGGGTTGCGTGGGTAAAACGCGCCGTGGTGACAACGCCTGTCGACAAACCGCGCTCTTCCGCACGTTCCAGTATCGTTTTGACGCTTTTGGCTGCCGTCACGTCGCCGCTCAATTCTTTACGACTGATAGACTGGTCTACCGAAATAGCACCATCGTTGGTTTTGATACCGGTGACCATCGCGGTTGCAGTCGGCGCGGAATCTGATGTTTGTTGATTGGCGCTGGCAGTGACTGATAGGGCCAAATTAGAAAACTTTTCAAAACCCAGGCGGTTGAACTCGCCATCGCGGCCTTGAATCTGGCCTTCTAAAATTCTGGCAGCCGTGACCGTTGATACACCCATGCCGTCGCCGACAAACAGAATCACGTTTTTGGCTTTGCGTATTTCAGAAACGGTTTTTTTGTTTAGCAAAACCGCTTTTTCACCCGCTTTAAACCATTCAGCTGCAGTTGTCGGTACTTGGTTCGACGGACCGACAGAATGCTTATCTTCATTTTCGTGCGCCAAGGCATTAATCGAAAGCGTAAGACCGAATGCACAGGCCATTGCCGCCATTTTTTGAGATTGTTGTAATTTCATTGCTGCTTCCTGAGAGCTATTGAACGAGTCATCAGCTTAACTTTTGAATATGACGATTTCGTGTACAGGAAGTAATGCTGAGTAAAAGCATTCTTAATGATATTTAGGAACAGTTTTAGTCACACAAATTAAGTATTTTTGGATATGCATGGGGCTTTGTTTTAAGGACTTGTATTGCTTTGTACTGAATCGTTAATTGTCACAATTCCGTAAAGTCTTGTTCACTGAGTTGTCATATAGCACTGCCATACTCCGCGCTGAAAATTAAGTAAAACGGGGGATGTTATGGCTGTAAGCAGTAGCAGTTCAGGCTGCCATAACTTTCTTGGTCGGCTTTCAAATGCTGCGCTCTTCATACCGCGAAGCACCGTTGGCAAAACTGAACTTCGTTTACTGATTAGTTCAAGTTATATAACAACTTAGGAAAATTTTTATGTATTCAATTAAGAGAACGAACATGCCGGAAATCAAGCCACAGCGCAGCATGCAAGTGCTGCCGGGATTGATGGTTTTGGCTTGTTCAGTGTTGATGGCGCCTGTTGCAGATGCTGCAAAACCCAAAGTTGCTATTAGTAAACCGGCAGCGGCTATTGAAGGTTCTACGGTGAACTTGAATGGTAGCGGCACCGATGCAGATAGCGATAATCTAAGCTTTACATGGATACAAACCAAAATTAAGCCAGGAACGCCTACGGTTACGATTGAAAACGCCACCGCCGCTGCCGCATCATTTAAAGCGCCTGTGATCGTCAGAACCAATACCCCAACAAAACCGCTGAGCTTGTCATTTGAGCTATCTGTCAATGACGGCACGGCGACGGTTAAAAAGTCGGTTGCGGTTACTGTTAAGCCCGACGCTAATAAATTGCCGGTCGCAGATGCCGGAGTGACTCGGACAGTAAATTGGGATGCGGCGGCCTCGGGTGTGACCTTGGATGGCTCCAAGAGCAAGGACGAAGATGGCAACATTGTTAAACGTCAATGGAAATTGCTGACCAAGAAGGCTCAGTTACCCAAGAAGGCTGTCATTAAGTTGACGAACGCGAACACAGAAAATGCCTCATTTACATTGACTAGTCCGGATCAAAACAACCCGGTGGATTTGGAATTTGAACTGACCGTTACAGATAATGACAAAAAAACTAACAAGGCAACTGTTGGTGTAACGGTTTCTCAAGCACAATCAGTACCTGCTCCGGTTGCCAAAGCAGGTGAAGATCAAAACGTGACCAGCGGTGCAACTGTCAATTTAAACGGCGGAGCAAGTACCGGTGCAGATAGTTACCTTTGGAAACAAACTGCCGGCACTCCTACGGTTACGTTGACCGCCGATACTGCCGCTGCAGCCAGTTTTACTGCGCCGACGGTAACCACAGCAACACCATTAACGTTCGAACTGACAACAACTAACGCCAGTGGGTCGACGAAAGATACTGTGGTCGTCACGGTTGCTCCCAAAGTCCTTGCGCTCCCGGTTGCCAAAGCAGGTGACGATCAAAACGTGGCTAGTGGTGCGACTGTAAATTTAAGCGGCAGTGCAAGTACCGGTGCAGACACTTATGCATGGGCACAAACTGCGGGCACTTCAGTGACGTTGAGCAGTACCAATACCGCGGCTACCAGCTTCAAGGCGCCTACTGTTACACAAGCTACGCAGTTGACGTTTGAATTAACGACCACCAATACTGCCGGCCCTTCAAAAGACACTGTGACAGTGTCAGTGTCACCAGCAGTAGTCGGTGCGTTGACAGCGGAACTAGGTTTGCCGGTCGGTGATATTGATATCAATGATCCTGCCAACCCTGTAGTTAAAAATATCACTGGCGGTACTGCTCCCTATTCTGTGACTTATGACTGGGGTGACGGACAAACCAGCGAGCCAAAAGCACTGGATGCCGGCAAGAATACCGATACCGGCGAGCATTTCTACGCGGCGGATGGCAGCTATAACGTAAAAGTGACGGTGACTGATGCAGTAAATGCGAAGGTTGAACTACCTGGTTCGATAAAAGCGACGAGTAGTGTTGCGGAATGTAAATAGCCAGAAATAATGCGGGTGCTTGGAGTGGTTATATGGCTCTGAGCACAGAGATTTATGTAGAACTGTACGATAAAGTAAATTGGGTATATATCATTTTAGGTATACGCCCAATGCTTTTATGAAGCATTAATAAAGTTTTAAAATCAAATAAAACCAGCAATAGATGTGAAAAATCCCGCGTTAGCGGGTAAATGATATCGATTGAAGTTATTTATAAAAAATATCTTATTATTAATAATAGATAATCTTGTGAAGCTTAATTCAGGAAATATTATTTTTATTTATTAAATTGTATTTATTCAGAATATAGCGCCTAAGGCAGACTTCTGAATCCTCATCTTCTTCTGTCACTTCACCCAGTCTTTGTAAATACGCCTTAATATCTTTTTTTGGTGTCATTAATAACTCAATATCTGTCATTTCTACGAATTTATTTGGTGGTGTGTTCACTATCTTAAATAATATATATTTGCTTATTTTTAAGCTCTTATTCATATCTTCACGAATATCCAATAACAACGGCAATAGATCTCGACCGCTATAACGCTCATCTGTTAAGCATTGCAGCTTATTCAGGGTAAAAGAAACCGCAAGCTGATACAAATCCGATTCGCGAATGCAAAGCCTGGATGCCAATGCTTGAACCTGGTCAAGTTGGCTGTTCTCCAGGCGCATCGAAACTATTTGTTTATTCTCCCTTATCATCAATACTCCAATCTAAATATATTTAATAAATAAGATCAATTTAAATCATTTATATGACGATATTGTGACGCTTATGTTACAGCGTAAAAGTGTGAGAATTAAGTCTAAAAAAATATAGTCACAGCGATCATGGGGAGTCGATAAGCAATAAATATGAAGCGTAAATAACGAAACTTACAGTTGTCACACAAACTTAACAAAACTGTAAAGATACCGAAATAACAAATGTGAAAGAATTGCTGCAGATAAAGCCGAGCAATACGGCAATTTAAACTGAACTGATCAGACTTTATCTTAAAACTTTGTATAACAATTCTATGGGAATAAACCTATGAAAAAGCATGTATTACCGGCTGCGATGTTGGCCTTGACCCTAGCGGGTTTTTCCAGCACTTCGCAGGCATGGGATCCAACTACTGCGCCTGATTTAGAGCTTTTTATGTCGGGTGCGAGTGGAATGGACGGAGCTATTACCGCTTTGTTTGACAACTTGTGCGAAAACTCAGCGAGTGAGCCGAAAGATTATTACCGTGACGGTACATCAGGCGCTAACTACCGTGCTTTCTTTTGTACGCTGACACCAGCCAAGGTGGCAGGTCTATCCGCACCTAAAAAAGTATTGTTTATCAAACGTTCTGCAGGCGGTTCTGCGCAAGGCGTGAATCCATTGGTTGAAGGCAAAGCGATAGATGCGCTAAATATTCAAAACAGCAACTGTACTGAAACAGCTGCCGGATCGCATGTCTGGAATTGCAGCATCAGTAAAACGGGTGATTTAGTCGCTAAAAACCCAAATATCGGTATCTCTGACGTTGACCCATTCATGTTTAGAGGTCCCAATACGCCGACAGGCTTTAGCCCGATCACTCAGGCAGGTACGCAGCTTCTGGAAATCAGGTCAGTTGCGGCATTGATTTTCGGTGTGCCGGTAACTAACGGTTTATACGATGCCTTACAAACTGTGCAAATTGATAAGAATGAATTACCCAGCACTTGCACTATTGGTAGTTACACAGAAGCGTGTATGCCAAGCCTGAGTACACATCAGATTAGCTCCTTGGTTTCCGGTCAAATCAAAAAATGGAGCGAGTTCTATGTCAACTTTAACGGTACTGATTATCCGTTAACTCAATACCCTGGTGTGACTAATAAACCGACTAGTGACTTAGTGGCTTTCTGTAAACGTACCGCCGGTTCAGGTACAGGCGCGCAGCAATACGCGAAGTTCTTAAACAGCCCATGCACCCGTTGTGCCTTGCCGCCAATTGAGCCGGCAGCAAGCAATCCTATCGACGGACCACTTGTTTTGGCCAATGGTAGCTCCGGTGTAATGGATAAATGTTTGGACGATTTTGAAAAAGGAGCGAATACCAGCGCTCTGAATGCTGGTTTGGTGAAGGCATGGGCCTTTGGACAGCAAGCGTTGGAAAAAAATGCTGATAACAAATTGGCCTATAAATTCGTAAAAGTCGACGGCGTTGCCCCTACTTTAAAAAATGCGGCGAACGGCACTTACAAAGATTGGGTTGAGCCGACTTACCAATGGCGTAAAACCGGCGCGGGCGCACCGGCCGGCGATTTGTTGAAAATTATCGACAAATTGGTCGTTGAAGCGGGTTCGCCGACTAGCGTAGCAACTGTATTGAATAAAGCGTCTAACTATACCTTCGGCAAATCCGGCTACTTAGCGGTTGCCAGCAATGGCCATCCTTTTACAAACGTATTGGATGAAAACGCGCCGGTAATTGGTTATTCACATGCTGCAAGCGGTAAGTTGGATAACTGCAATATCCCTGTGTTGCCTGCTGATCCTGCTACCAAAAAACCTCTCTAAGACAGCACTGTCTCTAACCCAGCCCTGAAAAGGGTGTCGGGACATGGATGTAATAAATAACAGCCTCCGCGTTGCGGGGGCTGTCCTGTTTGTAACGAGTTAGTAATTTTTATGATTAACAAAACTGATTTGTCGGTGCGATTTCTTGCAGTGATCGTGTTGTGCTTATTAAGCCAAACCGGCTTTACTGAAGAAGACGGGCGCTTTGATTTATGGGAATTGCGTGTCAAGGGCAATACCTTGCTGGAGCGTCAGGCGATTGAACGCACGGTGTATCAATTTTTAGGTAAAGGTAAAAATATCGATACCGTGGAAAAGGCCAGAACAGCGTTGGAAGAGGTTTACCACGCCAAAGGTTTCCAGACGGTTGCGGTAGATATCCCGGAACAAGATGTGGTTGGCGGCGTGGTTTTTCTGTCCGTCACCGAAGGCAAAGTGTCACGATTGCGCGTGACCGATTCGCGTTATTTCTCACTTGGCAAAATCAAAGCCCAAGTGCCGGAACTGGCCGAGGGTAAGGTGCCGAATATGCCGGTCATGCAACAGCAATTGACCGAATTAAGCAAGCAATCACCCGATCGATCCATCGTACCGATATTGCGTGCCGGAGAAACACCAGGCACCGTGGAAGTGGATTTAAAGGTCAACGATTCCATTCCTGTCCATGGCAAAGTTGAAGTCAATGGTCGCAATGTTGCCAATACTACTCGCTTACGCACGGTTGCATCGCTACGTTACGACAACTTATGGCAGAGCCTGCACAGTGCTTCATTCATGTATCAGACAGCACCGGAAGCCCCTGATGAAGTCGAAGTGATGGTGGGCACCTATGTGCTGCCAATCTTTCAGTCCGATGCCAAACTGGCATTTTATGGCGTTAGATCGTCCTCGAATTCGCAAATTGCCAATGCCGGTGCCATGTCGGTTATCGGTAACGGCGATATTTTCGGTGGACGCCTGATCAAACAATTACCGGCAAAAGACAATTACTCGCATACCGTTACGGTGGGGGCTGATTACAAATCCTTTTCCGAAGATCTCAAATTGCTGGGCGCGGATAGTATGAGAACGCCCATCAGTTATCTGCCGTTCATGGCGCAATACACCGGCAATCTCAGTAGCGAAAAATCAATGTTGTCGTTCAATGTCGGTGTCGATTTTTCGATTCGCGGCTTGGGTAACGATGCGCAAGAGTTTGCCAACAAGCGTTATTTGGCAAAACCTAATTACCTGATGCTGAGCAGCGACATCGATTACAAATACAGCCTGCCCTGGGACATGAATTTTGTTAGCCGGATCTCCGGGCAAATAACCGATTCGCCGATTATCAGTAACGAGCAATATGCCATCGGTGGTGATCAAAGTGTACGCGGCTATTACGAAACTCAAGTCTTGACCGATGATGGCTTGCAAGGATCTGTGGAATTACATTCGCCCAGATTAGTGCCGCTCGATGGCGCTTGGGAGTCGGTCGACAGCTTGCGCGGCCTGGTATTTCTTGATGCCGGTCGCGGCTGGATCAAAAAAGCGCTGCCCGGCGTTGAAAGCAAATACAACCTGGCCGGCGGCGGTGTAGGCCTCAGGTTTAGAGGCTGGAAATATCTGGTGGCCAATTTGGATCTGGCATTTCCGTTTATTTCGCAAGGCACAATTCAAAGCGGTGATCCGCGTCTGCACTTTAGAGTCGCAACGGAATTTTAAAAAGGCAATTAAGCATGACCAATAAGAAAGAACTTTTACAATCTGCAAGCTCAACCAACAGTTTCACACTGAAACCGATTGTCGCCTGCGTCAGGATTGCAACGGCCGGTAGTATGGTCGTCAGCGCATTTGCTCCGGTCTATGCCGGTGAAAATAACCTGCCGGTGCCTAGTGCGGTGTGGGCAACCATGGGCAGCGCCACATCGTCGGTGGTCGGCAACCAAATGCAGATTGATCAGAAGTCCGACAGGGCTATCTTGAATTGGCAAAGCTTTAATATTGGCAAAGATCATTCGGTCAACTTCAAACAGCCCGGCAAGAATTCCATTGCGCTGAATAAAATCTTTCAGAACGATCCCAGCCAAATATTGGGAACGCTAACCGCTAATGGTCAGGTGTATCTGGTCAACTCTAACGGCATCGTATTCGGCAAAGATTCCAAGGTCGATGTGCGCGGCTTGGTGGCCTCGACACTGGATATTTCAGACGAAGTCTTTGAGCAAGGCATCACCAAAGTATTCGCCAATGATGGCTCGGCGGCTTTTAAGGGCAAGGGTGATTTTTACCTGAAAAACACTGACGGCAGTTTCAAGTTGGATGCTCAGGGCAACAAAATAAAAACCGCCATCACTGTGGAAGAAGGCGCGCAAATCAAAGCCAAGGATGGCCAAAATATTCTTATTATTGCCCCAACGATTGTGAACAAAGGCTCTATTGAAGCCGACGACAGACAAGTCGTATTAGCCGCGGCGACCGACAAAGTGTACTTGCAGGAAGCGGGCAATGACGG
>JABFRC010000057.1 GCA_013141375.1 Methylococcaceae bacterium | reverse complement strand
CTTCTTTGCTTTGGAGGCGTTCACTATCAGCTGGCGCGGGAGTTTGTGTTTCTATCCATGGCTCGATAGAGGCATATTGCGCATAAAAGTGTGTCATATCCGGTACCAGATCTTTAACGACCTGTAGATGCGGCAGCGGGAATATTTTGATAGTGCCAGGGTAGTCGTCGATGGCTTTGGTGCATGCCAGCGTGTTTTTACCATTGATGTTCATCGCACAAGAACCGCAGACGCCTTCACGACAGGAGCGGCGAAACGCCAAGCTGCTGTCGATCGAGTTTTTAATTTGCAATATGGCGTCTAACACCATGGGGCCGCAGTGTTCCATATCGAGTTCGAAAACGTCGATACGCGGATTTTCACCAGTATCGGGATCCCAGCGATAGACTTCAAATCGTCGAACTTGGGTTGCTCCTTCCGGGGCTTGGTAGGTTTGTCCTTGCGTTAATACCGAATTTTTGGGGAGAGTGAATTCAGCCATTGGTCGGTACTCTATGTCGATTGAAAGAAATAAAAATAGCCGTTAACTATGTTGGTAAACGACTTTAGGTTTGCCTGTTGATGCAACGAGTTTTCCCAGCGGAAACGCGCTTTCCCCCAGTTTTTCTAGCGTGGCTAAAGCGGATTGCTCATCTTCAGGCGCAACGCAAACGATCATGCCGATACCGCAATTAAAGGTGATTAGCATGTCTGCTAATGATACGTTACCTTGTGTTTGCAGCCATTTAAAAATATCCGGCAAATCCCAACTTGATAGATCAATTTCCGCATCAATACCATCTGGCAACACTCTTGGCAGGTTTTCGGTAATGCCGCCGCCGGTTATATGGGCTAAGGCATGTACCGGGACGGTGTTGATCAGAGACAACAAGGATTTAACGTAAATTTTTGTCGGTGCAAGCAGGGCTGTGCCAAGCGTGGTGTCGTTAAATGGCTCAGACAGTGAGGATTGGCTATGACTAATGATTTTGCGGATTAACGAATAGCCGTTGGAGTGTGGGCCGGAAGAAGCAATGCCGATGAGTTTGTCGCCAACACTGACTTTGCTGCCGTCCAGTACCTTATCTTTTTCGACGATGCCAACACAGAAGCCCGCTAAGTCATATTCGCCGTCTGTATACATGCCGGGCATTTCAGCTGTTTCCCCGCCGACTAATGCCGCGCCAGCCAGTTCGCAACCTTGGCCGATGCCTTTGATGACATCAGCGGCGGTATCGACATCCAATTTGCCGGTCGCGAAGTAATCCAGAAAAAACAGGGGTTCTGCACCTTGAACGATAATATCGTTTACGCACATGGCTACCAGGTCAATGCCGATAGTGTCATGAATGTTCAGTTCATTGGCGAGTTTTAATTTGGTGCCAACGCCATCGGAACCTGATACTAAAATCGGGTTTTTGTACCGATCCAATGGCAGCTCAAACATCGATCCAAAGCCGCCTAAACCGGCCATTACACCCGCAGTGCGCGTTTTAGCGGCAATAGGTTTAATGCGTTCAACTAATGCGTTGCCGGCAGCAATATCAACGCCGGCACTTTTATAATTCAAGCTTTCCTGATTTTCTTTACTCAAGGTTATGTTCTCTAAAGTTATTGCTAAACTGCCGATATTGTACAAGACATCTTTGGATTTATGTGAGGGATATACCGTGCTTTACCGAGCTTTGTTTTTAACTGTGTTACTTTTTTGTACGTCCGTTTTTGCCGCCGAAGTGCGGGGACTGTACGAGACAGAAGTCATTGTGCGCAGTCAAACCGTTGAAGATAAACACGCAGCCGTTAAAGAAGCTCTGACTGTCGTGATAAGTCGCATATTGGCCGGTGAAAATGTATTGCAAGACAAGGTAGTTAAATCAATTATTGAAGATGCGCCACGTTTTGTGAAGCAACAGCAGTATTCTCTGGTCGAGGCAGCTAGTGGTGCTAACGAAGATGCCAGGATCATGCGAGTGTCATTTAATGAACTGGCTTTGTTGGAGGCTATAAATAACAGTCATTTAAAAGTCTGGGGGGATATCAGGCCGGAAACCTTGCTGTGGTTAGTGGTTGAAGAAAATGGCCGGCGTGTCTTTTTTAAAGCGGACAGCATGCCGGAGCTAAATCTCGCAATATCTAAAGGTTCTAAGCTGTCAGGTTTACCTTTGCTGTATCCCTTGGGGGACCTGGACGAGCAGCGGCAATTATCGGTCAACGATGTCTTGAGCGCTTATCCGCAAAATTTATTATCTGTCTCCGATCGTTATGGAGTCGTTTCTATTCTTGCTGGTCGCTTGGTGAAGTCCCAAGATTGTTGGAAAGCCGATTGGGCATTTTATTTTGACGACCGCGTTCAACAATGGAATCAACCCTGTGCCACGTTAAATGAAGTGATACGCTCCGGAATGAAAGGGGTGTATGCCCAGCTAGCCAATGTGTATGCTGCTAAGCCCTATAATGTTGAACCTGCCGGGGTAATCACCTTGACGATTGAAAAAGTCGCTGGTCAGTCAGATATGGATCGAGTCACGCATTATCTGCAATCGATGCCAATGGTTACATCGGTCGATTGGCTGGATGCCCATGCTGGCGTCAATCGTTATCGAGTCAACTATCACGGCGATCGTCATTTATTTGAAGAGTTGGTCGGTATTGGTCGGGTTCTTGATCCGCGGGATGTTGATTCTGCGGGTATTGGTGAGCTTAGATATCGATTGCTTGAGTCACGCTAAAAAATGTTCGAATAATTGCCCGTCCATCAAAAGTATCAAGATGTCATTTAGGCATCTTGATATGTCAAATTACTTAAGTTTCGATTTAAATCCCCCTGAATAAACTCATGGCTAAAAGCCTGTTCTTGGTCTTCGCTGTGCGTAAAAAATCCAGCCGCATTTATTGAATTGATTTTCAGAGTATTCAGGTTGGTAGTTGCTTGATAATCAACACGACCCCAGCAGTTGTTGATATATCAACATGCAATCAGCAGTTTCTGCTGATATTCCAGCAAAAAAAATTCTTTTTACATCTCCTTGGTTAATTAAATCAGTGACTTATTTATTGGCACATAAAATGCTAATTATATTTTTATGTGTTTTTTGCTTGTGGAAAAGCAATGCTGCAAGCAAGCCCGAAACCATGGCTGATTGAAGAACAATTTCTAAAAGCATGGATTTTTCTTGTATTAAAAATTAGTTACTGCAAATAACAGGATTCGCATTTTTAAACTTTAACTGAAGGGTATGTTATGAAAAAAATTAATAAATTAGCCGCAGCCATATCGCTGTTAGTAGGGTCACAAGGTGCATTTGCATTGACGCCATGGACGGATGGTGTAGCTGATCTGGTTATCTATACCTCCGGCGGTGCGGCGCAAGATCAGGCTATTTCAAAAGTGGTTTCCACAGCGCTAGCAGCCTCTGGGTCATTAGATACATTTAGTGATACCACCAGTGCGACCAGTACAACTATTGGTGGTCGTTGGCAGGCATTTTACTTTACCGGTAAGTCAGATCTTGGGACGGGTTTGGCAGGTAAAAAAATAATTCTGGTTAAACGTTCTTATGGCGCTGCGGGCTACGGTGTGGTGCCTTTGTTCGCCAATAACGGCGAAGGACTGGCTTTGGAAAATTTAAATATTGAAGGGACACAGGCCACAGATTGGGAAGTTGACGGTACTGCCGGTAAAAAATGGAAAGCGGTGATTAACCAAGCCAGCGCAAATAAATTCCTTAAAAAAGTGGTTTCTGATGGCGGATTTTTAGGCGTTGATCCGGCTATTTTGTTACAGCCGGGCACTGAAAATTATCCGGAGCAAGTGAATGAAATCTCTACCGGACAACCTGAAGCTAATTGGCCGGACACTTTGAATGCAACGCCGGAAGGATTTACTCTGGTCTCTACCGGAGGCTTAGTTTATGGCGTTGCTGTTACACAAGACCTTTACAAAGTATTGCAAGTTGCTCAAAAAAGAGCGGGGTCGTTGCCCAGCACGGTAACGGTGGGGCATTATTCAGACCCCGCTATTCCAAATTTAAGCAGAAACTTGTTGGCTTCAATCTTGGCGGGCAAAATCGCCTCTTGGGAACAAGTCAAAATTGTAGATAAAGATACCAAAACCGCAGTCGCTTTAACTGATCAATCCATTCTTACCGAGGCAGGCGTTGCTGCCCCATTCAAAAATGTTGATGGAAAATCTCCAGTAGGTGTTGGGCGACGTAATAAAGGCGCTGCTATAGGTGCGGTAGCTTATGCAAAGTTCTTGAATTATCCGGGTACAGCAAATGCAAATAAGCCCGCCGGCAATACGGCTAGCGCTGAAGATGATGTGGCAGCGCCGGTTGTTAAGTCACCGGGTGGTGCAGGTGCAACTGACAATTTGCTGATTGATTGGAATAATGGCACCAATGTCTCGGGGCTTAATAGCAAGAGCCTAAAAATATGGGGCGTTGCGGTTAATAGTGGCGACAGAAACCCAGGGACAACTGCAGATGGCGCAACTCCAGGCAAACCTTGGCGTTATGTAAAAATTGACGGCTTTGCTCCTACCATCGAAAACGTAGCGGCGGGTGTTTATCCGCATTGGGCAGAAGGCGTTGTGTTGTATCGCACTTCTAAATCCACTGATCCACAATGGGCTGATAAGTCAAAATTGCTCAAGACTTTTGCCGATAACTTGGGAAGTCCAACCATTGCAAAAGATGTCAATTCCACGCTGCCTTATGGTGTGACGGGTATTTTTGCAACAACCAAAGATCCACGCGGTTTTCAAGCGAAGATTCCTTTTGAAGCCACTAACCCGGTAGTGCCATTAACGCATTTTTGCACAGCGACAGATTCTACATTGACTGGAATCGTTCCGGTTGCAGATGACAAGGCAACAGGCGGTTTAGAAATTCAGTTGAAATAACAGCTAGCGGTTTTTCCGATGATTATTTTGTCGAAAACAAACTGATCATCGTCAGAAACCACAGTGAGTGTTTCTTCAAAAATTAACTGAATCGACTCAAATAGACTCAAGGAATTCATGATGTTTACAATTTCCAATAATTCCGGGCGATCCATCGGATTGCCCGACAATGCGCTGTCGGAGTTACTCGCAACGCTTGTATCCAAAGCCCGTTTGTTAAACCTGATCTGGCTTGTAATGGCTGTATTTACACTGTTTGCAGCGCCTAGTGTTGAAGCGGCTAACAAAAAGCCAAAAGCTGTTATTGAGAAAATATTGCCGGTAAATGAAGGTGATTCGGTGACGCTCGATGGTAGCAAAAGTTCTGATGCTGAAGGGGCTATTGCCAGTTTTCACTGGGAGAAAATCAAAGGACCGGACATTACTATTGCTAATGTAGATTCTGAAAATACCACCTTTACTGCGCCAGCAATTACCAAAACTAACAAGCCAACCAAGCCGGTTAAGTTAACAATCAAGTTAACCGTAAAAGATGCTGATAATGCTGAAAGCAGTAAGACGGTGGTTGTTACCGTAAAACCTGTCAATGCAGATCCTGTTGCCAATGCGGGTGCTGATAAAACAGTTGCTTTGAATACATCCACTACATTGACGGGCAGCGGTAGCACTGACGATGGCCAGATTGTGAGTTATGCTTGGAAGCAATTGGGAGCCACCAAGGCAACTAAGGTAAAACTTATCAATGCTAATAAGGAAGAAGCCAGTTTTACAACGCCACAAACGGCAGGCAGTTTGCAATTTCAGTTGACTGTTACTGATAACGACAAGAAAAAGTCCACTGCGACTGTCAACGTTGAGGTGTCAGATGAGGCTCCTCAAGGTTTAAACGCAAGTTTTGATGTTGATAAAACATCCGTGTCTAAAGGTGGATCGGTTGCTGCCAGTGTTGAAGCCATAGCGGGTGGTGTGGGGCCGTATAAAGTCAAGTTTGCATGGGGCGACGGCAGTGCTGCAGATGAATCGACATTGGCTGGCGGTATCGTTACCAAGTCAGCAAGTCATACTTATAGCGCTGAAGGCACTCATACCTTGGTCATCACAGTAACAGATGCAAATAACTTAACTAAAACACAAAACTTTACGATTACGGTCCAGTCAAGTTCTGCAGATTTTAGCGGCGTACTCAGTTTGGCTAAATCTGAAGTGAACTTCAACACAGCAGTAGAACCTAAAATTGATATTACCGGCGGCAAAAGCCCTTACACCGTTAAATTTAGCTGGGGTGACGGCAAACCGGATTCATCATCTGTGCTTGATCAAGGCGTCGCCACCAAAACAGGCAGTCATTTTTACGAGTTGGCAGGTACTTATTCGATTACCTCAACCATCACTGATGCGGATGGTAAATTTCTGACTTACAACACTTCAGTGACTGTAAAACCTAAGTCTTCAGTGGTTGATTTGGCGTTACCTTGTAATCTTTAAACTAAGCGGAACCTTATTAAAAATACCCTCTTCTTCGGAAGAGGGTTATGTAGACTGGTTTATAATGCTTATAATTCATAAAATTCCCTAGCTTAAATTTAGCTGCGGAAACCATCAATCGTAAAAAAATGAATGTCTCAAATGCTTTTCCATCAAAGACAGACCGTAAATATGTCTAGTTTTTTTAGCCCCTTGTTGTTTTCTATCAGCACTGTGCTTTTTGTGTCGCTGGCACATGCCGATGACATTCAGTCCGCTGCTAATGGCGAATCGTCGGCAGAGCAGCAGGGCGCTCCAACGTTTGATTTGTTAAGAGTTCAAGTCGATGGTAATACCGTGCTTGAGCAAAAACTGATCGAAAAAACAGTCTATTCATTTCTGGGGCCCAACAAGACCATAGATGATGTGGAAAAACTGCGTCATGCCTTGGAAGAGGTATATACCCAACACGGTTATTCAACAGTGGTTGTGGAGATACCCGAGCAGGATGTGGTGGAAGATGCCGTGCGTCTGGAAGTGGTTGAGAGCAGTGTGGAAAAGCTTAAGATTACCGGCTCCCGTTATTATTCATTAGGTCAGATTCGCGCAAAACTGCCAGCGTTGGCAGCGGGACAAGTTCCTCACATGCCGGTGGTGCAAGAGCAATTAGGCGCGTTGGCGGAAGAATCTTCTGATCGTCAAGTAACGCCTATATTTCGTGCCGGTTCCACGTCCTGCAAAACGGAAGTTGAGTTGCGTGTTAAAGACGAACTGCCTCTTCACGGCAGTTTGGAAATGAATGGTCGCAATAACGAAAGCACCACCCGCACACGTTTGAATGCGTCAATTCGTTATGACAATCTTTGGCAGCGTTTTCATAGTGCTTCGCTGCAATATCAGACATCGCCGGAAGATTATAATGAAGTTGAAGTTTGGTCCGGCACTTATGTGATGCCTACCGGTTGGTCGGATACGCGATTGGCAATGTATGGTATCGGGATCAATTCCAATACTAATCTCGGCACAAGTATCGGCGGAATGTCCGTCGTAGGTACAGGCTATATTTTCGGTGGCCGCTTGATTAAGCCCTTGGCAACCTGGGATATCTATAACCAAAGCTTAGCTTTTGGTTTTGATTACAAAACTTTCAATCAGGGCGTTACGCTTCAAGGCCAGGATCTTGCACCATCTCCAATCAGCTATGCCGGATTTCAAGTCGGGTATGACGGCAGCTGGCGCTTGAAAGAATCGACGACATCACTGAGTTCTGCCGTGCATTTTTCCGTGCGCGGCTTGGGTAATGACCCACAAGAATTTGCGAGCCGGCGTAAAGGCGCGGATACCAACTATGCCTATTTCACCAGCGAACTCAAACATCTTAATCAATTGCCTTGGGATTTAAGGCTGGCGGCCCGAGTGTCCGGGCAGATTGCCAATTCGCCGCTTATCAGTAACGAGCAGTTCGCCGCCGGTGGCCCGCAAACGGTTCGCGGTTACTATCAAACGCAACAGCTGGGCGACAACGGCTTAAACCTGTCTTTTGAACTGCAAAGTCCACAACTGAAACAGTCGGACTGGGAATTCATGCAGAATCTAAGAGCCCATACCTTTATAGATTATGCCTATCTCTGGATACAGCATCCTCAATCAGCGCAGCCTAATTACTACAAATTGGCCGGTGTTGGCACAGGCCTGAGAATGCAGTTGTTTAAGCACTGGATTGGTGAATTTGATTGGGCTTATCCCTTATACCAACAAAGCACCGTTAATGTCGGCAACCAACGTGTCGATTTTCGCCTGGCTTACGAATTTTAGTTGCTGACCATGAAGCCTTTATTTATCGATACAGCGTCAATACCGGTTAGTGAGCCGAAACCCTTGGTGCATGCCATTCGTACATTAATCGCCGGTGGCTTTGTGCTGGGTGTAGGTATGCCCCAGGTGCGTGCGGAACTTCCGGTGCCAGTCAATGGCGGCGTGTTGAACGCAACACCGGTGGATATTGCCATTATGGGCAAGGCCACTGCTGCTATAAATGGTAATACTCTCAATATTAAACAGCTTTCCGATAAAGCCGCGATGGATTGGAAAAGCTTTAATATCGGCAGCGACAATGCAGTACGTTTTGATCAGCCTTCGACTACGTCAATCGCGCTCAATCGAATTCACGACCAAAATCCCAGTCAGATTTTGGGCTCCTTGACTGCAAACGGTCAGGTGTATCTGGTCAACCAGAATGGGTTTGTATTTGGCAAAAACTCACAGATCAATGTCAACTCGCTGGTGGCCACGACGCTGGGCATCAGTGATGAAGTGTTTCAGCGCGGTATCACCAAAGTTTTTGATATCAGCAACTCGCCCGCTTTTGAAGGCAATGGGCAATTATTCCTGAAAAACGATCAAGGGCAGTTTGTACTTGATCAGAAAGGCGAAAAAATAAAGATCCAGATCTTCATTGAAGAAGGCGCCAAAATCAAAACCGAGGGCAATGGTGGTCGCGTTATTATCGCAGCTCCCACGGTGACCAATGCCGGCACAATAGAAACACCGGATGGTCAAACTATACTGGTCGGCAGTAAAGACAAGGTTTACTTACAAGAAGCCGGCAGTGATTCCGACATTCGCGGCCTGCTGGTGGAAGTCGGTACAGGCGGGGAAACTAATAACGTCGGTAAAGTCATCGCTGAACGCGGCAACGCCAGTTTGATGGGCTTTGCAGTCAATCAAAAAGGCATTGCCTCGGCGACGACTTCGGTGCGTTTAAACGGTTCAGTCAGATTACTGGCGCGAGAAGGTATACAAAGTCCTTCATCGACAGGTGGAAAACTGTTGCCCGGATCAACAACTCGAGCGACTGATCAAGGTGATGGTTTGGGAACCAGTGCCAAAGTCACGTTGTCCAAAGGCAGCGTAACCAGTGTCGATCTGGATGCTGATAAATCCTTGACTGCGATTGATGCCCAAGCGCAGGCAGCTTCAACTATAGAAATCAGCGGTCATAAAGTGCTTCTGCAGGATCAATCGACGGTGCAGGCAAAATCGGGCAAGGTGTCGATTGCCGCGGTTGATAATCCTGCCGATCCTCGATTGAAAGGTAAGGCAAGAATTCTGTTGGAGAAAGGCAGCAAAATTGATGTCTCCGGCGTTAAAAACGTCAGTCTGCCCATTGAGCGTAATGTGGTTCAGGTTGAATTACGCAAGAATGAACTTAAAGATGCGCCCTTGCAGCGCGAAGGTGTGTTGTTTGGCAAGAAAGTCTTAGTGGATTTGCGCGATGCCGACCTGAAATATTCAGCCACCGGTGAACTGACCAGTGCCAGCATACCGCTAGCTGACATCAAAG
>JABFRC010000100.1 GCA_013141375.1 Methylococcaceae bacterium | reverse complement strand
GTAAAATCCCTGGGATATAGATAATTTTTGAATAACCTACAGTCGAACCTCATATAGATGAAAAAAGTACAAGTGTCCCGGGACTGGATTCTGTATACGCTGCTCGGTCTGTTGATCTGTTTAGTCGCACTGGCAATGTTCCAGATAGACCGGCAGTTGCAAAAACTCAGCGAGCTGCATTCCGCCTTGTCGGAGCAGTCCAATGAGTTGCAAGGACTTAGAAGCAATTTGTCTTCAGAGATTTTGCCAAAAATCTCAGAGACTAATGTGGCGAGTAATAACGAGGTGGCGGTCGTCTTCAAACGCGCCCAAACTGCCAGTCGCCAGCCTGATTATGCGCGGGGCGATTGGAGCGTTGATGCATTTTTTACTAATATCAAAACGCTCACGCCATTGGTATCGACCGATCTCTATGCCTCCATCGTACAAAATTATGTGCAGGAACCACTGATCGCTCTAAATCCGGATACCCTGGAATGGCAAGGCGTGATCGCCAAAAGCTGGAACATCAGTGACGACGGCTTGGTGCTCACCTTCGATTTACGTGACGACGTAAGCTTCTCCGACGGAGTGCCGTTAACGGCCGAAGATGTCGTCTTTACGTTTAATTTCACAATGACCGAGGCCATTCAGGCGCCAAGCACGAGAGCCTATCTGGACAAGATCAAAGAAGCAAAAGCCATTGGCAAATACCAAGTTCAATTTGTCTTTAAAGAACCGTATTTTCAGGCGTTGTATTCAGCAGGTAATTTGTTGTCAATTATGCCCAAGCATTTTTACGAGGCCTATCTTAAAGAACCACAAAAATTTAACGAATCCAAAGGCTTGCTGCTTGGTAGCGGCCCCTACAAACTGCCCGACCCTAAAAACTGGACGCCGGATAAAGGCAATATTGAACTGGTGCGCAATGAGCGTTACTGGGGCGACGTGCAGCCTTCCTATAACCGTATTCTCTGGAAAGTCATCCTCAACGACAGCGCCCGGTTGACCACATTTCGTAATGGCGATATTGATTTTTATCTTGCCGTACCTTCCGAATACCAGGCGCTTAAAGATGATGCGCAGATGGCTGCAAAAAGCCAAAATTTTGCTTACCTGAACGCCACCAAGGGCTATCGCTATATCGGCTGGAACCA
Organism: Methylococcaceae bacterium; assembly: GCA_013141375.1. Taxonomy (GTDB): domain Bacteria; phylum Pseudomonadota; class Gammaproteobacteria; order Methylococcales; family Methylomonadaceae; genus JABFRC01. The sequence goes on along the minus strand of JABFRC010000100.1, from coordinate 8,588 downwards.
GCAACTCAATGGCAAGCCAACCCGCTTTGCCGATAAGCGCGTCAGACAAGCGATGACTTATCTGACCGATGTCAGCCGTATCATAAATGACGTCTATTTCGGTTATGCCGAGCAAGCGGTAGGCCCATTCTTTACCAACAGCAAGCAGCACGACAAGAACCTGCAGCCCTATCAATTTGATCTGGATAAGGCCAAGGCCTTATTGAAAGAAGCCGGATTTGAAGATCGTAATGGCGATGGCGTTCTCGAAGACAAGGCCGGTCAGCCCTTCGAATTTAAACTAATCTACTTGCAATCCAAGGAAGAATATAAGCGTTACGTCTTGCTGCTAAAGGATCTATACGCCAGGGCAGGGATTAGCATGATACCGTTCCCGCTGGAGTGGCCGGTATTGTTGGAACGAATTAAAAACAAAGATTTCGATGCCGTCAGCATGGGTTGGACCAGCGATGTTGAAGCCGATTTATACCAGACATTCCACAGCTCGCAGACCTTAAGCAACGGCGATAACTTCATCAGTTATAAAAATCCGGCGCTGGATAAATTGATTGAGGAAGCCGGTCGTACCGTGGATTCTGACAAACGTATGGCCTTATGGCAGCAAGCCGAGCGCATCATTTATCAGGATCAGCCTTATACCTTCCTGTTTAGTCCGTTGGATTTGCTGTTTGTTGACAAGCGCATTGCTAATGTTAAATCGACCAAACTGGGATTGAACCTGGCTAATGTATCGGGAATCAATTTAGGTCCTTTGCCCTTGGAAACCTATGTGCCTGCCGGCAGGCAAAAATATACGCAATAAGCTGGTGATTATTTTTTGTCTAAAAAATAATCCTTAATCGTTATGGCTGTGCGGTGAATAGCTTTAAAGATGTTTCTTCTAAGGTTAAAGTAGGGCCGGCTTTAAATTACAATGGATTGATGAATGCCTGACAAGTATCTCCACGCTGTATCGATTTGCCCGTAAATCAATTGCATCAATCTTCTTTTAAACTCTTGGATAGACATTGAACCCATGCAAAAACAATTGACCGCCAAAGACTGGATTCTTTATTCCCTACTTAGTTTATTAATCTCATTAGTGGTACTGGCCATGTATCAGATTGACCGGCAGTGGTCGAAGCTCACCGAGATGGAAACGGCGATGTCGGAGCAGTCCAAAGATATGCGTGAATTACGAAGCGCTATTTCCTCGGGAAAGTTGGCAAGCGCATCTGTCGCCAGTTTCACAGGTGCAAAAGACGTATCGCAAGCTTTCAAACGGGCGCAGGCGGCAAGCTTGCAAACGGATTATGCGCAGGGCGATTGGAGTGTAAATGCGCTATCGAGTAACCTGAAAACTATTACCCCGCTGGTTTCCACTGATGCCGATGCATCCGAAGTGCAAAGCTACGTCCTGGAAACTCTACTTACCCGAAATCCGGATACCTTGGAGTGGGAGGGTTTGATTGCCAAAAGCTGGACAGTCAGTGATGACGGTTTGGTTCTGACCTTTCAATTGCGTGATGATGTTAAATTCTCTGATGGCGAGCCGCTGACTGCCGATGATGTGGTGTTCACATTTAACTTTACGATGACCGAAGCCATTCAGGCTCCGCGCGACAGGGCTTATCTCGATAAAATCAAGGAAGTGAAGGCAAACGGTAAATACGAAGTCGTGTTTACTTTTAAAGAGCCTTATTTCGAGGCACTGAATATAGCCGGTGGCAGTATTTTTGTCTTACCCAGGCATTTTTACGAACCGTTTTTAAAAGAACCGCAGAAGTTTAACGAATCCAAAGGCTTACTACTCGGGAGCGGACCATATAAATTACAGGATCCCAAGAGTTGGACACCCGATAAAGGCAATATTGAACTGGTACGAAATGAACGCTATTGGGGCGATGTACAACCTACATATAACCGGATTCTTTGGAAAGTTATTCAGAATGACAGTGCCCGGTTGACTACTTACCGTAACGGCGAGATCGATGCCTACTCAGCTCGTCCGGTCGAATACGAAGCATTAAAAAAAGACGCGCAAATTTTGGCTAAAAGCCAGAATTATGAATATATGCCGCCGGTTGGCGGCTGGAGTTATATCGGGTGGAATCAACAAATAGATAACAAGTTGACGCCTTTTGCAGATAAGCGAGTCAGGTTGGCGATGACTTATCTGACTGACCTTGATCGTATTATCAAGGATATTTTCCTCGGTAATGCCATACCTGCCATTAGTCCCTTCAGTAGTACCAGCAAACAGCATGATGCCGGCTTGCATCCTTATCAAGCCGATCTGGAAAAAGCCAAGTCTTTATTGAAAGAGGCTGGCTACGAAGACCGCAATGGTGACGGTGCTCTGGAGGATAAGGCAGGCAAGGTTTTTGAATTTAAACTGACTTATTTCCAAGGCAGTGAAGATACCAAACGCATGGTGCTGCTGCTGAAGGATTTATATGCTAAAGCAGGAGTAAGACTGATCCCATTTCCGCAGGAATGGCCTGTGATGCTGGAAAATTTGCATAATAAAAACTTTGAAGCCACGCTGCTGGCCTGGACCGGCGTTATCGAAAGCGATTTGTACCAGATATTTCATAGCTCCCAGATCGCGAATAATGGCGATAATCGTATAGGTTATGCCAACCCCGAACTGGATAAACTGATTGAAGAAGCCAGGAGTACCGTTGATGAAAGTAAACGTATGCCCTTATGGCAAAAAGCCGAACGCATACTCTATGAAGATCAACCCTATACCTTCTTGGTTCGTAACAAGAGACTTGCGTTTATAGACAAACGTATCAATAACGTGCAGATGACCAAAATTGGTTTGAATATTGGCTTGTTACCTTTGGAAACCTACGTGCCTGCTTTACAGCAGAAATACACCCAATAAGCAGGGAGCAGCCGATGTTGACTTATTTAATACGACGATTGCTGTTGATGATTCCAACCTTGCTGGGGATTTCCGTCGTGGTGTTTACTGTGATGGCAATGTCACCCGGCGGCATCAGTCCGCTAGCTTTGACCGGAGGCATGGATATGAAGCCCGAACAGCGCAAGGCGATAGAAGAGTATTACAACAAACGCTATGGCCTGGACAAACCGGCGCCGGTGCAATATTTGAAATGGTTGAACAATGTCTCGCCGGTCGGCTTTGTGACCGACGAGCAGGGCAATCGGGGTGATTTCTCTTTTAGTAAAGGCATGGATTTAGGCACCAGTTTTCAATATGGGCGGCCGGTGTCGGATATTTTGGCCGAACGAATACCCATTACCTTACTGTTGAATCTTGTCACCATTCCCGTCACCTACCTGATTGCAATTTTGGTAGGCATGAAATCCGCGACCAATCGCGGCGGTACCTTCGATGTCGGCATGGGCATGTCAATGCTGGCGTTGTGGTCTATACCGACCATGCTGGCGGGTGTTTTGTTGCTGGGTTTTTTTGCTAACGTCCAACATTTTCAATGGTTCCCGACCGCCGGTATCGGCAGCCGCGAGGCCCAAGACATGCCTTTCCTGCCGCATTGGGAACAAACCGGTTTTGTGCGCGGTTTTCTGCTGGATCGCATCTGGCATTTGGCCTTGCCGGTGCTGTGTTTATCTTACGGCGGCTTTGCGGCACTGGCTAAATTAACCCGCACCTCAATTCTGGAAAACCTGCATTCCGATTACGCCCGTACCGCGCGTGCCAAAGGCTTGGCTGAAAATGACGTATTGTGGAAGCATGTCTTCCGCAACAGCCTGCTGCCGCTGATTACCGTATCGGCTGGCTTGCTGCCCAGTTTATTGGCAGGGTCATTGATTGTTGAAAACATTTTCAGCATCAACGGCATGGGACAGCTGGCCGTGGAAGCAGTTAAAGGGCGCGACCGCGAGCTGGTATTGTCTATTACTTGGGTCAGCGGCTTTCTTACTCTCATCGGTTATTTGATTGCCGATTTTTGTTACACCCTGGCTGATCCTCGGGTGACGTATGACTAATTCACTCATAAGTCGAGAATCCTTTGCCGCTCGCATCTGGCGCAAAACGCTGGATGGTGTCGGCGTGAAATTTGGCTTTGCCTGGATTGCTTTACTGGTGTTCGCTGCGGTGTTCGCACCGTTCCTGGCTAATTCCATGCCGTTGTTGATGAGCAAAGATGGGGTGATTTCTGCCCCGGTATTAAAATACCTATCGGTAGAAGATGTCTGGGTTTTGGCAAATTTTTTCCTCGCGTTGATTGCTTTCAGATTTAGGGTTTCTGTGGGCAAGCGAGTCTTACTTTTTTTAATAAGTAGCGCCTTGATTGCTGTGTTCGCCAATGTTTTTGTCAGGCCGCCTGCGCTGGTTATTTATGACGACTTTCGTACCCCAGCCTATACAGAAGTCGACTGGCGAATCATGCCGCCCGTGCCTTACGCGCCGACCGATTACTTACGTGACATGGTCAGCAAGGGACTGGAAGCCCCCTTTGAAACTCAGGGACATACCCATTTGATGGGTACCGAAGAAAACGGTGCTGACGTGTTGAGCCGGATGATTCATGCCAGCCGCATTGCGTTGAGCATCGGGCTGATTGCTTCCGGGATCGCGCTGTTTATTGGTGTGATTGTTGGCGGCTTGATGGGTTATTTCTCCGGTATTGTCGATATGCTGGGTATGCGCCTGGTGGAAATCTTCGAAGATATTCCGACCTTGTTTTTGCTGCTGACCTTCGTGGCGTTCTTTGGCCGCAGTCTGTATATGATGATGGTTATCATCGGCGTTACCGGCTGGTCAGGCTATGCGCGTTTTGTGCGCACCGAATTTTTAAAACTACGCAAACAGGATTATGTTCAGGCAGCCGTGGCTAGCGGCTTGCCGCTGCCGTCCATTCTATTCCGGCATATGCTGCCCAATGGCGTGGCGCCGTTGCTGGTGTCGGTCAGCTTCGGTATCGCCGGGGCAATTTTGGCGGAAGCGACTTTGAGCTTTCTTGGTTTAGGAGTGGTCGATGCACCGTCTTGGGGGGCGATGCTGGATCAGGCAGTCAAGTCGTCGAGCTTTAATTGGTGGATGGCAGTGTTTCCCGGCGGGGCGATTTTCATGACCGTGTTTGCTTATAACCTGATCGGCGAAGCCTTCCGCGATGCCATTGATCCCAAGCTTTCAGGCAAAGGGGAGGGCGTATGAGTAAGTTGCTGGAAGTCCGCAACCTGCGTACTTATCTGCAATCCGGCGGTCGTCAAGTTAGGGCCGTCGACGATGTCAGTTTCAGCATCCCCAAAGGCGAGACTTTTTGTTTGGTTGGCGAGTCCGGTAGTGGTAAATCGGTCAGTGCGTTATCGGTAATCCGCTTGTTGCCGGAAGGTGTCGCTTCGCATCCGACCGGAGAGATATTGTTCAACGGCCAGGATTTATTAAAACTAGACGATCCGGGCATTCGCGCGGTGCGAGGCTCGCAAATTGCGATGATTTTTCAAGAGCCGATGACCTCGCTGAACCCGGTATTAACCATCGGCGAGCAAATCACCGAAGCCTTGCAAATTCATCATCCAAACATGAGCGATGAAGACGCTCAAGAGCGTACGATGCTGGCACTGGAGCAGGTGCAAATACCGCAAGCATCCGGTCGCTTTCGCGATTATCCGCACCAATTATCCGGCGGCCAGCGGCAGCGGGTGATGATCGCGATGGCCCTGGCTTGCGAGCCGCAATTACTGATTGCCGATGAGCCGACGACTGCGCTGGATGTGACCGTACAGGCCGAAATTCTGCGGCTGATGCGTAAGCTTCAGGATGATACCGGCATGAGCATGTTGTTTATTACCCACGATTTCGGCGTCGTTGCGCAAATGGCGCAATGGGTCGGTGTGATGCAGCAGGGCAAATTAGTGGAAGTTGGGGCAAGTTCGGAGGTGTTACATAAGCCGCAACATACCTATACCAAGCAGTTGCTGGCGGCATTGCCGGAGAATCTGGCAAAGCCGGTATTGGTGCAGACTCAACAGCAACCAGAACAAGTGGCGGCTAATCCAACACCGTTACTGCAAATCCGAGATCTGAAAGTCTGGTTTCCAATCAAAAAAGGTGTATTTCGCCATACTGTCGATTATGTACGCGCGGTTGACGATGTTTCGCTGGATATTCCGCAAGGTCAAATCGTGGCCTTGGTTGGCGAATCAGGCTGCGGTAAAACCACATTAGGGCGGGCTGTACTGCAATTGGAACCGCCAACTTCCGGCAGTATTCAAATAGACGGTCAGGAACTCATTGGACTTTCTGCGCGTGAGCTGCGGCCAATGCGGCGCAAGATGCAGATTGCTTTCCAGGATCCGCAATCGTCGTTGAATCCGCGATTATTGGTTGAAACTACGTTGACAGAACCGATGAAAGTCCACGGCATCGGTGCCAATCAGGAAGAACGTATCGAACTGGCCAGTCAGTTGTTGGAGAGCGTGCAGCTCAATCGCGACTTTCTGTGGCGTTATCCGCATGAGTTTTCCGGCGGTCAGCGTCAGCGTATTGGTTTGGCACGCGCTTTGGCTTTGAATCCGGAATTTATCGTCTGCGATGAAATTACCAGTGCTTTGGATGTGTCGGTTCAGGCGGAAATCTTGCAGCTGTTGCTGAATATTCGCCAGCAGCGCAATCTAACGCTGTTATTTATTACCCATAACATTGGGGTCGTAGAATATTTGAGCGATCAAACGGTGGTGATGTACCAAGGCAAGATTGTCGAACGCGGCGAAACCGCTCAAGTTTGTGGACGTCCGGAACATCCTTACACCCAGAAGCTGTTGTCGGCCGTACCAAGATTGGTGATGTAGCTTTTCCTGAAAATACTCAGCTCTGAATCAGCATCTCTAACACAATCACAAGTTTGTTGTGGGAGCGACGCCTACGTCTCGACGTAGGCGTCGCTCCCACTCATTATTATCTCAAGAAGTTTCACAGCTCTAACACGATCAAGTATCCAGGAAGTAGCGGCTGATATTTTTTGTTTGGATTTCAAGCAAATCATTCAGCCATAGTTCAGTCGCTGCATGGGGTAATGATGCCAGTGCTCCAATTCAGCTGGTTTCATGGTTTATTTCGTAAGTGCTCCGCTGATGGGGAACACCTGTTGTCGTTTTTCAGTAAATCTGAATCCAAACGATGTCAATCCAGTCCGCGCTTAAGATTTAGGAGACCGCCCATGAAAACACTGCTGTTCATTCCACTGCTGATGAGTTTGTTTATGTCAGGCAACGTACAGGCAAAAACACCCTTTCATTTCGGTTTTGTCGATGTGGATGTGGCGCTCCAGGAGAACGGGGATTTACTGGTTAAGGAAACTGAACAATATGTATTCGATGAGCCCTACAGCGATTTACGTTATCGCTGGATTTCGCTCGCGGGGATAGACAGTATTGCCGATCTGAGCGTCACTGAAGATGGCAAAACCTTAGAGATTAAAACCAACCTTGAAAACAACCAGCAATGGGTGGAGTGGACTAAAGCCGTTGAGCCGCCAGCAACGCATACCTTTGTCTTAAGTTACCGCGTGATTGGCGGCGTGGCGCTGAGTGACGAAGGCGACCAGATCGATTGGCCGCTGGTGTTTAAAAATCTTGATGTGCCCATTAATAAATCAAAAGTCACTGTCAGAGTGCCCGTTAGCCTGTCTGGTCATGTGTTGTCTTATCAAGGTGCAAAATCCAACAAGCTGCAGGCAAATAAGTTGGACGAGCAAACCTTTGAATTTATAAAGGATCAGCCCTATTCAGCCAGTCAAGGCTTGAAAGTTTCAGTCACATTTAGCCATGGCATTTTTAATATTCAAAAGTCTAAAAAGGCGGTGTCTGAATGGTGGGAAAGCGAACCCGCCTCAGAAGCGGGTTGGATTACCCGACTGGATATAGTTGAATCTTCAGTTGGTAATTGGGCGGCAGGATTAAGATGGTTATTGTTAATACTGTTTTCTGGATATATCACGAAATATTTTGTCGGCAAAGAACGCCTAAAAATCAAACAAAAGGCAAATAAAACTACTCGTAATATTGGTTGATAGTAAACGCTGTTCAGCTGAATTATTGATCATGGATTTTCTGATATTCTATGCGCTCTGTTAACGACAAACGCTTAGCTAAGAAAATCCATTGAAAACAAGATACTATTTATTACTACTCATATTATTTTTTGAACTGGACTTCGCTGTAGGGGCTCAAGAAGCAAATAATCAAATAGACGCTAAAGTCGATGCGCTTTTAGCGCAAATGACATTGGAAGAGAAAGTCGGGCAAATGACGCAAATCGACTTTAAAGCTGTTTCCATACTCAACGGTGAAATTGCCCCCGATCCGATTGAACAGGGGAAGTTGGAAGACGCGATTTTGAATCATCATATCGGCTCCATTTTAAATACCCCAACAACGCCGAACAACCAGGTTCAACCCATCGCAAAATGGCGCAACATCACTCAAGCCATTCGTGATGTTACTGCAAAAACCCGCTTAAAAATTCCCGTGATTTACGGCATCGATGCCATACATGGTGCTAACTATACGGAAAATGCGGTGCTGTTTCCCCAGGCTATCAATATGGCCGCAACCTTTAATCCCGAACTGGCGTTTAAAGAAGGCGAGATTACTGCCCGGGAAGTAAA
>JABFRC010000275.1 GCA_013141375.1 Methylococcaceae bacterium | reverse complement strand
ATTGTGCCATAGAGATTGCCTTTAACGTCTCGGATAAGGTTAGCAGAGGGATAGGCTCCATTCGTGCCATTGAATTCCTGTAGCGTAGTCTGCGTCCATGCTATTTGTCCTTTCGGTGGGGGGCTTAACTTGAAAACAACGCCAAGGTTATGTGCTCCTCCCTGGGTAGTTGTCCCATAAAGATTGCCTTTAGTGTCGCGGATAAGGTTCGAACTTGGCCTGGCGCCATTCGTGTTATTGAAATCCAGCAATGTGGTCAAACTCCACGTTGTTTGTCCTTTCGGTGGAGTCAGTCTAAAAACGGTGCCATCATCATTGAAACCTCCAATATACGTTGTTCCATAGAAGTTGCCTTGGATATCGCGGACAAGTCCCGCTTCAGGAGCGTCTCCGTTCATGGAATTGAAATCGACGAGTGTTTCGACTTGAACTGCAAGCGCAACGTTTTGAATTGCAACCGCCATAAGGAGAATAATCCGATTGCGAAACATTTTCATTGTGTGTCCATTAAATTAAACTGAAGAGTGTGACGTTTAATACTATTCGCCACTTAACTGGAGCACTATATTTTGCTAAATATAGAAAAGCAACTCTTATACAAATACATGGTTGATTTGCTCACCGGATACCGGACATTCGACTGGGTTACAGAATGTATTAATCGTTGAAATTGAATAGTCATCCCGACCGACAGGTAATGGCCGTTATGCAAAGCTTTGCATAACGGCCAATTACGGACCTTCGTGGCTTATTTTTGAATGGCAGGTATATGTTGGAAATTACTCGTTTAAGATAGAAGACTGTAGGGGGTAGATGTGCGCGAACAAATCATTGTTTGGTATAGTTTATTCCACATCGTTACCCGCTATAGCCTAAATCTATCAATATGCCTAGGCATGCTCTCATCTATTAACCTGACGTCATCTGTTAGTCTTCAGAGAGGGTGCTAGCAGCGTAAAAGCTCGGCGGGTTACGATGCGCGGGAATTGTGTTAGCATTGATAGAAATGGAATCGTGCGCACATCTAACCCGCCCTGAGGACCTTTAGGCCAAGGCTAACCGGAAAAAATGTAGAGCATTTTTGTCCTCGTTGAGACGTAGTTAGACTGGTGGCCGTTGAGTTGCTCATAGCGTTACAATTGCCATTAGATGCTAGGCATTTTTTCCCAAGGAGAATGAAATTCATAACGGCCATTGCTCCCTTAACTTACTTAGCTCCCGTTGCAATGATCGTAGCTCATCATTGATGGCAGCCAACTCATCGACCGTGTACTCAACTGACCTCTGGGCTTCTAAAGTGGGAAGCCCTAGCACGTTTATCACGGTATTATTGTATGGATCTATTCCCCATCGGCCATGCACGAGTTCATTTCGTTGTTGTCGGACCTTATTAGTTCTCGCAAGCCAAGCTTGGTAAGCCTTATGTCGATTTGAGCCAGTTGGCAACTTGGCGTCAACGTGCTTGGAAAGTTCGACTAGCTTGGCACTCATACACTGGTCGGAAACGGTCTTGGTAAGACTCTCAAGCTTCGTTCCGCCATCAACCCAAACAAGACACAACCCTAAGTTCATGTCGAGACGCGAAAATTCAAAAAGCATATGCCCCAGCAATTTTGCTGCTTCATTCTCTAAGGCGTCCTTTCGCGCCATCATCTCGCCTAACGTGAGTTCGTTCATTGCCTAGTAATTAGTTAGTTTCCGTATATCATCGGTGATTATTAATAATCACCGAGTAATGATCTAAATGCTACCATTGAATCAGATGGAGCGATAGACCGCAACGGGTCGGTGACTGACTTTCGCGACTAGCGGCAGTCGGCCATTACCTGACAGAGAGCAATCATTGACCACTGTCTGTAAACTGGCTCATTGTCGCCAATGATTATTTGCTTAAATGCCAGATAAAATTAACACCACTTATTAAATTAATGGCGTTGCTGCCCGGAATATTGCTCTGAACAATCTGTGCGTCGAACGCATGACTGAAGGGATGCGGTAACAGTCAACATGACAACCTCGAATTTCAAATATTAACTACTTTGGATGATATACGGAAGGGTAAAACCCTTACACCTCAATAATTTAGTGTTGCGACCCAGGTTTCGTGGTAGATATACTGTTAACAGATTAATAACTTGTTATGCCCGGTAGACATGATGGGACCTAAAACTACTCAACTAATTGCTGTTCTCGAACAGATTGGCCAGTTGCTTGATTCAGATGGAGAGAAGCACTGGCGGAAGTGGTTGGCTTCGGTACGCTCACAGCTTATAAACTCGGATTATTCCGGTGTGGAGTATTTGCTTGATGCTTATGGGGGAATGGGATCATTCAACGATTTAGTGATCGGGCAGGTGATGGTTGGTGGACGGTTAAGTTGGCAGACTGATGCCCAGGAAGCAAACGACAAACTAAGCGCGCTGAGAGGTGAAGCGTACGAACTCGCGCAATACATTAAACATCACCATGAGCTTGGCGTTAGAAAATATGGAGAACTTAAGTGAAGTCAATAGGAATTGGATGTTTCAACTTTGGCATTTCAAAATTAGTATCTACTGATATAAAAGTCTCGGAGCATGTACAAAATATTAAATCTTCACTAGAGAAAATTCCTTCAATTGGTGAGATTGAAATAGAGTTTGACGATAGGTTTGATGATTTAATTACCGTTCCTGCTAATAATATTGGATTAAAGCACAATCTAGTAATTCCGCACATTGAGTTTTTGCGTGTCGAATTTTCATTGCATCTTCCAACTCGTATACAAGTTTCAGTCCTTGATGAATCATGGGCGTACGAGAGATCTGGAACGGAGGACTTCAGGGTTACCTTAGTATCGAGTTTTTATGGTCCAGTAACCTTTGTAGAAAGTGTTGGATCAGCCGTAAAGAATGATCCATCGTATTCTGTTCGGATAGTGAGGGCATTCCTTGAAGCTGAGTTTAAAAAGCTAGAAGAAAATGTCACATTTGAATATTTGGGGCCATCACCATTTCATGCAAATCTATTCTTGACTGAAAATACTGAAAAAAAAGGATGTGCAATGATTGAGTGTGAAGAAATACATGCGCGTGGATACAATGACATAATATTCAAATATGACCCTGAAAAGTTTACCTCTGAGCAGGAAATATATGAATATTTCATATCCGAGGTTGATGGTGAGTTAGGGTTGTTCTATGAGATCGTTAGACTTAAGAACAGGCAAAATAATGCATGGCGTCAAATCAGCGAAAATGTTCAATCTTTAAAACAGGTTGAATTGGGGGGGCTTCGATGGTGGTCGTTTCTTAAAAAGTACAAACAATTAAGAAATCAAAGAGACATTATTAACGAGCTTTATCAATTTAAGGCTGAAAATGAAGGAGTGCGGAAGCAGGTGCAAGAATGGGTAGATGATGCATACTCAAAACAACTGGCAGTGTACTTTGAAGATTATGTTCGAAATAACGAAGCCAAGTTTCCTTCGTATCCAATTGACGCGATTAGTGAGTGGCTTCGACATAACGAAGCACGATCTATTAAATACATTGAACTAAGTATAATTTTCATATCCTCACTATTTGGGGGCGTAATTGGCTCTTTGCTTACTATATTACTCCAGGGCCGTGAGTGATTATTTCTAACAAACCAATGCACGCGGAGCCAGCCGCATTGCACAATTTTTGTGTTGTCGCTTCGCTCTTTTACCACAAAATTTGCTCCCTACGCTGGCCCTGTGTTTGGGGGCCTTATGTTCGTAGATGAGTCACAAGGATGACCAAGAAATCAAAGCAAGAGAAAAGGAAACAAAAAAGCAAAGCTAATGCTAAAGCAATAAAACGTGCCATGCATGAAAAAAATCGTCAGCGAAATATTGTTGAAAATATACTTCGCTACGGTAAAAAACTAACTAGGCGGCAGTTTGATGCTTATTGTTACTGCCGCATGCCTTTGGTTAGGTTTACTGCTGAGGAGGTTGAATGGTTTTCCCTTTTTGAAAATAAACTACTCGGTATTGTCATCAAGGATGTTACTGACGATGATTATGGGTTTATTGTTCTTGGCAGGGATTCGAGAAGACTTTTTCGCTGCATAGAGGTAGGCTCAGAATTTTATAAAACCCCTGCTGAAGCAAGAAAGGCTTTAGCACGAAAAATCGGTGATGAATATCATGGTAATGCTCAATCATGCTACCCACAGGGAGATGAAATAGATGCTGGTTTTAACTTGTTTTCTGACGTTATTCCAGAGACTGAACAGCATAAAGGATATAAGATTCTGAAGAATGAGCCCCGCTTTGAAGCAGCACGAAATATCATTACGGAAATAGCAAACTCGTTCATAGATAATGATGGCCACTATGAACGTGAGTTTCAATCGGTCAACTTCCAAGCAAGATTATGGGAAATGTACTTGCACATATATATACATAATGCAGGTCTGCTAATTGAGAATATTCATCCCTCTCCAGATTTCGAGGCAATTTATTTCGGAGAAAAGTACTTCATAGAGGCTGTAACCGTTAATCCATCTTCCAATCCACAACGCCCAGACCTGCCTCCACCGGAAACACATGAAGAGATTGAATTCAGGCTAAATGATTTTATGCCAATAAAATTTGGCAGCCCTTTATATACAAAGCTGTGCAAGCGGTATTGGGAAAAAGAACACGTAGCAGGGCACCCTCTTATTCTGGCTATACACGATTATCATAATGAAAATGCGATGACATGGTCGCGGACAGCGTTATCTGAATATCTATACGGCATAAGAACGAGGATAGTCAATGGAAAACCAAGTGTAGAAAAGATAGAAAAGCATGTTTGGGAAAAGAAAGAAATTCCTTCTGGTTTTTTTTATCAAAAAGATGCTGAGAACATAAGCGCTGTTCTATTTAGCAATCAAGCAACAATTCCTAAATTCAATCGTATGGGGAAAATAGCCGGTTTGGGCAGTGAGAAGGTAAAAATGATACGTAATGGCTTTTTATATAATCCTGATCCGAATGCAATCTACCCCATACCATTTTCTAAAGATTTAGATGATCCTGAATATGAAGAATCTTGGTCAGATGGTTTGATAATGTTTCATAATCCAAATGGTAAACACCCAGTAAATCCCGAGGCATTTTCTGATATTAGTCATATATTTTATTCAGAAACAGAAGGGTTTCACGGCTTCCATCAACCATATGATGTGTTAGGATCAATAACCTTGGTTATCACGGAAATGCCAGAATGAACATAACAAATGCGTCAATTAGGACGCTCGCAAGCTCGCGCCTATTACGCAGACATTAGGCGAATCGACATGCCCAGCTACAAAACATTGAAGAGTGTGGTTGCGAGCCTTGCGCAGTCGTTCACAAGTTTGATGAATTACAGGGGCGACGACTACGTCATGGGCCATATCGTGTACGCAGCGTGGTCAACGGGCGCGACTCGGCTTCACGTCGACCTGAGTAGTGGAGTCATGGAAGCTTCGCAGCTTCTAATACCTGAAGTACAAGACGCGATAAGTCAGTACGTGAGATGGTTCCCTGAAATCGTTCAACGCTCCAATTCTTCTATGGACTTCATTAGTGAGGCTAAGTTACTGATCACAGTCGACCCGACTGTTCGGCGCCCTTGCAGAAACGTTGGGTTTCAAGAGTCGCCCTTCACTTGCATTGTGCGTGTCGTTGACGACCGTGGGAAGGAGTACGTTCATAAGATCAGCGACTGGTGGTATCCCGAGAAAGTGCTACCTGATCCGAAGAAGTAGCAAAGGTGGCAATTTTTGTAAAGTCTCCTAACTTGGCGTTGACTGGCTGCAAATTGAATCCCTGCCGACATTGAGCGCAAAGCTTCGAATGTCAGGAAGGGGTCGATTGCGGCTGTTGGTTAAAACTTACTTGTGGTTTTGCACTTTATCAAACCTTTTATGGATTAGAGTCTTGTTGTTAAATCCTATTAGGCTTAATTTGTGTAAATTGGTTTGCCCCACCTCTTAGAAGGAGCAATTCAATAAGCTTGCACACCATATTTCAATAACAGCCTGGGCAATATATCATCCAAATTCAACACATCTTTGTCGGTCAATTCGATCAGATTGAAATTGTATTTTTGATAAATAGTTAATTTCTCTTGTTTCCTGGCTTGGTATTTGGCGTCGTTTTCATAGCCCCAAAATTCAATATAAACTTTGCCGGTGGGAATATAAAAATCGCAGTACATTTCTTCCTCAATCGGTAATTTCCGTTCATAGGCATGAACGATTTCCGCCATGTACAACCAGTTGTCGATCAGCATTTCAGCCTTGGAACGGACAAAATGGCCGTCTGTTGTACGATGGGTAGCTTCAAATTTATGTCTAAAGCTGTCCATTTTGTCGGTGTCCGTTTTAGGCTTATCGACTCCCTTGATATTATCAATACTATCCTTAAGTGCACCTATGCGGATGATCTTTTCCGGCCAGCGTACATAAGGAATTCCCGAGCGACTATCCTCCCCCTGATCTGCACCCATTTTTTTACCTTGCTCGGTGACTAGCCAGCCTTTCAAGCCTTTTTTGATCCAGCCTAGTTCGGATAGGATGTAGTTCATTTTGTTGGCGGAGACATCGAAATGTTGTCCCAAAACCGTGGCGGTAAGTAGTTTCGGAGCATCCGTTTTAGCTTGCAGCACAGGTGCTTCGAAGTCCTCTGGCCAAGCGACATATTGACCGTATTTACCAGAGAGATAAACGCCGCCCGCTGCCGAACCTGCATCCGTCAATTGCCATTTATCGTCCTTTTTTTCGATCAGGCCTTGCGCAGTCAACTGCGTAAACATGTGCTCCTGGGAAGTACCCCGTAGTTTTGCTAATTGGGTAGTGGATAGTCGTTTCTCTTCACTCATCTCTATAGTTCTCATGTTAGGCCGTCAATAGTGTAGACCATCCCAAGTCAGGGAATAATGCGGTAGATGTAATCTACGTCATGGCTCTCGCCGTCTTCAGATCGATAAACTGTTCGGTATGGGAGCAGGAAAACTCGGCTTCTTTACGATAGTGGGAGCAACCCCAGAACTGACCATAAGCCCCTTTCCTAAGGACCATAGCTCCATCGCAGCATGGACAAATCGGTTCAACGAAATCACAACGGCGACTTTCACAAACTCGAAACCGCCCTTTGGTTTTCAAACTGCCGCCACACCATTGGCAAGCACGTTGCGTATGATTGCATAAGGGATATTGGTTGCAGCCGAAGAAGCTGCCGTATTGGCTATCCCGGGGTACCATGTAACCGGTTTTACAGATTGGGCACGGAATGTTGGCAATCTGTTCTTGAAAGCCCTTGCCGCTAAACTCATCGATACTGATGGCATAGCCGTTATCGATTAATTCCCTTACAAAAGGCGAAGGATTGAGGCCATTGCTCACCAAGTAGACATGATATCGAGCACGAGTGAGTGCTACATAGAACAATCGGCGTTCTTCGGCATGATTAAAAGCCTCCGCTTGAGGTAACAAAAGCTCTAATAGAGGATGTGTGGCTTTTTCCGATGGAAACCCATGCTTACCCTTATCTAAACCGAACACCACCACATAGTCTGCTTCTTTACCTTTGGAAGCATGTACACTCATAAATTGAATCGACAGTTGCGGATACCGGTGTTTTAGGGCAGAGATATCAGGCTTTTTGAAGTTAAACCGGGCTAACAGCAAAACACTGGCGGATTGGCTGGTTTTTGCGGCAATAGCATCTAATGCAGCCGTAATGCCGAGTAATTCCTTATCGGATTTGATCAGCGATACTGCACTGTGTTGGATTTGCCGATAGCTACGAATTTGTTTGGTGATTTGACTGGGATTCTGAGTGACAAAGCGTGACGCCACATCGCCGATTTGATTGTTAAAACGAAAGGTTTGGTCGAGTATGCTGGTCGCAGTGACGCCGAAATGGTGTTCAAAATCCTTGGTCAGCGAGACATCACTACCGGTAAAGCGATAGATGGATTGCCAGCCGTCACCGACGCCAAACAAACTGCATTCCGGCTGTTGGGCCAATAACGCTTTCAATAAGCGCGCACGACTAATAGAAATATCTTGAAATTCATCGACCAATAGATAGCGATACGAAGAAAGATACCGACCTGCTTCCACGTATTCAATCGCCCGTCCGATCATGTCATCAAAATCTATGGTGGCGTTGTCGCGTAATTGCTGTTGATAGGCTTCAAAAATAGGTTCAAATAAATGCGCGGCGGCACGCATGCGTTCTTGATCTTCATGATGATTCGCTTTTTCGACCAGTTGCTTAATGCTCAGATAGGCCGATTTGAATAAGCTTAAGATCTGAGTCATGAGCACGCTAAATTCCGAAACTCGACCCATTTGATTGAGTTGTTTTAGCAACTCATCGTGCGGTAACGGTTTAAATTGTACGCCGAAAGCCTGTAATTTCTCGCTCAGTACTTCTGTTAACCGTCCCTATTGCTTCAGAAAACTATAGGTTTCAATTAGAGGGGTTTGATATTTTTGGTGGAGTGCACGTTTCCAAGCCATACCTGCCAGATAAGTTTGCTGATCGATAAAGGGCGGGGTTTGATTGTGTTCGTTGACAGCAAAGTGCTCGATATAGATGCCGTATTCAGGAAGATAGAAATCTGGTTGATAGATTCTATAATCCGGCCCCGAGGTATTGATCTGATAATTGGCTTCGTATTGATAGACCACGCCTTGCCGATATAAAAAATTGGCGATCTCGCACTCTTCGTAACTTTTGACCAAGTCGCCTTGAAGCGTGCGAATATCATTTTCAAGGATGTACGTGTTATAGGCACCTAAGCTATTAAAGTTAAATTGGCTCTTGTAAGGATAAGTAAACCGCAGAAAATATGTTAACAACCTCGACCGATAAAGATTATCTGCCAATAAATGTTGAATCAGCTGATCGACAAATGCTACACGTAAGGCATCATCTTCCGCCATTTTATCAATGGCCGGCACAACGCCTTCAACTTGACTGATAATGTGTTTACCGAGACTGTGAAAAGTCTTGACCGTCAGGTTTGGCACGCCCAGTTTTGCCTGGATCCGTTCGCTCATTTCTTCTGCGGCTTTCCGGGCAAAGGCTAACATCAAGATTTGTTCAGGCTTCGCCAGACCTGCATTTATTAAATACCCTGCCCGGCCAATCATGGTGCTGGTTTTACCAGTACCGGCACCTGCCAAGACTAAATTATGCTGCTCATCAATGACACAGGCGTTGCGTTGCTGCACTGTCAAAGGATTGGTTTCAACCTGTTCGAAAAATGCCTGGAACAATCGGGTTTGTTGTTCGACAAACGCCTGATTTATGCTTGCGGTCTGCTGATGTCTGTTTTCGAGTAGAGAACGAACGTGCAGATAATCTTGATGCACGTCAGCACTTAAATGACTTAAGCAATCATGTCGTTTAATTCCTGGCTCTAACCAGAGATGACGATCCAGCCATTGTTCGGTAATGCAATAGCGAATGTATTGCTTACCGGAGAAAAATAATCTTGCTTCTTGCGCAGCTTGTTTTAAAGCTGGTGAAAATTGCTGGTAAAAGCGCTCGATATGGTTTGCGGCGAACTGATTGAGTAATTGCAGGATCTGCGTTGATTGCTCTTTGCTGACGCCACCGAAGCGGATATTTTGACCATTTTCAAAATTAACAACCAATACATCCCAAAACCAACCAGACTCCACAGCAATTTGAGAATGGATGCTCAAAGGACTGATGGTATGTTTTCGGTTATTTTTATCGCAAAACGACAGG
>JABFRC010000308.1 GCA_013141375.1 Methylococcaceae bacterium | reverse complement strand
GATGGAAAGTGGGTAGTTATTTAAGTCAATTTTTAAACGATCCTCGCGTAATTGATATTCCATGGCTCGCCAGAAAAATATTGGTTAATCTTATTATTGTGCCGTTTCGATCGGGCAATTCTTCCAAACTATATAAGGCGATTTGGGATAAAGACTATGGCTCGCCACTTTTAAAGCATACGGTTGATTTGCAACATAAATTACAACAATCCGTGGGCGATGATATTAAGATTGAGATGGCGATGCGCTATAAAAGTCCAAGTATGGAATCTGTGCTGGAGCGCATGAAGTTAGAGGGCTATCACAAAATCATCGTTTTTCCATTGTTTCCACAATATGCCTCAAGCAGCACTGGCAGTGCTTTGCAGCGTTTTATGGAAATAGTCAGTCAATGGTGGGTGATTCCCGATATAAAAATTATTTCTCAATATTTTGATAATCAAGACTTTATTAATTGCATTGTAAATAGGGGTAATAAATATAATCTAGCCGATTATGATCATATTATTTTTAGTTACCATGGTTTACCAGAAAGACAGGTAGATAAGGTATATAGCGATGGTTATCTATGTAAAGATCATGATTGTGAAACAGAATTAACCGAAGAAAATTATTTTTGTTATAAAGCCGCCTGCTATCAAACGACTAAAGCAGTTGTTGAGAAACTTAATATTCCTAGCGACAAATACACGGTAAGTTTTCAAAGCAGATTGGATAAAAAATGGTTAACGCCCTTTAGCGATAAAGTCATTGAGGAATTGGCAGTTAAGGGAGCAAAAAAACTACTGGTCTTTTCCCCGGCTTTCACAGCAGATTGCTTGGAAACTATCTATGAAATTGGCACCGAGTATCAGGAAATATTTCATAAACATGGCGGTGAAAAAATACAACTCGTCGAAAGTCTAAATAGCGGCGACGATTGGGTTGAAGCAATCAAAAAAATGGCATTATCTGGTTGATATTCAATCAGATAGCGGCAAATGCAATATTTTTTGTTCGACGCCGATTATTGCTCTGTTCAATAGACCAAGATTTTTCTCTTCGATAATTTGCATGCCCATGACATAAAAAATAGGCATCCAGAACGGATTGATTAAAATTCCGCCAACGATACTTTTCAGCGTGCGTTTAATGTTTTTGGCTGGATTGAAGGATATTGTTAGCGAATGCATGGGGTTTTCGTTAAATACCGTCACGATTGGACGCAGCAAGCGCCTATCATGTTCATTAACAAACGCCATGGCTGATAATAGCCTTCTTTCCATGTTATGGTAATTAATGCGGGCTAAGCTTGAAGAAAGTGCAAATGTCACAGCAACCATCGGCAAAACAACACTGGGCGGCGCTATGGGGGCAAAGGTCGATGAGAGCATCACAGCGCAGAAACCAAACATAACAATATCCTCTCCACGCTCTACATCTTTATCGATAGCCGCCAAAATAACTTCGGCGGCATTTTCAACCGGTTCGGTTAAATACTGTTTTTTGTTCATCGCATACTCCTGATTAATCTTTCAGCATTTTTGCGTAGCTTAGTAAAATGTCAATACTAAATTCTGTTTGATAGCAAACACCCATTAACACCATTATGATTTATCAAGGTATTAAAAAACGTATAGTCGCTCGGCCTGTTACCAGCAAACGTACTAACTTTGGCGATATATCGCCGCTACTGGAGCGAATTTTTTCAGCCCGTGGCATAGCACATGTTGATGAGCTCGATAGGTCATTGTCAAAACTACCTTCACCTTGGTTGCTATCAGGCATGAACACCATGGTGGGGCATTTGATGTCGGCAATAAAAAATCAGGAAAGAATTACGGTGGTGGCTGATTTTGATGCTGATGGCGCGACCAGTTGCGCAACTGCAGTTAAAGGCTTGCGCTTATTGGGGGCAGGGGATGTGAGCTTTGTTGTGCCTAATCGGTTTGAGTACGGTTACGGCCTAACGCCAGAAATTGTAGTTTTAGCGAAAGCGCAAAACCCCGACATCATCATCACTGTAGATAATGGAATTTCAAGTATTGACGGCGTTAAAGTCGCTAAAGAGCTTGGCATCAAAGTGCTGATTACAGACCACCATTTGCCGGGATTGGAATTACCCGAAGCGGATGCCATCGTCAATCCAAATCTAGCCAATGATAAGTTTCCATCTGGCGCCCTGGCTGGTGTGGGGGTCATGTTTTATGTCTTAATGGCATTGCGCAGTAGATTGCGAGAGCAGGGATGGTTTGAACAAAAACAGATCCAGGAGCCGAATTTGGCGCAGCTGCTCGATTATGTTGCATTGGGGACAGTCGCTGACGTAGTGGCTATGGATAGCATTAATCGCATTCTTGTTCATCAAGGCTTGCAGCGCATACGCAATGGGCGAGGCCACCCGGGTTTAAATGCCCTCATTGAAGTTTCCGGCAGAAATCCGCAAACGCTTGTTGCTTCTGATTTAGGTTTTGCGATTGGTCCACGCCTTAATGCCGCGGGTCGCATGGATGATATGGCGTTGGGTATTGAGTGTTTATTAACCGATGATCCGCAACTTGCCAGGCAAATTGCGGTGCAACTGGATGAGCTAAATAACGACCGACGCGAAGTTGAAGGGCAAATGAGTCGCGAAGCTATGGCCTTATTGTCTGATATGAAGGTGTTCAATGAACAGCATTTGCCAGCGGGAGTTTGTTTATATGACGTGAATTGGCATCAAGGGGTGATCGGTATATTGGCTTCTCGTATTAAAGATAAGTTGCATCGTCCGGTAATTGCGTTCGCTCCAGCAGGTAAAGATGAAATCAAAGGTTCTGCCCGGTCAATTCCCGGCGTACACATTCGTGATGTGTTAAGTGATGTGGCCGCAGCACATCCAAAACTACTTAGTAAATTTGGTGGTCATGCCATGGCTGCCGGCATGAGCATAAAAATGCACGACTATCCTGCATTTGCCTTGGCATTTGATGATATGGTTAAAATTAGGTTAACGGAAATTGATTTAGAGCAAAAAATATATTCTGACGGGGAGTTAACAGAGCTTGAATTAACGCTGGATATTGCCGAGTCATTGCAGAATGCGGCAACGTGGGGTCAGGCATTTCCGGAGCCCATATTTGACGGCGTATTTGATGTAATTCAGTCCCGAATTGTCGGACAGAGGCATTTGAAATTGGTACTTAGAAAACCTGGCGGGCAATTGATATTGGATGCGATAGCGTTTTATGTCGATCAACCAGAAAATTGGTTGGGTATCAGGCAGATAAAAGCAGCCTATCGTTTGGATATTAATGAATATCGGGGTAACCGCAGTGTGCAATTATTGCTGCAATACTTGGAATCTATAATATAAAAAAGGGCGGAAAATCCGCCCTTTTCTGTTTTGCTAAAACCGATTGGTTTTATTTTTTTGCAGCAGGAGCGGCTTCTTCTTTTGCAGGCTCTGCAGCCGGTGCTTCAGCGGCTTCGCCGGCTTCTTCCGGCTCTGCTTCTGTGGCTACTGCAGGTTGTTCGCCTGCAGCCGGAGCTGCGGCACCTTCGGCAGGAGTCGCAGTTTTATCTGCAGCAGGTGCTTCGGAGGCTGGTTTTTCTTCGGTTGTCGGAACCAATATTTCAACTTGGGCCTGTTTACGTAAGCCTTCTAGCAAGGTTTGTACTTTTTGACGTTGCAGGAAAGGTTGCAATTGTTCTTTAACTGCATCCAATGGTGGAGGCGTTAATTTGCGAGAATCTTCTCTCAAAATTACGTGCCAGCCAAATTGGGTTTGAACAGGCGTTTTAGTGTATTTGCCTTTTTCAAGCGCAGTGACAGCTTCAGAGAATGGCGCAACCATTTGACTAGCAACGAACCAACCTAAATCACCGCCGTTTTGAGATTCTTTAGCATCCAAAGAGTTCTTGTTGGCCAATTTAGCGAAATCACCACCTTTGTCGAGTTCAGCGATAATTTTTTTAGCTTCGGCTTCTGTTTTTACCAAGATATGACGCGCTTTGAATTCTGTACCGTTTTCAGCAGCAACTTTCTTGTCGTATTCTGCTTTGATGTCGGCATCAGTCACTGGGTTGGCTTTCAAATAATCTTGTAAGGCCGCTTGAGACAGTAACGATCTTTTAACATCTTCAATACGTGTTAATACTTCAGGAGACTTATCCAGTTGTTTTTTGGTCGCTTCTTGAACCAACAATTCGCGTTGAATCAACTCTTCGATCAGTTTTTCTTTTGGGAAAGATTGACCTTGGCTGCGTTGTGCAATTTCGGCTTCTAATTGCGTTAACGTGGCTTTAGAAATATATTTGCCGTTAACTGATGCTACGGCATCGGCTTTATCAACGACAGGCGCTGCAGCAGCGACTGGCGTTGCTGCACCTTCAGTGGCTTGTTGCTGATTGCAGCCGGCAATGATTGCAGAACCAACGATTAATAATGGAATAAACTGTTTTTTCATTTATAGGTTTCCTTTAGATTCTTCAGAGGGTGAGAGAGCATTAATGCCTAAGGCATGAATTTCTTGTTTCATCAAGTCGCCAAGCGCTTTGTAGACTAACTGATGACGTTGCACCGAGCTTTTGCCTTCAAATGCGTCAGCAACAATAGTGACATGATAATGACCGCCGCCACTGCGAGCGCCGGCATGTCCGGCGTGTGCTGCGCTGTTATCAATAATTTCTAAAACCGACGGGCTAAAGGCGTCGTTTAAAAGCGTTCGAATCGATTCAGTTGTCATATTATGGAAAGACCTTTTTGAATGGCTTAATGGTTACTTTGGCATAAACGCCCGCAGCATTGTAAGGATCGCTATCAGCCCATTGCTGAGCCGCAGCCAGATTGTCGAATTCTGCGATGATTAAGCTACCGGTAAATCCGGCTTCACCTGGATTTTCGCTTTCTACGGCCGGGTGTGGGCCCGCAAGAATCAAGCGCCCGGCATCTTGTAAATCTTGGAGTCGCTTTAAATGAGCAGGCCTAACGGACAACCTTTTTTGCAAGCTGTCATTCACGTCTTCGCTTATTATGGCAAACAACATGATGCGTTACTCTTCTGAATCCGGAATGTACCGGTATAAAAAGGCCATTTGCAACAAAATGAAAATCACCATTAAACCCGGCACGCCAAAGGTTTTAAAAGTGACCCAATCCTCCGTATTGTAGTTGTACATGACGTAAAGATTGATAAAACCAACACTGATAAAAAAACAGCCCCAAATCGTATTCAACCGTTTCCAGATAACATCCGGCAGTGTCAAGCTGGCAGATAACATGCGTTCAATAAACGGTTTTTTACCGATAAATTGACTGCCTAAAAAGGCCAATCCAAACAACCATTCGATGATGGATAGCTTCCATTTGATAAATTGCTCGTCTTTCAGATACAGGGTTGCGCCGCCCATAATAAGAATAAGAACCAAGGTAATCCATTGCATGGTCTCCACTTTGCGATATTTAAACCAGGCAAAGGCAACTTGTAAAACGGTAGCGACAATCACAACCGCTGTGGCGACATAAATATCGTAAAGTTTAAATGCGATGAAAAATAAAAGTATGGGGATAAATTCTAAAAGCTGCTTCATGTTGTAGAAAATAGATTAGGCGTAAACATCTATGCCTGTAATAGAAGAAAGTCTTTGACCTGCGATTGAAGCTTTAGATTGCTGTCTGTATGCATTCAATGCTTTAGACGTTCGGGTATCAAAGCCCTCAGATTCACTTTGACTCATTTGTGAAACGACCGTACTTAATATTTTTTTTATTTCATCTGGACTCGATGGTTGTTGGTTAGATGATTGTTTTTTTTCATCCAAGGCTTTTACCAAAGCAATATCCTTCAGGCCAGCCGCTTTTGCTTGCGGACGGCTATTTATGCTGGATTGCAATGATAAGGACGAACTATGAATTTTCATGGCCTTTGCGGAATATGAAGCAAAAACAAACTTCTTATATTGTAAAATCTTATCAAAGCAATGTACATGCCCGATAGGTCGATTCTGATAGAATAAAAGCCACTTTAGGAGAATATCTGTGGATAAGAAAACTCAAACTGAATTAGAAGCGGCCGCATTTCGGCGTCTACTCGCCCATCTTCAACAACATCCGGAAGTCCAAAATATTGAGCTGATGGTACTCGCCGATTTTTGTCGCAATTGTTTAGCTAAATGGCTGGTCGCATCGGCAGTGGAGCAGTGTGCTGAAATGGATTATGAACAAGCCAGAACTATGGTTTATGGCATGCCCTACGCCGAATGGAAAAATGCCCATCAACTTGAAGCGACTGCAGAACAACTGGCCGCCTATGAACAAAAACAGCAAGCCAAACATGACAAATAACAGCACAAATTACGACGCTATTTTTTCAGGTGTCATTGGACAAGAATATGAGTTGCTCAAGTTAATTTGCCCCTTAGTAACTGAAATGAGCAGACTCGTTGGTTTAACCGTCAAAGAGTATTCTAAAGCTTCAACTGAGTTACTCTCCATTATTGAGCTCGGAGGCGGTACCGGGATTACGACGCTCTCAATTTTAGATGCTCGAGACAATATCAAAATACTCAGTGTCGACAGTGAGCCTGTGATGCAAAATCAGGCTAAAACTAATCTTAATCAATGGGTTGTTGAGCAAAAACTGGCTTTTTGCGGTGATGATGCCTTAACTGCATTGAAAAACACACCGAGCCAAAGCATAGATATTGTCGCGAGTGCTTATACGCTGCATAACTTTTTACATGATTATCGTGAACAAGTCATTCATGAAATCTATCGAGTGCTTAAGCCAGACGGTCAGTTTATTAATGGTGATCGTTATGCACTTGATGATG
This sequence comes from Methylococcaceae bacterium, assembly GCA_013141375.1. Taxonomy (GTDB): domain Bacteria; phylum Pseudomonadota; class Gammaproteobacteria; order Methylococcales; family Methylomonadaceae; genus JABFRC01. Next base: position 3,089 of record JABFRC010000308.1, on the reverse strand, counting down.
TTTCTGAACACACACGAACCACCCAACATGAAGTGACTGGCTATTTCAAGGTGTTAACCGGTATTAATCGCTTGGATCTCTTGGAGCACTGGATTGTTCATCTGTTCAGTGACGAATCAGAAAATCATGTCATGCGCGAAACAATTTCATTGAATCAGTTAAAAGACGCAGGGTTTGTCAATATTCAAATAAATCATCGCAACGAAGTAAACGCGCTTGTTACCGCCATAAAACCAAGGACATAGCATTCATGCGACCAGTTTTTAAATTACTATCTGCCATTATTGCTTTCCCATTATTAACTAGCTGCTCCAGCCTTGGCAAAGGCGTCGCAGAGGCCTTCCTTGAAAAACAGCAGTCAGTAGATAGTCGGATTTGTGAGATATGGGGTAAACCATTTAACGGGCTTGATCCATTTTTAGCTAATCCAAGCGGAAAAATGAAGGTATTGATGGTGCATGGGGTGGGAGACCATTTGGCGGGATACTCGACGCAATTTTTGGAAAAACTGGCTAAAGAACTGGATTTGCCTGTCATGGCATCTCAATATAAAAACATCTCACTGACAAGTCGAACGGATACCAGTAAAAACCTGGGCAATTTGCGAATTAATCGTTTACTAAGTAAGGATAGAAGCAAAGAATTACTGTTCTATGAGTTGACCTGGTCAGTCATTACCGCCAAGCAAAAAGAAGTGCTGGCTTATGATAACTCTGGCGAGTATTCGTTTCGACGAGCCGAAATGAACGACTTGATGAAAAAATTCTCCAATGATACCGGGCCTGACCCAATCATCTACTTGGGTGAAAGCAGAGAAGATATTCTTGTTTCATTTGCCCAAGCCTTCTGTTGGATGGCTAAAAGCGATTGGGATGGCTTGCCAAATGACGTTTCTCAATCCTGTTCGTTCAATGACGATACCGCCGCCAATAATATCCGGCACGATCAATATGCATTTATTTCCCATAGCCTGGGAAGTCGCATCACCATTGATGGTCTGCAAAGAATCGCGTCAATAGTTGATCAACGTGATGATGATTTCAGACAAGCGCTAAAAAACAAAGAAATACCCATTTATATGATGTCCAATCAATTACCTATGCTGCAGATGGGTCGAAAAATGCCGGACGTCAGCAATCAAAAAGCGGCTTATTGTCGAGCTGAAGGTGAAAAATACCAGCAACGTATGGTTTCAAAAACGCCAATTATTGCTTTTAGTGATCCTAACGATCTGTTGAGCTATGCCATACCCAATGGTTTTGTTGATAAATATCTGGATTCAAGATTATGTATTGATGTCACTAACATCAATATCAATGTGGCCACCATTTTTGACGCATTTGGATTAGGAAGAATGGCAAATCCAATTGATGCGCATGTTGGTTATGATGTCGATGACAGAGTTGTCGCTTTGGTAGCCAAAGGTATTGGTGGTAAAAATACCGCAAAAATAGTCAATGAACGGTGCCGATGGACTGAAACAATTGATTGAGTAGTGTTTGATATGAACGCCCCATAACGTTCCACATCAATTGTCATTTAGTTTTTTATCGTGTTGCAACAACCATAATTCACATAGTGCGAGTGCTGAACTACACATCACATTTATAAAAAAATCTCAGTTGAATAGGCTGTTGGCCATCACTGTCATTAACTTAAGAGGTTCGTGGTGAGTCTGTCGAACCATGAATGGCTTAACGATAAGCTTCGGATTTTTCCATTCATCCTTCGACAATCTCAGCCCGCGTAAGGCGGAATAGCGCAGCGTATTCCGCCGAATGTGCCACGAATGCGGGTTAAGGACTTAAATATTACTTGGCAGCACTGTTGTAATCGGGCTATTTAGAAGCGAATAAGCGATCCAAATAGCAACAAGACTATAGAGTAAGCGTGGCAGCCATTCTGCTAAGGCATCGTTTTGTAATCCAATGGTCTCAGCTTCGATTTTGGTAAAGTGAGAAATGCCGCCGGCAAGCTTACCACTTTGTTCACTGCTCTCGATCATGTGTAACATCGGATTGTTGATAATCGATACTTTCGAAAGAGTTTCATGCACACTGGCCCCACTGGAGCAAAGCTTTAACCCTGGAATAAATTTGTCCCTTAAAATACTGTTTTTGATACTCGCCACCGCTTTCGGTAGCGCATCGGCAAAAGCCAAACCACTTTCCAACATCAAGGACAAGATAAAAAAGAATTCATTGATTTGGCGTTTGCTAATCCAGTTAGCAAGCAGCGGAACTCTCAGTTGCAATCGATGCCAAGCCCTTTCAAACCCTAGCTTATGCACGATGGTTGGCAAGCTTATCAATAAATACATTCCCAAGCCGATTAGCAGTAATCGGCCCAGACTGACTTGTAAATACCTAAATCCGCTAATTTCAGCATTGATAAGCGCAGGTAACGGTTGCACAAAAATCGCAATCATCAACATAAGAATTGGCAAGTACAGCCGAGATTTTACTTTTTTAATTCGAGCGTTCTTGTGGTTGTAATGATTGCCCAGCCGGCGGTAGACAGTAGCGAGCTGACCGCTGGCTTCACCCGCGTAAATTAGGGTTTTCAGGGTATCGTCAAAAATACCAGCTTTAAAACCAGCCTCTGCAATCGGTTGGCCTGCTGTCAAATAATGCTGCATCAATGCTAATGGCTTTTTTAGCTCAAGCTCCGTCTGAGCCAAAATCGCAAACGCTTGAAAGGTGGGGAGACCTGCCGACTCAAGCTGCGCCAGATGGGTAAATAATTTAGCCAGTTGTTCGACGCTTAAGCGATGAATTGTTTTGGACATAAAATTCTAACCCCCAGTAATCAGTCAAATAGGGTGCATTCCATGCACCGAATAACTGCTACGGTGCGTAAAACGCACCGTAGCAGTGAGTAGCTTGAATTCCGCAAGCATCATTTTGGCTCCGCAACTGTCAGTATTAGACCCTAGCAACCGGCCTATTTTTATTCCTGATCCATTCGCTCCAAGACCCAGCATAGAGCTTCGACCCCGACAACCCCGCATGCTCCATCGCCAATAAATTATGACAGCCAGTAACGCCGGAGCCGCAATAATGCACGACTTGTTCGGGCGCAGTATTGCC
>JABFRC010000229.1 GCA_013141375.1 Methylococcaceae bacterium | reverse complement strand
GCATAGAACCACCAACATGGCGATTGGTCAAACAATTACAAGCACTAGAGGTTGACGGGGTATTGGTGCGTAGTTTTGCATCCGGTTGTACAGCCAAAAACCAAAACCTGGTTTTATGGCAATGGTCTGAAGCAGCCTCTAATATCGTTCGAGTAATCGATGACTTTAGCCGACTTCCCAAAACCACTGACTCATGGGGCGGCCAATAAAATGAAACTATTAATAATCACTACCAGCGATCACTCCTAGGGTTGGGACAATGGCCGACGACCATCGTCCGGCAGACATTGTCGAGACGCAGCTTTGGATAAATTCGTTATTTGGCGATAGACAGCCAAAATAATATGACTTGGAAGAATATTAGTTAAATGGACAAAAACAAACTCACGCTTTCCCAACTAGAGCAATACCTCTCTAAAGCAGCATGGATCTTAAAAGGCCCAGTCGATGCCTCGGATTTCAAGGTTTACATATTTCCCCTACTATTTTTCAAACGCATTTCTGATGTGTACGATGAAGAATTTCGTATTGCTCTGGAAGAGTCCAATGGCGATGAAGATTACGCGGCCTTACCCGAATTCCATCGATTTGAAATTCCTGAAGGCTGTCATTGGAACGATGTCCGAGAAACGGCAACCAATGTCGGTTTAGCCATTGAAAAAGCTTTACGCGGCATCGAGCAAGCCAATCAAGAGTTTCTTTACGGAATTTTCGGCGATGCCCAATGGAGCAACAAAAACAAACTCTCTGATAGCCTACTGATCGACTTGATTGAGCACTTTTCTCAATACGCACTGGGTAACGAAAATGTTAATCCCGATATGCTTGGTCAAGCCTATGAATATCTGATCAAGCACTTTGCCGATCTAACCAACAAAAAAGCCGGTGAGTTTTACACACCCCGTTCCGTAGTGCATTTGTTAGGGTTGATACTTGATCCTCATGAAGGTGAAAGTATTTACGACCCCGCCTGCGGCACCGGTGGCATGTTGCTGGAATGCGTAGATCATTTAAAGCACAACCAGGAAGATGCCCGCACCCTAAAACTTTACGGTCAGGAAAAAAACCTGACATCCAGTTCTATCGCCAGAATGAACATGTTTTTGCATGGCATCGAAGATTTTGAAATCCTCCGTGGTGACACTTTACGCAATCCCGCGTTTTTTGAAGCCGATGGCTTAAAAACTTTCGATTGCGTGATCGCCAATCCGCCATTTTCGCTACAAGATTGGGGTGCGGAAAATTGGGTGAACGATCCTTTCGGTCGGAATATCGCCGGTGTGCCGCCCAAAAGTAATGGCGACATGGCTTGGGTGCAACACATGGTTAAATCCATGAACAGTACCGGCCGAATGACCGTCGTGCTGCCGCACGGTGCGTTATTTCGTAAAGGCGCCGAAGGAGCAATCAGGCAGGCATTGATAGGACAGGATTTGTTGGATGCTGTGATTGGCTTGGGACCGAATATTTTCTACGGCACACAATTGGCCGCCTGTGTCATGGTATTTCAGCAGAACAAAGCGCATAAGAAAAAGCGCAAAATCCTGTTTATCGATGCTTCCGAGCAAATTAGAGTCGGTAGAGCGCAAAACTTTCTGGAACCGGCGCATGTACAGCAGATTTATAGCTGGTATCAAGCCTACAACGATGTTGAAAACTACGTCAAAGTGGCCTCGCTCGATGACCTCAAAGAAAACGATTACAATCTAAATATCCCTCTCTACGTGGAAAAAATCATTGAAGACAATCTGCCTAGCGTGGAAGAAGCACTCAGTGATTTAAAAGCCGCCTGGCAAGCCAGTTTGCAAGCAGAGGAAAGATTCAAAACCATCTTAAATGGATTTATTCAATCATGACCCAGCAAGAACTCGAAAAATACCTCTGGGGCGCAGCCACGGCGTTACGCGGCACTATTGATGCCGGTGATTACAAGCAATACATCTTTCCATTGCTGTTCTTCAAGCGTATTTCCGATGTCTACGACGAAGAGTTCTCTAATGCCCTGGCGGAAAGCGATGGCGATATGGAATATGCGGCGTTTGCCGAAAACCATCATTTCCAGATTCCCGAAGGGGCGCATTGGAATGATGTCCGCGAGAAAACCGTCAATATCGGTGCGGCCTTGCAAGAAGCGATGCGAGCCATTGAAAAAGCCAATCCCGATACCTTGTTCGGCATTTTCGGTGATGCCAGTTGGACTAATAAAGATCGATTGTCTGATGAAATACTGACCAACCTGATCGAGCATTATTCCCAGCATAAACTTAATCTTAGCACTGTGCCCGATGATCAATTGGGTAATGCTTACGAATACCTGATCAAGGAGTTTGCCGACGACAGCGGCCATACCGCCGCCGAGTTTTATACCAACCGCACCGTGGTTAAACTGATGACGCTGATCATGGACCCGCAACCCGGCGAAAGCGTTTACGACCCGACTTGCGGTTCCGGTGGTTTGTTGCTGAATTGTGCCCTGCATTTAAAAGACGAGGGCATGGAATACCGCACCCTCAAACTATACGGCCAAGAGATCAACCTGCTCACTTCGGCGATTGCCCGCATGAACATGTTCCTGCACGGCATCGAAGAATTCAGCGTAGTGCGTGGCAATACCTTGACCAATCCGGCTTTTCTGGAAAACGATGAGCTCAAGACCTTCAATGTCATTCTGGCTAATCCGCCGTATTCGATAAAAGCCTGGGACCGCAAAGCCTTCGAGAGCGATCCTTACGGGCGTAATCTTTGGGGTACGCCGTCGCAAGGTTGTGCCGATTATGCGTTTCAGCAGCATATTCAAAAAAGTCTGGATGCCAAGAATGGCCGCTCTATTTCCTTATGGCCGCATGGAATCTTGTTTAGGGATGCAGAAGCCGATATGCGCCGCAAAATGATTGAGCAGGATTTGGTGGAATGCGTAATCGGCTTAGGGCCAAACCTGTTTTACAACTCGCCGATGGAAGCCTGCTTGCTGATTACCAAAACCAATAAGGAAGCCAGTAAAAAAGGCAAAGTGTTAATCATCAATGCGGTCAAAGAAGTCAGGCAGGATAAGAATATTGCTTTCTTGGAGCCGCAGCATATTGATCGAATTTATCAGGCTTATAAAGCATTTCAGGACCAGGACGGATTTTGTAAAGTGATCGATATTCAAGAAGTCCTGAGTCACAACGCCAGTTTAAATATGCCGCTCTATGTCAGTAACGTAAATAGCAGTAATGCAAAAATTACGCTGGATGAAGCCCTGCAAAATTGGACGCAATCATCGACTTTATTAAAGCAAAGCATGGACGAATTGTTTAAGGTGCTTGGATAAATAATGACGAAAACTATGCAAGCAATTGATCTAAAAAATCTGGATAAATCTAATTGGCAAACCTATCGATTTGATCAAATAGCAAAGAATATTTCCGAACGGGTTGATCCCAATAATACCGATTTAAAAGTCTATATAGGACTGGAACATATCGATTCGGATTCCATTCATATTAAACGTAACGGTACGCCGGATGATGTAAATGGCCAAAAACTAAGATGTTATCCAGGCGATGTGATATTTGGCAGACGGCGGGCCTATCAACGCAAAGCCGCCATTGCCACGGTGGATGGCTTTTGTTCGGCGCATTCTCTCGTATTGCGTGCTAATACTGATGTCATCGATCCCAAGCTATTTCCATTTTTCATGCATTCCGATGCGTTTATGCACCGGGCAATTGATATTTCGGTCGGTTCCTTGTCGCCGACGATCAACTGGGGAACACTTAAACACCAAGAGTTTCTGCTCCCACCCAAACACCAACAAGCTCAATTGGCTGAGTTGCTTTGGGCTATGGATGATGTGATTGAAAATAGAAATCACATATCTGAAATCTCAGAAAGATTAATTAAATCAATATTTTTTGATTTAATTAACAATGGGAAAAAAAGCAGATTTAAACCTAAATCGTTTGACGAGATTACACTTGAAAATTTAGCTGTATCCAGTAAAAACGGACTTAGAAGGGGGCCTTTTGGGAGCGCTTTAAGGAAAGAGTTTTTTGTTGATAGTGGAATAAAAATTTATGAGCAATCTAACGTGATTAGTAACGATTTTGATACTGGAGATTATTTTATTGCTTCTGATAAATTTGAAAAATTGAAAATGTTTGAAATATCAGCTGGGGATATTCTTGTTAGTTGCTCTGGGACTATAGGTAAAGTCGCTATTGTTCCCAACGGACTAAAGAAAGGCATAATGAATCAGGCGCTTTTGAGGATAAGATTAAATACCAATATTGTTGATCATGAATATTTTAAATTTTTATTTGAGTCAGAAATAATGCAATTAAAATTACTTCAAAAAACGCAAGGATCGGCTATGAAGAATTTAGTAGCATTGAAAGATATGAAAAAAATTAAATTTCCAATTGTTGATAAACAAACACAAGAAAATATTACTTCAGCAATTAAATCTCAAATAAAAATATCCACATCTCCAATATTAAGTTCTAAGTTGCTCCAAAAAAGCTTAATTAACCAAATCTTCTAACCATGGCCTTCACCGAACTCAACAGCGTCGAGCATTACATCATCCACCAAATCAGCGGCGTCAATCTAAACGCGAGCAAGGTGGCTGATCCTAAGGCGAGTTATGGCCTGCAATGGCTTTATCAATCGGCGGATGAGTTGCCGCGCGGCGTCAATGAAGTGCTGGTGGAAAGCCAATTGAAAGCAGCTTTGCTGCGTTTGAATCCGGAAATTGCAGAGCGTCCGGAACTGGCTGATGAGGTAATTTACAAACTACGGGCGATTTTGATTTCAGTGAATCAAATCGGCCTAGTGAAAGCCAATGAAGAGTTTTTTAAATGGCTGAGTGGCGAAAAGACTATGCCGTTTGGCAACAACAACCGCCATGTGCCGGTGCGCTTGCTGGATTTTGATGACCTGGCTAATAACCGCTATGTCGTCACCAATCAATTCCGCATTCATCACCGCGAAACCAAAATTCCCGATGTAGTGTTGCTGATCAACGGCATTCCTGTGGTGGTCGGCGAGGCGAAAACGCCGATACGTCCTTCGGTAAGTTGGCTAGACGGTGCGCATGAAATTCATACGGTGTATGAAAACGCGGTACCGCAGTTGTTTGTGCCGAATATCTTGTCGTTTGCCACCGAAGGCAAAGAACTGTTCTATGGCGCAATCCGCTGCCCACTGGAATATTGGGCACCTTGGCGGCTGGAATCAGATAGCGGCGACATTGCCAAAAGTTTGGGTTTGTCGGAAATCGGCAAGGAGCTGACCGATTTACTTAAGCCCGAACGCTTGCTGGACATATTACGTAATTTTTCACTGTTTACCACCAACAAAAAGAAACAGCGCAGCAAAGTGATTCCGCGTTTTCAGCAATACGAAGGCGCTAATAAAATCGTGCAGCGGGTCATCGAGGGTCGAATCAAAAAAGGCCTGATCTGGCATTTTCAGGGTTCCGGTAAATCGTTGTTGATGGTGTTCGCTGCGCAAAAACTGCGACGGGCCACTGAACTTAAAAGTCCGACGATAATGTTGTTAGTGGATAGGACTGATTTGGATACCCAGATCAGCGGCACCTTTAATGCCGCCGATGTGCCCAACGTAGAAACCACCGACAGTATCAGCGAACTGCAAACCCTGTTGGAGCGCGACACTCGAAAAATCATCATCTCGATGATTCATAAATTCCGCGATGCCAAGCCGAATATGAATTTGCGAGACAATATCATTGTGCTGGTCGATGAGGCTCACCGCACCCAGGAAGGCGATTTAGGACGACAAATGCGCGCGGCGTTACCCAATGCGTTTTTGTTTGGCTTGACCGGTACACCCGTCAACAAGGCCGATAAAAATACCTTCTGGGCCTTTGGGGCGGAAGAAGACCAAGGCGGCTATTTATCGCGTTATACCTTTCATGATTCGATTCGGGATGAAGCCACCTTGCCGCTGCATTTTGAACCGCGATTGGTGGACGTTCATGTTGATAGAGATTCAATTGATAAAGCCTTCGCTGATTTTAAAGACAGCGTTGCATTAACCGATGAAGAAGCCGATGCGTTGAACCGGAAATCGGCAAAGATGGCAGCCTTTTTAAAATCGCCGGAGCGGGTGTCGAAAATCGTGGCCGATATTGCCCTGCATTTTAAAGAAAAGGTAGATCCACAAGGTTTTAAAGCTATGATCGTCACCCCGGATCGTTATGCCTGTGTGCAATACAAAGAAGAGTTGGATAAACACTTTGCTACCGAAGCCAGTCGAGTGGTGATTTCCACTTCTGCCAATGATGAGTTTGAGTTCAAGCAAAAGTGGGCGCTGGATAAATCGGCGCAAGAGAAGGTGGTTGATGAGTTTAATGACGCTCATGCCGAGCTGAAATTCATCATCGTTACCGCCAAATTGCTAACCGGCTTTGATGCGCCGATTTTGCAAACGCTTTACTTGGATAAATCAATAAAAGATCACACTCTACTTCAGGCCATCTGCCGCACCAATCGTTTATATCCACATAAGACCTTCGGCAGAATCGTCGATTATTTTGGTGTGTTTGACGATGCCGCCAAAGCCTTGGAATTTGATGAAGAAAGCGTCAAACAAGTCATCACCAATCTATCTGAATTAAGAGGAAAGTTGCCAGAAGCTATGCGGGAGACGCTAGCCCATTTTGCCGGAGTCGACAGAACGATAGAAGGTTTTGAGGGCTTAGAGGCAGCACAGAACGCGATCAACAGTAACGAAAAGAAAGATGCCTTTGCGCTAGATTTTAAGTATTTGGCGAAGTTGTGGGAGTCTTTATCACCTGATAACTTGCTGACTATTTATAGCCAGGATTACAAATGGTTGGCGCATGTCTATGAGTCGGTAAAACCCGCGTCTGACAATATCGGCAAGCTATTATGGTTAACGTTGGGGGCGCAGACCACGCAGTTAATCCATGAAAACATCCATGTTGGTGATGTACACATTCTTGAAGAGTATGTGCTGGATGCCGATGTGATTGAAGATATTTTCAACAATCCCGACTCGAAAAAAATCAAACAACTAGAAAAACTGCTGATCAATCGGTTTCAAAAACATGCTGATCACCCAGAGTTTAAAAAGCTCAGCGAACGGCTGGAAGAACTGCGGGATAAAGCTGAGAAAGGTCTGATTAGCTCAATTGAGTTCGTGAAAGAGTTGTGTAAAATCGCCAAGGAAACGGTTCAGGCAGAAAAGGAATTTGAAGACGCCATGCAGGATAAAACACCGCAAGCGGCGTTGACTGAACTATTTCTGGAATTGAAAACCGACCAAACACCGGCTGTCGTGGAACGGATTGTGGCGGATATAGATGCGATAGTGCGCGTGGTACGTTTCCCAGGTTGGCAGCATTCAACTTCCGGTGAACGTGAGGTGCAAAAGTCGTTGCGCAAGGCGTTGTTGAAGTACCAGTTGCATAAGGATCAGGCATTATTTGATCGGGCTTATGCTTATATCAAGGAATATTATTAATTTTAAAAATCAGGATTAGGAGCCAATGTGGCCGACAAACTGCCAGTCAACACCCAATTATTGTCACCATCAACATCGAATACTTCCCAGCAATAAGAAATTATAATAATGTAATCAATATGTTACATATTGTCTAACTGGCTATATCTTGTTGATGAATTTAAACGAAGTGGCGTTGATAGACGATGATAAGCTAAAAAATGGGCTGTTTAGAGCTCTGTGAGTGATTTAAGTAGGTAAAATTTATGTCCAATCCAGTAACAATCGAACCGATAGAGTCCGATCAATTTAGTGAAGATGAGTTTGAACAAGAAGATTTTGGCGAACAAGAAAGCCATGAGAAGCCTTTTGACCCGAGCAAAGTAGACGTTACTATAACAACTCCCAATTTAGGTGCATTGATTTCAAGGCTTGAAAATAACGAAATTGATTTGATGCCTGAGTTTCAACGATCCCCCGATCTCTGGAGCAAGCAGGCTCAAAGCCGCTTAATTGAATCAATACTTATCAGATTGCCGATTCCTGCATTTTATTTTGATGCTTATGAAGAGGCTAAATGGCAAGTAGTCGATGGGTTACAACGTTTATCTGCAATAAATAATTTTGTACTAAAGAAAACGCTAGCTTTGACAAACCTTGAATTTCTTACCGACTATGAAGGCAAAAAATTTGATGATCTTCCTCGCTCTTTGACACGAAGAATTGATGAGTTTCAAACATCAGTGTATTTAATAAAACCTGGCACGCCGTTATTAATAAAATACGCCCTTTTTAATAGAATCAATACAGGTGGATTAAAGCTAACACCTCAAGAAATCAGACATGCTATGAGCCAGTCCGTCCGAGAAGGCGTTGCGTCAAAATTCCTCTATCAAATTGTGCATGAAGACTCATTTAAGAATGTAGTTAGAAATAAAAGTAATCGACAGGCTCATCAGGAGTTAGTTCTGAGGCATATGGCGTTTGTTTTGTTTGGAGCCGAAGGTTATAAATCTTCACTACCTAAATTTTTAGACTTAGCCATGATTGAGTTAGGTAAGCTCAAAGATGAGCGACTTGAAACTTTACGCAATGACTTTCTCGATTCAATGAAAGTAGCATTCGATATTTTTGATACGGATGCATTTAAACGATCACTCGCAGAACCCGCTGGTAATAAAGTTGTTAATAAGCCTTTGTTCGAAGCTATTTCAGTTTCTCTTGCTTCAATTGAAAAAGCTGAAAGACAGAGATTGATCGTGTGTAAGGATGATTTTAGAGAAAACTTAAAATTATTGCTTAAAAATACAAAATTCGTCGACTCAATAACTCTATCAACGGCTAATACAGAAAATGTATTAACACGTTTTAAAATGGTAAAGGACCTAATTACACAACAGCTAGTTGAGGATTTGATATGATCGAACGCTTAAGCTTAAGAAATTTCAAGTCCATTAAAGAAGAAGTATTTGATTTTGAAGGGCTAACATTGTTTTCCGGCTTGAATGGCATGGGTAAATCCACTGCTCTTCAGTCAATGCTAATCTTAAGGCAATCATATGACAAACACCTTTTACCTAGTATAGGAATATCTTTAACTGGAGAATATGTTTGTATTGGGAATGGTAACGATCTACTTTTTACTGATGCTGAAGATGAGCGTATAGACATTGAGCTGATATGGCCAAATTCTAGTCTCGACTTACATTTTGACTATCGTGAAAAGTCTGATATGCAGCCGATCCTAAAGCATGAAGAAGACATTAAGGGATCCCCATTCGAAGAGTCTTTATTTACAACATCCTTCCAATACCTCTCAGCTGAACGAATCAGTCCGAGGAGTACTTATGACGTTTCTGAATATGCTGTTAATCAGCGCAGGTCATTGGGCGTAAAAGGAGAATATACCGCTCATTTTCTAGCAGAACACGGTAATGATGCCATATCGATTAAAGCCTATAAGCACCCCGATGCTTCAACTGACTACTTAATTGATAACCTTAACGCTTGGATGTCAGAAATCACCCCAGGAACAAAAGTTGTCGCAAAATTAATTCCTGAAATTAATAAGGCAAGCCTACATTATAAGTTTTCATCTGCCAATGCAATAACAGCAAATTTCCGCCCTGAAAATACTGGTTTTGGCTTAACCTATGTACTTCCAGTTGTAACGGCAGTATTAAGTGCTCGCGCAGGTGATCTCTTAATGATAGAAAACCCTGAGTCACATTTACATCCTGCAGGCCAAGCGTTGATTGCAAAATTAATAGCTATTGCAGCAAACAACGGTGTTCAAACAATAATTGAAACTCATAGTGATCACTTTTTAAATGGCATTAGACAGTCAGTTAAATCAAAGCTAATAGATGCCGATAATGTGTGTGCATATTTCTTATCGAGAGATGTTGAT
>JABFRC010000067.1 GCA_013141375.1 Methylococcaceae bacterium | reverse complement strand
TACACAACTTGACTCCAACAACACCAGCGCCGAGAAAGATTTGCTGTATTACATGGAAAAAAGCGAATTACTGCGATTAAACAAGAAATACAAAGACAGTATCAGCACCTCATTACTTGCCGATCATTTGGTCGATCAATGGGAAAATGAAGCCAAAATTCGACTTGGTGCAGTGGCAGAGACAGCAGGTTCCGTGCTGCTCAATGACAAAACGCGTAGATATGATGGTCACGATTACGAAAAAGTCATGTTGTCCACACGCCTGGCTGTTACGCACTTGTTAAATGGCGACTGGGATTCAGCCCGTACAGAAATTAAAAAAACCCACGAACGCGAAGCCATTATTGCCGAACTTAGAGCTAAGGAAACCGAAGAATTAGAAAAGGAAAGTAAGGCAAAAGGCATTACGACAACATTTAAAGATTTGAATGGCTATCCAATCGAAACGCTCAATGCGCCAGAAGTTACCGCGCTGAAAAATGGCTATCAAAGTGCATTTAGTCATTATTTGGCTGGATTTGTTTATGAAACTCTTAACGAGCCAGGATTGGCGGCACCCGGCTACCGTCAAGCGGCAGAATTACAACCTAACGTAAAAGTTCTCGAAGACGGATTGGCGGGCTTGGAAACACGGTCTAGCTTGTTGAAGCCGGGCGAAACCGATGTGCTTTTCGTGGTTGAAGCGGGCAGTGCGCCTGCGCGTAAATCGATTACCATTCCTGTGCCTGTTATCGTCAATAACTTGGGGGTGATACCGATTTCTTTTCCGATATTACGCTCAGAACCTAATCGCTCCAATGCGTTAACGATGGTGACCATTGACGGCAATAATAATGCACCATTGGCAACTATTACCAGTTTGGATACGATGTCCAAGCGTGCCCTAAAAGATGATATACCTGGAATTATTGTTCGAGGCATCATTCGTGCGGGGATTAAAGCCACTTCGCAAAAACTGTTAATGGACCAGGGCGGTGGCGCAGCTATTGCCGGTATTGCATTAAACGTCGCTAACGTTGTGACAGAATCAGCAGATGAGCGTACTTGGCGTACTTTGCCCGGGACTATTAGCGTAGCCAGGGCCACTATTCCATCAGGTAGTCATGAGCTATCGCTTCCTGGAGTTGCAAACAAGCAGACTGTTGATATTAAAGGCTCGCACGCAATTGTCGTGGTTCGGCAAATAGGTAATCAAGTGTATTGGTCCCAACCACTCTACGGAGCAAAATTGCCTGATTACGCCACTGTAAGTATTAACAAGTCACCTGATGAAGCCGATAATTTGGCCAAGAAAAAAACGGCTAAAAAGAAAAAATCAAGTAAGAAAAAATCAAGTAAATCCAGTCAATAAAGTCACCAAGGATAAAATGATGAATCACATTAACAAATCCGTACTTACTATTGCGATAACTGTGGCGTGTTTTTTAAGTGGCTGTTCAAACCATGCGCCGCCAGTCGCCAGACCAGGCAGTATTAATTCAAAACTCGAGCAACTTGGAGAAATGTCTTACCTGCAAGTCATCGATTTAAAGGCGGTAAAAAGAAATCAACTGTTGGTAGTGCAGGCAGAAATCAATAATTCGGATGATGATAATCAGCAGCTTTTCTATCGATTCAAATGGCTGGATGCCAGTGGTTTCGCTGTGGGGGGAGATGAGTCTTGGAAGCCGCTGTTGCTTTATGCGTATCAGAAACAAACCTTGACTGCGGTGGCACCGTCACCCCAGGCAACTGATTTCAAGCTGGTTGTACAAAGTCCCGATAATACCGGCGACCTCCCCAATTAACTTAAAATAACTTACCGAGACTAACCAATGAATAAAGTAAAATTTCCCTATCCAAATCTGGCAATAACGCTTGCTGTTTCTCTTGCATTAACCGGTTGTGCTACCAAATCGCCGACATTAAGTTCCGGGAATGTTGAATACGGTGATAGTAAAACTGTTGAAACCTTAACCAATGAATTCGGCTCAACAGACTTGCAAACCATTGCCGAGTCAATGTCCAGCTCGCTATTACAATCGCCGGTTCTTGCGGCGAAGTCGCGGCCATTAGTCACCGTTGCCGAAGTAAAAAACAGAACGAGTGAATACATCGATACAAAATCCATTACTGATTCCATTCGCTCAAAAATTCTGAAGAGTGGCTTGGTGCGTTTTGCAGTTGATACCAGCGCCATGCAAACTCAAGTTGATGAGTTGACTCGGCAAAATCAAACCGGCTTATACAAAAAGAGCAAATCTAAAAAATTAGGTAATATGGAAGGCGCTGATTTTCGTATTGAAGGAACAATAACCTCCATTGTTAAGCGCGCTGACGACGTAAAAGATGTGTATTACAAATTCAGCTTGCAACTTATCGATAACGAATCTGGCGTGATGGAATGGGCCGACGAAAAAGAGATTAGAAAGACTTCTAATAAATCAATGTTCTAGTGGTGATTAATATGAAATCGTTGCGTTTTTTATGGGTATTGCCGCTGTTAATTTGTAACGCCGAGGCCGCAAAAATCGCCGTCACCGACTTAACCTACTCGGAAAGAGTCAGTGGTTATTTTCACTTGGTTGATTATCACAACAAGTCTTCTGCAAGAGCTAGCCAGAGTGATAGAGAAAGGGAGGGCTTAAATAGCTATTCCGGATCAAGTCGGTATTCAGAAAGTGCGCGTTCTGAAACCGATTACACCGAGATTGAAAGCAGCTACAGCTATATCGAATACGGAGAGTTGCGTAAGTTTGTGGGCGATATCAAAGGTGAACTCCTTAAAACCAGCGGTTTTCAATTGACGCAAGCCAAGCCATACACAAGCAAAGGCACTGAAAAAATCTACGACATTATTGATCGCATTAAAAAAGGCTACTTTCCCGGTGCTGATTATGTGTTGTTTGGTACAGTCAGTGAGCTTGATTTTCGAGACGAAGAAAATCCTGTTATCGGCACTAATACGAACTCAAATACCTTTAGCTTGATGCTGGTTGCCGAGTTTAGTCTCATAAATACTAAGACTTATGAAGTCAAAGCTGCCTTTAGTGCAAACGGGGATGGGCAAGATGTCCGCATGGTAACCGGCGGTAGCCGCGTTGTTCCGAGTCGGGCAAGAGTTGTCTCAGAAGTCTCTAAAAGTTTGGGCGTGGATGTGGCACGACAAATCAATGAACAACTGGGTAGTGCCGGCATTGGGGCGCCAATGACTGGTCAGGCAGGTAAGTTTTCAGCAACAGCGCCTGGGAATGAGCAAGTCATCAGTTTTTCGGCCGAACAACCAGTTAGAGAAGCGCCTCAGGTAGACAAGGCTGTCGTTGTCGAGCCTAAACCGGAAGTCAAGCCGATCGTGAATCGCGTCCCCTTGAGCGAAAGCAACGCCTCTCAAACCACTACGGCGAGCTCTGAGCCAACAAGCTTGAGTCCGGGGGATTTTGGTAAATATTATGCGTTGGTCATTGGTAATAACGATTACCAGTTTGTCCCCAAACTGGATACGGCTGAAAACGATGCCAAAGAAGTTGCGCAAGTATTACAAAACCAATATGGTTTTAATACCAAACTGTTACTGAATGCAAAACGCAACGATATTTTAGATGCCATCAATGAATTTAAATTAAAGCTTAACGCTAACGACAATTTTTTAATTTATTATGCCGGGCATGGCATTAAGGATGTCAGTGCATACTGGTTGCCGGTGGATGCAAAACAGGACAGTTCGACTGAATGGATTCAAGCGGAAACCATTACTACCGAATTAAAGAAAATCAATTCAAATCACATTCTAATTATTTCTGATAGCTGTTATTCCGGGGAATTAAGTCGAAATATCACCCCGATTAATAAACAGGGCAATCGGGATTATTATCTGAAAAAGCTGCTGTCGAAAAAGTCACGTACATTGATTGCCAGTGGCGGTAATGAGCCGGTTGCAGACGCCGGTGGCGGTAATCATTCCGTATTTACCAAAGCATTTATCGATGGATTGAAAAATGCGCAAGATACCGTATTTACTGATGATGAGTTATTTAATAAAAATATTAAAGAAGTAGTCGCAGGCAATACCGAACAAACGCCACAATATAATGCGTTAAAAAATTCTGGTCATGAAGATGGCTCTTTTGTTTTTGTTAAAAAAAGATAACCAGAAATATTTTTAATATTCAGTATTACTATTGCCATAAATAATTAGTGCTATTTTTTAAACAATAGAGTTCGTTCAATGTTTAGTCTCATAATCAAGGTGTTTTTATGAAAACAAGTCACCTCTTATTCGTTCTCTTCAATTTAGTTGCGTTTACTGAATTTGCTGGCGCCGATGAAATAAATTTTGGCAAGAAAACACCGTCAGCAAGTGAGGTGATCGATGCACTTAGTCCTGACGCTCCAAAAGCGAAGACGCGTTCTATAGATATGAGTAATCTGGGCAAAATTCCCAAAAGCCAAGTAAAGGATCATAAAGGAAGTTCGCAAACGGCTTTATCTATGGAAATTCTCTTTGACTACAAGTTGGCAGATTTAACTGATGTTGCCAAAGAACAATTAAGACCTGTCGGAGAGGCGTTGGCATCAGACAAGTTGCAAGGCTTAAAGTTTGTTGTAGAGGGGCATACTGATGCGATTGGCGGGTATTCCTATAATAAAAACTTGTCTGAAGAACGCGCGAATTCCGTAAAACGTTTTTTGGTGGAGACTTTTCAGATTGAACCTTCTCGAATCCAAATTGTTGGCAAAGGCAAAAGCGATCTGCTTGATCCTGTCAATCCTGCCAGCGAAGTGAATCGACGCGTAAGAATAGTGGCGATTAAATAAGCAAATAATTACTTTTGGCGAATTTACTATAGTGAAGTGCTGACAAATCGATTTCATTTATGCCCATCGAATGCGCTCAGGAGAGCTAGTCAAAAGATTTAATCAGCGGTTCCTTAGTGATACCCCCACCCACAGCTCTTTGATTGATCATGCCTGAAACTCCTCAAGATATTTCTAATGACACGGATGCAACGCAGGTTAAATCCGCGCGCGACGATAGCGATTTAAATCCTTTTGTTACATCCAATAGCATCACAAGTGCTGTGGGTGTTGATGTGCTTGCCTATAGTCAATTGGGTATAGGTAGTGTCATTAAGGAAACCTTTGAATTGGTCGCAATGCTGGGTGAAGGCGGCATGGGGACGGTGTTTAAAGCGCTTAATAAAGTTTGGCAGGAGGTTGAAGCGCGCGATCCTTATGTGGCCATCAAGATACTTAAGCCTGAGTTGTCAGCCAATAAACAATTAGTCAGATCGCTTTATAGTGATTTTGACAGAACCAAAACGCTCGCCAATTGTCCGAATATCATCAAAGTCTATGGCTTTGATAAAGACGGCCCGCATGTCTATATGACGATGGAATACCTTAATGGCAAAACCTTAGGGGAATACATAAATAACGAAGCCAAAAATATAACTCAAGCCTGGTTTGTAATTGAAGGCATTGGCAATGCTCTCGCTTACGCGCATAAAAACAACATCGTTCATCGCGATATCAAGCCCGGCAATATTTTCATTACTCATGATGGTACCGTAAAAGTTTTGGATTTTGGCATCGCCTCGAAAATTAATCAGAATGAAGGCGATGAAACCAAGTTTGGTGGTCATGAGCTCGGTGCCTTGACTGTCGCCTATGCATCACCGGAAATGCAGCGGGATTTTCCGCCCGACGCTCGGGATGATATTTACTCATTTGCCTGTGTGATTTACGAGATTCTTACCGGCAAGCAATTCTTTAAGCAAAAAACGCATAAGGCTTTACCTATTGCTGGATTAAATAGCCGGCAGATGGAAGCACTTAACAAAGCTCTGGCTTTTGAAAGGGATCTCCGGACTGAGACTATTCATGAATTGCTTGATAAGTTACGTCCAACAAAATCGCCTTTAGTTAAATGGATAGCAATAGGCGCTGGCGCGGTAGCAATTGCGGGCTTGGTTGTTTGGAAAGTCCTGACGCCGGCACCGCTGCCAGAAGTCAATCCCACACCAACCACACGAACTGCAATTCCGCCTGCGGAGAATACGCCTGTGCCAGAAGCGTTGGCTCTCGCACCGACTGTTGTTCCTGTTCAGGAGTCTGTACCTACGTTAGCAGCCATGCCTACCCAAGCACCGACTCCAGTGCCCACTATTGATCCTGGTTATCAGACCACCAGTAGCGATGGCAGTGTGCAAATTTACACATCAAAACCGGATTACAAAATTGGTGAGTCTTTTGAGCTGGGTTTTAAATTGACTGAACCCCGTTATGTTCGCGTGATTGATCGAGATTCCAACGGAGAAGTCACCGTGCTCCGGCCAAATCCGCGTCAACCAGATAAGATATTGCCAGCAGCAAAAGAGCAGGTTTTTCCGCCCAAGGGTCTAAATGCGCCGGTGCAAGGCCCAACTGGCGTCAGTACCGTTACCATCGTGACAAGCGCGCAGCCCTTTCCAAAAACCATTGAATTCCTTGATGAAGACGGCCATGTGAATGAGCAGGTGAAAAATGGTCCGTATTCATGGACACAAATTCGCTATAGCTTGCATCAGTAAAGCCAGGCTCGCTCCTGAAATTTTAATGGCTGTTGTTACGTCTAATTCTTATGTCAATCATGTCTATTTCTGAACTTGATTTTTCTGCCGTGCCTGAACCTTTGCTAACGCCAGTTCAGGACGCCCTGACTAACTTCTATCAACGGCTCTCAAAAGAGAGCATTGCTTTTGAACATTCACACGATCTCAAGGCTTCCATCCTCAAAGTGTGGGCAAGTAGTGAATTTGTGGCGAATAGCTGTCTGGCGAAGCCTGAGTTGCTAGTTGATTTGGTTGCCTGCGGAGACTTGTTTGCAAAATATGACAATGACGCCTATCGCAATCGCTTGGCTCCATCGACAATTGAAGACGAAGGGGCTCTGATGACGGCGCTGCGTAATTTCAGACGCCGCGAGATGGTCAGGATTGCCTGGCGGGATTTGGCCGGTTGGGCTGAGTTGTCGGAAACCTTGCTGGATTTGTCGCATCTGGCCGATGCCTGCATTCAATATGCGCTGGATTTTCTTTACCGTGAGGCCTGCGCCAAACGCGGAACGCCGATGCTATCCGATGGCACGCCACAACAAATTGTCGTGTTAGGTATGGGTAAACTCGGAGCGTATGAGCTGAATTATTCCTCCGACATTGATTTGATTTTTGCTTATGCAGAAAACGGCACATTGCCGGATAAAAAGGAAACCAGTTATGCAGAGTTTTTTACCAAGCTTTGTCAGAGCCTTGTCAAGGTGCTCGATACCATCACCGTTGACGGCTTTGTGTTCAGAACCGACATTCGCTTAAGGCCGTTTGGCGATAGCGGGCCGATGTTGATGACTTTCGACGGCATGGAAAATTATTACCAGACACAGGCGCGAGAATGGGAACGTTACGCGATGATTAAAGTGCGCCAGGTAGCAGGCGACTTTAACACCGGCGCGCAGTTGATGGCGATGTTCCGGCCTTTTGTGTACAGGCGTTACTTGGATTATGGCGCGTTTGAAGAATTGCGCTCGTTAAAGGCGCAGATTACTCAAGAGTTAAGACGCAAAGACAGGCTGGAAAATATCAAATTGGGGCCGGGCGGTATTCGCGAAATCGAATTTATCGGTCAGGCATTTCAGTTGATTCGCGGCGGCAATGAAAAGTCGCTACAAATTCGCGGCATTCTGGATGTGCTGCAACGACTGGGTGAACTGGAACTCTTGCCGCAAGCAGATGTCGACCAGCTAACGCAGTCATATTGCTTTCTGCGCCGGGTGGAAAATCACATTCAGCAATATCAGGACCGGCAAACGCATGATCTGCCAACGAGCGAAGTGGCTCAGTTGGCGTTAGCGTATTCTTTGAATTATGCCGATTGGGTCAGTTTTAAAGGCGATTTAGATAAAGTCAGAGCGCAGGTACACGCAGTATTCGATCAGGTGTTTTCGTTGTCGAAACAGGATGCGGGCGATAGCCACAGTCAGAATATTTGGGCCGGAGTTGGTGATGAGCAGGACTTGCTGGCAACGCTAGAAGGCTATGGTTTTCACCAACCTGAACCGATATTGGCGGCGATCAGAGCATTTAAAAACTCACCTGCAGTTAAGCGCTTGACCGCCAAAGGAGCCGGCGTGTTGGATCGGTTGATGCCGCAGTTAATCGAAGCGTTACAGCGCGTCGATAATCCTGGTGAAACGATGCTGCGCACTTTGCAGCTGTTTGAAGCCGTAGCAGGCCGCAATGTGTATTTGGCATTGTTGGCAGAAAATCCCGATGCATTATTGCAATTGTTACGATTGTCTTCGGCCAGCCCTTGGTTATGTGAATATTTATCGCAGTATCCGGTGTTGTTTGACGAACTTCTTGATACTCGGTCGTTGTATGAGCCGCTTAACAAAGTCGATCTGGATGCCCAATTAAAACGATTGTTAGCACAAGTCGACATCCAGGATTTGGAGCAGCTGATGGTGGTATTGCGGCAATTTAAGCAGTTGTGTGTGCTGCGGGTAGCCGCTGCAGACATTATGGATGTGATCCCTGTGATGGTCGTCAGTGATTATCTGACGTATATCGCTGAGAGCATTGTCGAGTATGTCGTTGAGCGAGCTTGGCAAATCCTCATCGAGAAACATGGCTTACCACCGGATTGTAAAAATAGTGCTGACGGTTTCGCCGTGTTGGGTTTTGGCAAGCTGGGCGGCATCGAATTGGGTTATGGCTCCGATCTGGATTTGGTATTTCTTTATGACTGTCAGGATGGCAACGCATTAACTGATGGCGAAAAACCAATTTCATGTACCCAGTTTTATGGCCGATTGGGGCAGCGAGTACGGCATATTCTCGATACCAAAATGTTGTCAGGCATCTTGTACGAAGTGGATATGCGCTTGCGGCCCAATGGCGATTCAGGATTATTGGTGGCTCATGTGCATGGTTATGAAGACTATCTGCAAAACCAGGCCTGGACCTGGGAACATCAGGCTTTGGTGCGAGGTCGCTTTATTGCCGGCGATGTGCGTTTGAAAGCCGGCTATGAAGCCATACGCAAACGTATTTTGAGTAAGCAGCGTGAATTCGACGTGCTGAAAACGGAAGTTCGAGAAATGCGCGAAAAAATGCGCGCAGCATTAACCAGCAAAGACGCCGGCAAGTTTGATTTGAAACAGGGCAAGGGCGGTATTGCCGATATTGAGTTTATAGTACAATTCGGCATCCTGGCGCGTGCGGCAAACAACCCGGCATTGACCACTTACACCGATAATGTCAGGCTACTGGAAGGCTTGCAGGCAGACGGATTTATTGCCGAAGCCGTAGCCTTGAAACTCAAAGCCGCTTATTGCGCCTATCGTGATGTTGGACATAAGCAGGTCTTACAAGGCGATAGTGCACTGGTTGATGAAGCCGAAATGGCTGATTTAAGAACTCAGATCGAAGGCATCTGGCACGATGTCATGGATTAAACAATCATAATTAATCAAATTGGGGAATAAACGATGACGATGGACGATAGAGATGGCGTTATTTGGCTGGATGGGCAATGGGTTGAGTGGCGTGAAGCTAAAGTCCACGTACTGACGCATACCTTGCATTATGGCTTGGGCGTATTTGAAGGCATCAGAGCATATCATGCTGAAAAAGGTACCGCGATTTTCAGAAATCAAACACATACCGATCGTCTGTTTCGCTCGGCACACATCATGGCGATGGCTATGCCGTTTGATAAAGATACCATTAACCAAGTGCAGCTTGATGCGCTTGCCAAAAACAATCTTGACAGCGCTTATATCCGCACTATGTGCTTTTTGGGGTCTGAAGGCATGGGCTTAAGGGCCGACAACCTGAAAGTGCATGTGATGGTTGCCGCTTGGTCGTGGGGCGCATACTTGGGCGCGGACAGTATCGAACAAGGCATCCGCATCCGCACTTCGTCTTACACCCGTAACC
>JABFRC010000137.1 GCA_013141375.1 Methylococcaceae bacterium | reverse complement strand
ATCGTCACCACCGCACTCATTCCCGGCAAACCCGCACCCAAGCTGATCACTAAAGGCATGGTTGATTCAATGAAACCCGGCAGCGTTATCGTCGATTTGGCGGCTGAACAAGGCGGCAATTGCGAACTGACTGAAAAAGACCAGGTGGTGGTCAGACATGACGTGACAATTATCGGTTACACCAACCTGCCCAGTCGCCTGGCGAATCAATCCAGCCAGCTTTATTCCACCAATATCCGGCATTTATTAACCGAACTGAGCCCGGAAAAAAATGGCGAAATCAACGTCAATATGGAAGATGAAGTCATCCGTGGCGCCACTGTCATTAAAGAAGGCAAAATCACCTGGCCGCCACCCCCGCCGAAATTATCGGCTGCTCCGGCCCCACAAACCGAAGCCCCGGCTTATGCGCCGCAAGAGGTACCCAAACCCAGTCCGTTTAAACAATTGTTACCATTGCTTATAGGTGGCGCGGCATTGTTTGCGATTGGCGCGGTAGCCCCGGAAGCGTTCATGGCGCACTTTACCGTTTTCGTACTGGCCTGCTTCGTTGGTTATCAGGTGATCTGGAACGTCTCACCGTCATTACATACGCCATTGATGAGCGTCACCAACGCCATCAGCGGCATTATTGTCATTGGCGCGTTAGTCCAGGTTTCCACACCTGACAGCACCATAAAAATCCTGGCTGGCCTGGCCATACTCATCGCATCCATCAACATCGCCGGGGGCTTTTTGGTCACCCGCCGCATGTTGGAAATGTTCAGAAAATAACCGGAGCGCATCATGTCTCATAGCTTAGTCACGATGTCTTACATCATCGCCACCATCTTGTTTATCCTTAGCCTTAGCGGCTTGAGCAAGCAGGAAACCGCCCGCAAAGGTAATTATTACGGCATGCTGGGCATGGCTATTGCCATTTTTGCCACCGCTTTAAGCGGCTATGTCACCAGCTATGAAGTGCTACTGGGCGCTTTAGTCATCGGCGGTGCCATTGGCGCCAGAGCGGCATTAAAAGTTGAAATGACGCAAATGCCGGAGTTAGTTGCCATCATGCACAGTTTGGTGGGTATGGCTGCGGTATTGGTGGGTTATGCCAATTTCATGGATACCTCTCATCCTCTTATCGGCGTCGAAAAAACCATCCATGAAGTTGAAATCTACATCGGCATATTAATCGGTGCAGTCACCTTTTCAGGCTCGGTTATCGCCTTTTGTAAACTCAGCGAAAAAATCAGCGGCAAACCCTTATTACTGCCTGGCCGTCATTTGTTTAATTTAGGTCTGCTGATAGGCGCCCTCGTATTAGGCGGGATATTCTTACAACAAACCGAAAGCGGTCTGGGCATCGTGCCATTGGCCATCATGACCGCCATAGCATTGGTATTTGGCGTTCACATGGTGATGGCGATTGGCGGCGCTGATATGCCGGTGGTGGTGTCGATGCTCAACAGCTATTCCGGTTGGGCCGCGGCAGCGACCGGTTTTATGTTGAACAACGACTTATTGATTGTGACCGGCGCATTGGTCGGTAGTAGCGGCGCGATTTTGAGTTACATCATGTGCCGTGCAATGAATCGTCATTTCCTGAGTGTCATTGCCGGGGGCTTCGGTACTGCTGCAGGCGGTGAAGCTGCCGTTATTGAAGGTGAAGTGCAGCCGATTGATGCTGATGAAGCTGCTTCTTTATTGCTGGAAGCAAAAAGCATCATGATCATCCCCGGTTACGGCATGGCTGTGGCTCAGGCGCAGCATACCGTCAATGAAATCACCAAGCTGCTAAAAGAGAAAGGCAAAAAAGTGGGCTTTGGCATCCATCCGGTGGCAGGTCGTATGCCAGGCCACATGAACGTATTGCTGGCAGAAGCTAAAGTGCCTTACGACATCGTTTATGAAATGGACGAAATCAACGAAGACTGGGCGCATGTGGACGTTTCCATCGTGATCGGCGCCAACGACATCGTCAACCCTTCCGCGCTGGATGATCCCAACAGCCCGATTGCCGGCATGCCGGTACTGGAATGCTGGAAAGGCGGCACCACCATCGTGCTCAAACGCAGTATGGCCTCAGGCTATGCGGGCGTCGGCAACCCCTTATTCGTACTGGAAAACACCCGGATGCTGTTTGGCGATGCCAATGCCACCATGCAGGCAGTGTTGAAAGCGTTGAAGGGATAAAGCCTGTTAGTTGATTCCGTTCGTGGTGAGACTGCGAACCATGGACGGAATCAATTTTCATACCTTCCCAATAACTTCCCAACTCTGCAATTTCTGCTGGTACGTCATGCCTGCATTGGCTGGACTGGTCGAAGGCAATCGCTGCAACACCAAGTCCTCCCCGTTAATTTCGGACAATACATAGCGCCGAAAAGCCTGTTCAGCTGTTGCTCCATTAAAAAACACATGACTGATGTTGGGATGTCCTGCAAAAAAAGCCGCAAAATCATTTGCAACCATCGAAGATTTATCGATGTCGGCATCCAGACTGGAAGCTCGATAGCAGGATTTCAATACATCCCATAGCGCAATCCCGGAAAATCTCAAAACCTGCATTCGCTCAACATAGTTCAATTCCGGACTCGCCCCCACCAGCTCACCAAGAATCGGCCAAAACTGGTTACGAGGATGGGCATAATATTGCCCAGCTTGCAGCGATGCCTTACCTGGCATACTGCCCAAAATCAGGATGCGGGAGTTGTCGCCGGCAATTGCCGGAAAGCTGTAAATGATTGTCATAGCATGCTCTATGCATGGCCTAATAGCTATTCCGCACTACTCCGCATTCTGAGTTGAGCTCGGATCAACGCAAAAATCACTACAGCCAACAAGCTCGTCAGTGATAGTTCCAGCAGTAAAAATGCCGCGATTTTGAAATAGGCAAAGCTGGGGTCAACAAAGCGAACCAGCCAGCCAGCGGCTTCATCAGCGATGGCCGAAAAATAGGTTAGTGTGCTCAGGATGATTTTGAGAAGGGTAGAAAACTCAGTCATCAACATTAAATGGGTCAATGTCAGTACCAGCATGCCCATCGAAAACAAATGAAAATGACTTACTTCCAGCATACCCTGATAACTGCGGGCCGGGATAAACTGCTCTTCCGAGCCACGATAATAAGTAATTACCGAGTTGGGGCTTAAGTCCATGTGATTAAAGTACATCAGCGCGTTACTGAGGCACAACAAGGCGATATAGCCCAAAAACATTAACACCAGTGTATTCAGCAGCACCTTTCGATGCTGCTCGCCGGTGACGAAATAACGCATTAGTTCTTACCTTCTTTGATCATCACCTGATATATCGCAATGACTTTACGCACGCTACTGATTGCTGCACGTGTACTTAATGTGGCTCCGGCGATGCCGTCGACGCCTTTATTAAAATCCAGGTCGGCCAATGAGCGTTTATACAATTGTTCAAACCAGCGCTCGGGCGGTTGATATTCTGGGGGTTCGTGAAAAGCCAGTGTGGTGACATTTTTCAATTCACCTTCTGGCGTGAGCACAATCATTAAGGTTTCCGGTTTGGTTCTGACGGTAATGCTTTCTATCGCCACATAACCCAGGATCTTGTCTTGTTCCTTTCCGACATAGAAGCTGAACATGCCGGATTCCAGCTTGGCTTTGGCAAGCTCCTGGATTTTGGCAGACTGCAGCTCATCTGGAAATAATGACAACACTTCAGTAGTCGCAGTTTTGCCGAACGCCAATTCCATCGCCTCGTTTTTGCTGTAGAAAATCTTGGCGAAACTTGGCGTAGCGTTGCACAGGAGCAGCACTAATAGCATGCGAGTGAGTAGATTTGTATGATTCATAGATTCATTTTATAAGATTGGTGAGGATATTTATAACTTTAAGGAATCACAGACTTATAGCCAGCTGACAATGAATTAGCAATGCTTATTATATTGCGAGCTGTCAGCCTGAAGACCATATTCACGCTGACAGCAGATCGTGCTACGGTTAAAAAATAAAACCAAAGCCTAAGTTAAAGTCATCCGGCAATGTGCCTTTTTTGGCTTTGAAATTACGATAGTCGGCTTTGATTACGACATTGGGAATCGGTTTATATTGCAAGCCGATTTGATAGATTTCCCTGTCTTTGGTTTCGTCATCTTCATAACCATCGGGAGCGCTGGCAATGGTATCCAGGTGTTCAAAACGGAAGAATGGCGCTAAATATTGAGTGGTCTCGGGCACGATCCATGGCAGGATGTCATAGCCTACTTCGCTATACCAGCCGTAGTTTTCCTCGCCAATGGTTTGGTTTTTAGCTTTACTCAGGACACCGGCGTCGTCAATATGACCCCAGGAGCCCAGTGTCCGAAATTCAAGACCGCGATATTTCCATTGCACATGGGCTTCGTAAAGTTGTGTAAATACATCGGCTTTTTGACCTGCATACTCTTGGTTTTGGCCGGAGTCGCCCAGATAAGCCGAACCACCAACAGAGATGCCAGGCAATACTGCTGGTGCATAATCTACACGGCCTACAAACGCCAAGGATTCGGCTGTTGCCTGGGCGCCTTTTTGTCGACCGGAGCGAATGCCGGAACTGCTAAAATCGGCAGCGTCCATGCCATTAACGACATAGGTTGTATAAGTCAGGTTAGGTAATATCTCACCGAATAAACCCACTCCCACTTCACGCCAGGTGCTGGGAAGAATCTGGCGTTCCACTTCCGGGCGGTTGTTGCCGAAGTAAAAAGGCGGTTCGTGGATCTGGTTGACAAAGCCCATCGGTATCAACACCATACCGGCACGGACGTTGGCCATTGGGTCGATAAAGAAATCCAGTGCTGCAAATTCAACAGACACATCGCCATTTCCGTTGCCGCTGCCTTCTACAGAGGCATGTTCAAATTCAATTTCACTGTTGAACAAAATATTGTCGGTAAATTTATAGCCAGCATAAATAACCATACGCTCCAGATCGGCGTTGTCAGGATTTTTAAGCTTGCCATTTGCTGTTCGTCCTTCCTGGTCTTCGACACGCACTTGATAATTGGCTTCACCATAACCGCCAATCGACAGCCCTTTCCCGACCTGATAAACCTTGGATGCTGCCGGCCCCAAACCGTAAGCACTTTTGTATTGCACTTCATCCGGAATGGTGAGGTTGGTGCGCAGTTTTTCCACTTCCTGGCTTAATACATCAGTTTTGCGTTCCAGTTTTTTGACATCGCCGCCAGCAACAGTTTGCGTGGGCGCAGCCTGCATGGCAGTTTTCATTTCATCGATTTGCTTTTGTTGGGCCTGGATGATCTTCCACATATCTTCCATGGTTTGTGGTTTGTCTAACGCTGACGCAGTTGAGGCTGCCGCAAGCAAGCCGGCAACTAAAGTCAATTGAAAGCACTGCATCTGGATTTTGGTGTGACTCATAAATACCCCCTAAGAAAGTTAGGGTAATGGTATCACTCATAAAGCCAATTGCAAATCATTATCATTTGCAAAATAAAATTTACTTTCGTCAGGCAAAAAAAAGCCCGCTGGATTTAATTCCAGCGGGCTTTCATTCAAGCTTACAGCGTTTTATGCATAAGCAATGCTAGTAGTTCCATTGCAACTGGGCTCTTGCCAAGTCGCCTGAAGCTTGCCCAAGATTTGCCGTGTTGGTTCTGTCCATTGTGGAGTAGGCCAATGTTAATTCCAGTGCTTTCATGATTTGATATTCCACACCGACTTCGATTTCATCCACCGCAACCAGTGGTGCGTTGTTGGCACCTTTCCATGCGCCACGATAAGTTTGCCATTTGGCAAAAGGAATCAAAGCACCATCAGAGCGGAAGATATTGTCAATCTTGTAACTTGCCTGGACATAGCCACCGCTAAGACCTTGTCGTTCGATAGCGCCTTTGCCGTCTCTGGCATTGGGATCAAGTGTTGCGCCTTTACCCCAGTTCCATTCAGCCTGTAAGCCAAAGGGTTGCGGGAAAAGCACGGCGTGCACGCCAACGCGATCTTCCCTGATACGTTTGCCAGCGCTTCCGCCTTCCATGCTGGCATCAAGGTTGGCTTTGGTTAACTTGATGTTTTTGCCTGCGGCATCTTTTTCCCATAAAGTCATATCGGCTGTCGTTGGGTTAAAGTAACCAGAAATGGCATCAGCACCCACTTCCAAGACCTGACCGGTGAACGGATAGCCCAGGAAGTTTAACTCCAACGGATAAGTGGTATGAGCAACGGCGTAAAGATCGTCGTTAGTTTCAGCCCGATTAACACCCTGGCCATTGTAGACACCGATACCTGCGACACCATAGTCACCGGAAGGTTTTAAACCTTTTTTGCTTAAATCTTTCCAAAGTTTTTGGACGTCTGAGGGTGTCCAGTAAGCAAACAAACCAAGGTCACGTTCACTTGGAACCGCACTATTAAGGGCATCATCACGATCAAGTGTTAAGCGGTTTTGTGATGACTGTAAGTTTTCCCAGCCAAACGGCACTTTGGATTGGCCTGCACGAATACGATATTCATGGGCTTTATCAAAAGCGATATCTGAATAGGCATCACGCAATTGCACAAAGTTTTGCTGGCTGTCGCTGACGTTTGATGAAAAGTCTGCTTGTAAATACAGGGCGATATAGTCATTCATGTCGCCGGATACCACTAAGCGAGTACGACGCAGTGAAAAGCTGGAGTTATCCTTGATGCTGCCATCACCCACTGATCTTAATTCCGGGTCCGGGTCGTCACCGATTGCTCTGCGATCACCAGATAACGGCTGGTTATAGCGCATTTGTGTGTAACCGCGCAGACTGATTTTGTTGTACCAGGCCTCCTTGCTTTTATTGGTGCCGTCCTTAAATGCGGTCACATGCTCTTCCAGAGCTTTTATTTCGTTAGCTTTTAATTCTAAATCGTGCTTAATAGCCGCCAATTCTGCAGCTTCATTAGCCTTTGCGGTTGGCGTGGGTTCGGTTGCTGCATTTGGTGCAGTTTTTGGGGCATTTTCATCCACTTTTTCAAAAGTCCCCAATCGCTCCCGGTGTGGGCCCGCTTCAGTATAAATT
Organism: Methylococcaceae bacterium; assembly: GCA_013141375.1. Taxonomy (GTDB): domain Bacteria; phylum Pseudomonadota; class Gammaproteobacteria; order Methylococcales; family Methylomonadaceae; genus JABFRC01. The sequence goes on along the minus strand of JABFRC010000137.1, from coordinate 2,947 downwards.
TGTTTAGTCTTGGTATCGACATAAAGATCAATAGCGAATGCGCTGAAAGAAACGCTAGCCCCTAATAGGGTTGCAACTGCCGTTGTCAATTTGGATAGTTTCATATCTTGCTCTTGGTGGTTAAAAATCTGGGGCAAGAATATTGCAATTAGATGACAGCTTAATGACGACTTTATGACAGTTGTGTGACAGTACAACAAATCATGGAAGTGTTGTTAAAGTGCAACGAACGCCTCTTGAATGATTGATGGCAAATAAGTGTTGTTATTTAAAATCAATTACTTATATTGTTGTATGTTTTGTAATTTCTGTCGGCAGTCAACAACTGCTTGCCAGATATGGGCCTTAACGTACAATTGCACCCCAGTTCACACTCAACTTACTGCTTTAACTAAGGAAATTTTACGTCATGGGTATACTCAGCATTCTGCTATGGACACCGATTGTCGGGGTCTTGCTGCTGACATTGACACCCGGCCAATACGCCAGCCTCCTTCGAGGCATTGCCCATACCTTTAGCACGCTCACTCTGATACTTAGCGGCTGGCTGCTTTGGCGCTATGATGCGCATCAGGCCGGTTTGCAGTTTGAAGAATACGTTCCCTTAAATCCCAGATTAGGCAGCGCCTATGCCTTGGGTGTCGATGGCCTGTCTTTGCCGATGTTGGTGTTGGCAACCTTGCTGACCAGCATCGCCATGCTGGCATCACTGACCATTAAAGACCATATAAAAGGATATCATCTGTGCTTGCTGATTTTGGAGTTTGGCATGTTGGGGGTGTTTCTGGCTCAGGACTGGGCGCTGTTTTATATCTTCTGGGAAGTCACACTCATTCCGTTATTTTTTCTGATTGGTCGCTGGGGTGGAAAGCGCCGACATGCGGCAAGTCTGAATTTTGTGTTGTACACCATGGGCGGTTCGGTGTTCATGTTGATCAGCCTGCTGGCGATTAGCCAATATGATCTTGAGCATGCCGGGTCGTTAATGTCGTCCATGCATCAAGTTGCCAAAGATATGCCTCGCGTTGAGCAAGTCTTGGTGTTGCTGGGTTTTCTGATTGGTTTCGGCGTCAAAATGCCGATATTTCCTTTGCACGGTTGGCTGCCGCTGGCGCATGTCGAAGCGCCAAGTCCTGTCAGCATTTTGCTTTCCGGTATTCTTTTGAAAATGGGGGCTTACGGTTTGATACGTGCGGTCGTCATGCTGCCTGAGGCTGCTGTTTTGTTGCAACCTCTCCTGGTTTTCTTGGCCTTGTTCGGCATGCTGTACGGCGGTTTACTGGCCTGGCGACAAAATGACCTGAAAGCGATGGTGGCCTATTCCTCGGTCAGTCACATGGGCGTCGTGTTGTTAGGAATTGCTGCGCTCAATGAAGCGGGCTTGACCGGAGCGGTATTACAAATGACCGCTCACGGTTTGATTGCCGGCGCGTTATTCCTCTTAGTTGGCTTGCTATATGAGCGCACCCATACCCGCAACATTCAAGACTACAGCTCGTTAATGCATGTGATGCCACGCTTTGCTATGGTGATGAGTATCACCTTGTTTGCTGCCATGGGCTTGCCGGGAACGGTGGGTTTTATTGCCGAACTGCATGCCTTAATTGGCGGTTATGAACAATGGGGCGCCTTGATGGTGTTGTTTAGCCTGAGTATCTTGATTGGCGCGGCCTATGCGTTACGCACGCTCAACCTGTTATTTACCGGGCCGGTCAAGCCTGGCATGCAACATCTTGAAGATTTACGCGCACCGGAATTACTGGCCGCCGGCATTCTCGTCGGAGGCATTGTGTTATTTGGCTTATTTCCAACGCCATTGATTGAGCTTTCGCAAGCGACGTTGGGCGACATGAACCGACTCATCAAGTTAAGAATTTTATGAAAACTGTAGGGTACGCAGAATAGACAATGAGCAACCATTCACTTTCTTTGCGCGAACAGATCAGTCATGCCTTGCAACATTTAGATCATGTGTTGCCGGGCCAGGCGCCGATTCTTGATTTCGTTCACCACAATACCTTACATGGCTTTCAACATTTGCCTTTTGATGAGGCCTTAGCTGCTTTTAAGGCGCTGACCGGAATTGATGGCTATTTGCCGGAGTTTCGTTTTCGGGACTTTTATCAGCAAGGCAGAATTACCCAGTCAGATCTCGACGCGGCTTTTAGCCAATCGCCTGACTTGAATGCCGAACAACTGGTGTGTATTGCCGGCGAAATTGCCATCCCCCGTCTGGACATCTATCGCATTGCCCTACTTTATGATTTACCTGCATTGAGCGTTAGCCAATTGAATTGGCAAATCGAGGAATGCGGCGCGTTATCGGATTTTCAGTCGGATGTTCCACAAGATATTCGCAGTCGATTTAAAGATACCCAGGCGATCAAAAAGTTATGGGAAAGCCTCCTCAGCAAACTGGAATTGCAGCATGCGGCCTTGCATCCTGAAACTTTAATGGATGGCGCATTGGATGCGGCAGAAGATTGGTTGGCAGAACCGCATGCAAATGGTCTGACCCACCCGGATATGCAGCAGCAAGCCAGGGCTATTTTGGATAATCAACTGGCAGAACTGGGCGACAGTAAAACCTTGCGTGGTTTGGTGCTGGCGCTAACCGGCAAGGATATTCTTGATGCTATTCGCCCCCAGTTAATCCGAATTTGCGCGTCGGCATTGGATCAGGGTGTTGCTGCCTGGCAATTACCCGAGCGTGCAGAGTTAGGACTCTACCGTGCCTGGCGGGCGACCGCCGCGCTTGATGCCAATCCTTTTTTGCATGAATTGCCGGATTGGCAGGAAATCATCGCAGAACTGCCTGAAGATGCTATTGATACCATTATTGTCGAGTTGAGCCATCTTGATATTCCGCAGGATAAATGGCCAGGCTATTTACAGCGATTGGCGCTGGAAATTCCGGGTTGGTCCGGCATCATTAACTGGCGTCAGC